>DAOUMU010000083.1:0-2068 GCA_034409055.1 Anaerolineae bacterium
TTGCTGTCTGCATCTATCTTTTCCTGGTTGAGTAGATTTGTTGGCAGTCAGGATACCCCATTTCTTTGCAATTGTTAAAGTGCATACCTACTTTCGCAGGTTAACTTTATGTTATGCTGAATATGAATCATTATAGGCGTCATAGTTGAATCAAATTTGTCCAAAGTCCAATGTATTGACAGTGTTGACTAATGTTTGGGCGGGTGATTTGAATAGATTGATGGTTAGATAGGTAAGCATAATTTTTATTCCTCATCTAGCCAGGCAACAGACTGTTGAATGAGTGGTAAGTAAATAGAGTTCTGTATGTGTCCCATATACCAATCGGTATATGTTCCTGCTGCTAAATGCTCATCAATTTGGCGTGCTTCGTCCAATAGGGTCCACAAATTATGGGTGGCGCGGTTGCAAAATCCCTGTATTCCCTTGGTTTGCAGTCCCTCAACACCAAACTGTTGACACGCCGGACATGGACAGGCTGCTAACTCCTCCCACTCATCCTCACTTGGTTCTCGTCCTCGCCAATTACCTAAATTAGCCACTATTCTTTCCCCCCGGCCAGGTAGTTGGATTATGCCCCGTGCGCCTCGATTACGCCAACCAGCCGAATCTACTGAATCCACGCCTAGTAAGGCGGTCAGATGCAGCGTAGCTGTACCACCAACGCCAAAAACGTGTAGGTGTTTACCAGTCAGTTCAGTGCGGGTGTGGCGCACACTGTTCAATACATCACTGTATGACATCGCTTTGGGCATACGTAATAAATTAGGCACAATACCGCCCAGAGCCACGGATGGTTTGGCCTGCAATTGCTCATCGGCCCGCAATTGGCGCAGGTATTCATTCAAATGGCGGCTGATATGGATAACGGGGACAAAACCATCATGCCGGTAAGCTTGATTAACTTCCATTGTTTGGCGCAGGCACTCTTGTTGCTCCTCATCGGTCATACGTGGCGCAGGGATGTAATCTTGGGGGATGGGGTACCAGTCTGGACGTGCCTCTCGAACAAACTCCTCATATTCCCGCCAGGGTATTTTGCCTCCCCTTTTCAAAAAATAAAAAGCTCCGTTGTCTAAATAGATTGATATGTGGTCAGGAATATTCAGATAACCCCGCAAACCTTGTTCCATTGCTCTACGACGGCGAATAGGTTTGCCATTAAACTCGGCATACGAGACCATAACAGCCTTTAAATCAACTAAATAATAGGGCGAATCTGGATTCCAAACTCTAGGTTTTTGACCTTTTAGGTTGAGGCCGGCGACGATTTGCATTGTTCGATTACCTTAAGTTTTTGGTAACATACTCCGATAACGTGCCATAATCCACTGCCCGGTAGCCGTATCAATATATTTTCCAACATCTTTTGAAAGAAGATGTGCTTGTTGGGTAACAGATGGAATAAGATACGTGATCGGTTTATCGGCCAAGAAAGAATGATCTTCATCATTCATTAAGCCGCAGTGTTGTAAGGCAGATAATGTCTTTTGTTGTACTTCTGATATGGTTCCAAGAGATTCTGTGTAGAAAAATTCATAACGGGGTAATTGTTGTTGTGGGCTTTTGGAGTGACCAATGAAAAACATATATACGTGGGCAATTTCACACAGACGTTGAAAAGGTGTAATCTTTATATCGTGTTCTTTTTGATAGTCACGAAAATAAGATGCCAAATCATCAAAATAAACCTCCGCTATTTTAGTGTTTAGATTTGCCCTTGTAGTAAAAGAGCGGCGTATCAGGCAAGTAGAAATGGCTTGCTGTAAATTATCACCCACAAAAGATGGGGATGATAACAATAAGCTCATTGCCTGACCATCATTAAGCGTATAATTTCCGACTTCCCAATTCTTATCTATGTTCCTGGCAATGTACCAATCCACTACTGCACTGTATACTTTCAACTGTACATTCTTTGCTACACCACAGTAAATTGTCTCAGAGGGTGTTTTAAAAGTTATGTAAAATATTAATCAAGCTATAAGGAAAGGTAGATAAACTATCGGGTTAAACCAAGAAAGAGAAAGGAAACCCGATGGAACGCAAAGCCTATCCAAGTGATGTG
>DAOUMU010000084.1:0-10287 GCA_034409055.1 Anaerolineae bacterium
GGTAGAGGCATTAAAGGCCGATCCGAGGAGGTATGAGGTACGGCAGGAGTAACTGCCTACCCTCATGTCATTCCGAGGAGCGCAGTACCCAAAGGGCATAAACGACGAGGAATCCCCAGCAACGACGACAAATTCAAGGCGAAATAGGAGATTCTTCGCTCCCTTTGGTTGCTCACGCCAGGCGTGACATAATCCGAAATGTCAACACGCCCTAGTAGATGACACTATTCAGCGGATACTCAATAATACCCTCGGCCCCGGCTTTCTTTACTTTTGGAATAACGTCCCGCACAGCCTGCTTGTCGATGACCACTTCGAGGGCTACCCATGCCTTATCGATCTGATTGGAAATGGTCGGCGTATGTAGGGCCGGGAGTTGCTTCGAGACCTGGGCCAGTTTGGCTTTAGGCACGTTCATCTTCAGGCCCACTTTGCCCTCGGCCTCCAAGGCCCCTTTCAGGAGTACCGCCAACCGCTCAATCTTCTCCCGTTTCCAGGGATCGGCCCAGGCTTGACGGTTGGCCACTAGTTTAGTATTCGATTCCACGACCGTGTCTACAATCCGGAGGTGGTGCGCTCGCAGCGAGGCCCCGGTTTCCGTGCCCTCAACGATCGCATCGACCAGATAAGGTACTTTTATCTCTGTTGCCCCCCAGGAGTATTCCACCTCGGCCGATACGCCGTGCTTCTGCAAATACTGCCTGGTCGCCTGGACCAATTCGGTGGCGATGCGTTTACCTTCAAGGTCCTTCACGCTTTGAATATCTGAATCTTCCGGTACGGCCAAAACCCAGCGGTACACTTTGGCGGTAGCTTTACTATAGACCAGGTCTTCTACTTCCACCACGTCCGCATTATTTTCGGTAATCCAGTCTTTACCGGTCAGCCCAACGTCCAACACGCCCCGCTCCACATAACGCGCCATCTCCTGGGTACGGAACATCAGACACTCAATCTCAGGATCGTCAATATGGGGCACATAAGACCGGCCCGACATAACGATTTTGTAACCTGCTTTTCCAAAAAGCTTGACGGTTGATTCCTGAAGACTGCCTTTGGGCAAACCCAGTTTCAATATATTCACGGATTAGGATTTCCTTTCCTGCTCACTGACAAAAACCAATTGCCCGTCTCGGATTTTGCGGTAGTAACAACTTTTGCGTGATTTCCCGTCAGTCCCTTTGGTATGACACACGCCTTCACCCAGGAGTCTGACCAGGTACAATAAAGAATTCTGTTCGCAATTTACCCGAATCTCCACGATTTCTAACGTGTCGCCGGATGTAGCCCCCTTAACCCATAACTCATCTCTGGAGGTACTCCAGAAAGCGGCCACACCATGCGCCAGGGTATATTTTAGGGCCGCTTCATTAACATACGCCACCAGCAGCAGTTCTTGGCTGTTCACGTCCTGGACAGCAACCGGCAACACAGCCTCACGAGATTGGGTTACTTTCTTGAGTTTATCAAAGTCAAGTAACAGTTCGCTGTCTTCTTCAAGTTTTTTCGAGTCGATTTTTTCTTTTGTAGCCATTCACTCAATGGAATTATGCTTCGCTCTGCTTCTCCCCAATAATTCGCTGCAAGAACATGCGGGTTCTGGGGTCCTGGGGGTTGTCAAACAGTTGCCCGGGTGGGCCCTGCTCGGCAATGCCCCCATCCTCCATAAACACCACCCGGTGGGAAACGTCGTGGGCAAAATCCATTTCGTGGCTAACGACCAGCATGGTCATACCCTCGTTAGCCAGTTGGCGCATAACTTCCAACACCTCGCCGATCAACTCCGGGTCGAGGGCGCTGGTCGGCTCATCAAAAAGCATCACTTTGGGTTCCATTGTCAAGGCCCGGGCAATGGCTACCCGTTGCTTTTGCCCGCCGGAGAGACGGTTGGGAAATTCATCCCGCTTATTGCTCATACCGACCTTATCCAGGAATTTTTCGGCAATGGCAATGGCCTTATCCTTGTTCATTCTTTTTACAGTGACCGGGGCTTCAATTAAGTTCTCGATGACGCTTAAATGCGGAAAGAGATTAAACTCTTGAAAAACCATGCCGGTCCGCAACCGGATTTCGTGAATGGTTTGCTTTTGCTCCTTGGTCAGTTTGTGCTGCTCCACGTGAACCGACAGGCCATCCACGGTCACTTTGCCGTGGGTCGGTTGTTCCAAAAAATTCACGCAGCGTAACAGGGTCGACTTGCCGGAGCCGGAGCGGCCAATGATAGTGACCACCTCGCCCTGTTTGACCTCCATCGAAATGCCTTTGAGTACTTCTAAGGGACCAAAATTTTTATGCAAATCTTCAATTTCGACAATCGCCATGATTAACGCTCTCCTCTGGCCATATATCTTTCCAGTCTGGCTTGCAAGGCAGTAAAGATAATGGTCATGAGCCAATACCAAACCGCAGCGATGGCCAGTGCTTCTAAGCCTCTAAAGTTTGCCCGGCCAACCTTTTGGGCTCGCCAAAAAGTTTCTTGCACAAAGCCGGTGGTTGCCACCAGGGCCGAATCTTTAAGCATGGCAATAAACTCGTTACCCGAGGGCGGGACCACCAGACGCAATGCCTGGGGTAGTACGATCCGGCGCATCATCTGCCAGTTGGTCATGCCCAGGGCAATGGCCGCTTCCCGTTGTCCTTTGCTGACGCTTTCAATCCCGGCCCGGAATATCTCACTCATATAAGCGCCATAATTCAGCGAGAGGGCCGTAATGCCGGCTACCGGACCGGATAATCTTATCCCAATTTGAGGCAGAGCCAGGAAAAAGAAAAATATTTGCAGCAAAAGAGGGGTGCCGCGAATGAGCGACACATAAAAGCCGGATAGGGCCACCAACGGTGGGATCCCGGAGAGACGGCCCAGGGCCGATAGTAAGGCTAGAAGACTGGCAAACAGGATGGAAATAATAGAAATGTAAATTGTTTGGGGTACCCCCTTACTAATAAAAGGGGCCCACAGTTTCATGAATTCAGTATCCAGCTTAATCGTTTTGATGGCAATTGGGCCAAGCTCAAAGCGAACCCCGCTAAAGGCAAAGAGGAGCAAGCCCAGAATAACGATCCACCAAATTGTAACCTGGGCCCCAAACCAGTACCGGGCCCGTTCCTGTTGAGCCAAAACCACTTGGGTGCGAGATAAGGCTCTTTCTGCCATAGTACCTACCTCCTTCGTATTTGCTTTTACGTAAAAGTATTGACTGACAACAGACCACCGACCGTCGAGGAATGATAAATCCACAGGGGATGTGTGACGAATGACGAAAGTCAAGACTCGTTTTTTACACTTCCATAATCGTTGTTACTGGCACACGGACCAGTTCGCCATCCTTATTTTTTTCCACCCGGTACAGATCCTCTAGCTTATCAAGCCGGTCGATGAATAGCACGCCATCCAGATGATCAATCTCGTGATGAACCAACACCGCATCAAACCCCTCAAAGACACGATCAAAAGGCTTGCCCCATTCGTCCAGGCCGGTCACCCTTAAATAATGAGGTCGAACGGTTTCGGCGAAGAGGCCGGGAAAGCTGAGACAGCCGTCAAAATCTCTTTCCTTATGCTTAGCCTCAATAATTTCCGGGTTAATCAGGGCAATGGGTGGATCAGGTTGATCCTTATCTTCGTTTCGACTATCCAGCCGGACCACTATGACCCGGCTATGCATATTAATCTGAGGAGCGGCCAGACCAATCCCTTCCGGGTGATCCAGCAACGTGTCCTTCAAATCCCTGACCAACTTTTTGATACGCCGGTTGACCACCCTGACGGGCTGGCTTTCTTTGCGCAAGGCGGCTTCATTTTCACTGAAGAGGACAATGTCTCTAACGGCCATAAGAAAATGTCTCCAAAGAATAATTATACTCAATCCCACATCCCGTTTTACAACACAAAACTCTGCTCGTGGGCTGGCACATAGACTTCCGGCACGCCCTGCTCGCGAGCTGCTTCAGCCAGGGCTATGGCATTCTCACTTTCACCATGCACTAAAAAGAGCTTTTGCAGATTGCCTCGTTCCTGGGCGGCTTTAAGCCAATTGAGTAAGCCATTATGGTCAGCGTGAGCCGAATAACCGTCAATTTTCATTACCCTGGCGGCCACGGTGTAATCGTCGCCAAAAATGGGCACAACTGGTCGACCTTCTAAAATCTTACGGCCCAGGGTATGTTCTGCTTGATAGCCGACAAATAAGATCATATTGCGCCTATGGGTAATGTTGTTCTTGAGATGATGTAAAATGCGGCCCGACTCACACATCCCGGAGGCGCTGATAATAACCGCCGATTGATCAAGGTCGTTCAGGGCTTTAGAGTCGTTCACCTCACGAATGTAGGTTACCCCCTCAAAACCAAACGGATCCCGGCTATTGGTTTCGCTCAAAAAATCCCTGGTTTCCTGATC
Source organism: Anaerolineae bacterium (assembly GCA_034409055.1). GTDB lineage: Bacteria > Chloroflexota > Anaerolineae > 4572-78 > J111 > DAOUMU01. Next base: position 4,400 of record DAOUMU010000084.1, read on the forward strand.
GTATACCTCCGGGTGCAGGCGAAAAATTTCGGTGGCATTGACGGCCAGGGGACTATCGACAAAGACGTCGATGTTGGGAATCTCATTTCTATCGGTCAGTTCATGCAGGGCGTAAACCACCTCTTGGGTGCGACCGACGGCAAAGGCTGGAATAATCAACTTACCTTTCTGCTCGTAAATTTCCAGCACAGCTTGTTTCAGGGCAGCCTGAGCCTGGCCCGGCGATTCGTGGTAACGCTGGCCGTAGGTGCTTTCCATAATAATAAAATCTGCCCCTTCAACCGGGGCCGGGTCACGTAGGATAGGTAGATGCTTGCGGCCGATGTCGCCACTGAAAACCAAGCATTTTTGTTTTTCCCCATCGTCAATATCCAGGGTTACCGAGGCCGAACCCAGCACGTGACCGGCCTCTCGATAGTGAGCCTGCACGCCCGGTACCACTTGAAAGGGCCGGTTATAGCCGATTGATTGAAACAGGCTCAAAGCTTCCACGGCATCAGCCTGGGTATAAAGTGGCTCAAAAGGGTTTTGACCCCGTTTCAGCCGGCGTTTATTGACATATTTCACGTCGCTTTCTTGAATATGGGCCGAATCCCACAGCATAATCGCGCACAGGTCACGGGTGGCCGAAGTGGCCCAAATCGGCCCTCGATACCCTTGCTTGACCAGGGTGGGCACATTGCCGGTGTGGTCAATATGGGCGTGGGATAAAATCAGGGCATCAATTTCGGTGGGGTCAAAGGGAAAGTTTCTGTTCCGTTCAAACGCTTCTTTACGACGCCCCTGATACAGGCCGCAGTCCAATAAAATATTGTAGCCATTGACCTTGAGCAGATGCATCGAGCCGGTGACAGTTTGCGCCGCTCCGCAAAATTGAAGCTCCATGACTTTTTCTCCTGTATACCATAGGTGGGAGAATTATAACGCAGCTTCCTCAAGAACACAATCGGCACAAACCCAAGAGTGCCCACCACAGGTTGGTGGGCACTCATAGAAGATCATCAGAGTAAGTTACGCAAACAAACGCCCCAAATGTTACGTGCGCCTACGGGGTCTGATAGAGCACTGGCTCTGGAGTGAGAACGCGCTCCGGCCAGGCCTGGATGACCGGTCGGGGGACGCCTGACTCTTCTACCAGGCGCGGCACAATCGATTCCCAATGGATGGCCATAATGTGCATCCCGTTGATACCTGGGGTGTTCTTGAGCTTCTCGATCGTTTCGAGAGCGATCATCACGCCCTCTTCCTGTTGTGCTTCCTTGTCACCCGCTTCGTCTATACGCTTGACAATTTCAGGCGGAATGACTACGCCCGGCACATTGACCATAAAATGAACCGCTCGTGAGCTTCTGATGGGGATGAGCCCGGCCAGGATGTAAACCTTGTCCAGCAAGTTACGCTTGTCGAGGGCTTCCAGCCAGTCGGTGAACTTATTGTAGTCGTAGACGGGTTGGGTTTGGATGAACTGAGCACCAGCGTTGATTTTCTTTTCGGCTCGGATCGCTTCGTACTGGGGCGGGACCCCAAAAGGTGCGGCTGCCGTCCCCAGGAAAAATTGCGGGGGCTGTTTGAGCTTGCGCCCATCCAGGTACACTCCCTCGTCGCGCATGCGGCGCAGCATCCACAGAACCTGGACCGCGTCCATATCAAACTGATCGGGTTTGGTCATCGGAGAAGGGCCAAAACTCTGATGGTCACCGCTCAGACAGAGAATGTTACGAATACCCAAGCCGGCGGCCCCCATGGCGTCCGATTCAATGACGACCCGGCTGCGGTCGCGGGCCTGGAGCTGCATCACCGGTTCCAAACCGGCGTCCAGGCAAATCTTGCTAGAAGCCATACTATTCATACGAGCCGAGGCCGAGGCGTTGTCGGTAAAGTTGGCTGCCGTCACATAGCCCTGGAGCCAGCCTACTTTCTCTTGGATAAGCTCTTGGGATACGTTCAACGGGGGGGCCACCTCGGCCGTGGTGACGAAAATACCGGTGCGCAGATTGGCCTCTAACAGGGAAATCGGTTCCTCGTAGGCCGGGGGGTGGTAGAGGGCATCCCCCTGCCACCAATCAGGCTGGCGTAACTTATAGAAGAATTGCTTCCATTCCCGGTTGAATTTCTGGCGGTTAAAGAAAAAGTCCAGCGGATAGGGTCCCTGCTTCCACTCACGCCAGCGTTTGATCATATCCAACCACGTTTCGTGCCCGGCCTGCGAACCGTCAATGGGGGCATTGATCTCGATCAGCGTGTCCAGACGGCCCATCCATTCGGCCCGCTCGTAGATCATGTACCAGGTGCAAGGACGTGACGGATCAACCTCGCAATGTTCGGGGCTGGCCCCACCACACAGGCCATTACGCAAGCCCTTGGGGCAGGTCATAGGGCAGACAAAGGCCGTCTCTTGCAAGATGCAGTTACCACACATGCGGCAGCCAAAGAGCCAACCTTTAATGGTCCTTTCAAAAGCGGTAAATGTCCGCACAGGCCACGACTCCCGGCGAACAGGATTGAAAGGGGGTTGATAACGTCGGGGTGAAAATATGGGCATTGTTTGTTTAACTCCTTGTAATAAGATGATTCGTTCCTGATGGCAGCAATTAATACGCTATACCGCCGAGATCAGCCCATAAACAGACCAGAACTCGGCGGCTTTCATCCAAGTTGCAAATTTCTGATATTATAGTATACTATAGCCTCCGTGGCTAATATATTAGAAGTATATCACAGTTAGTTTAATTGAATAGTGACATTTGTCTAATTTAGTAATGACATTTAACACTATATTCGACCGTATTTATTGAGTATACTGGGTCGAGTGTAAAATGGCTCCGTCTCGACATCCTGCCCCAAAAAATCCAGAATTGAGTGATGATCATCCCTGAGTAACAGGGATAAAAAATACCTGTTTTTTGATATATTTTTGATATATCAAAGATACCTTATAAAAAGGAGCCAATAGTTCTACGGTACAGTGGAGAGGCTTGCGATGTGGCAGCCAGGTGAGGCGGGTGACATTCCATGCTCCATATGCCTCATTGTCCGGTGCATTAGCATAATCAAGGTCGCCCCTTGGACGTCGAGTCTGAAATTAGCAGCGTGTAGCGGATCGATAAAAAACCGCTCAGTTTCGCGCATGGTTGCGGTGCGAATCTCAGCGGTTTTTTCATTTGGCGTCGTGCCTTAAAAAATTAGCAGTTCGACCAAGATACGCTCGCCTAAGTATGCTTTTTGAAGCGGTGTTAAGGGGTAAAAAAATTATTAGTATATATGGAGACTGTATAAATGGCAAATATATGTAGCAATGACTACTCTTTCGGTAGTGTGCAGTACCGGCGGCTCTCGGACGAGCAATGCCAAAAGCTTTATTGGGCCTGTTTGAAAGTCCTGGAACGCACCGGGGTGCGCGTATACGACCAGGAGGCGTTAGACCTGCTCAAAAAGGCCGGCGTGTCTGCCACCGATGGTAACCGGGTGCGTATTCCGGCCGGGCTGGTTGAAAAAGCGTTGAGCACTGCCCCCAAACGGGTAACGCTGTACGACCGGCACGGGTATCCGGCTATGCCGGTGGAAGGTTACCGCAGTTTCTTCGGCACCGGCTCTGATTGCTTGAACATCATTGACCATCACACCGGCGAGCATCGTCGGGCGGTGTTACAAGACATTGTCGAGGGTGTCACCGTAATCGATGCGTTGCCCAACGTTGATTTCGTGATGTGTATGTTTCTACCGGAGGACGTGCCGCAAGTGGTGGTGGACCGCTACCAGATGGAGGCCATGCTCAACCACACCACTAAAACAATTTTCTTTGTCACCACCGAATTTTCCGGCTGCGTGGATGCCGTAGAAATGGCCGAGGCGGTGGTCGGTGGCCCGGAAGCCTTGCAGCGCAAACCGATGATTGCTCCTTACATCAACGTCACCACCGGGCTGATTCACAACGAAGAGGCGGTCCAAAAATTACTGTACATGGCGGGTAAGGGCCTGCCAGCAACCTACATTCCCTCCACCCAAGGAGGGGCAACAGCCCCGGTCACCCCGGCCGGAGCGATGGTCGTGGCGCAGGCCGGTGCCCTGACCGGGTTGGTTCTATCACAGCTCAAGCGGGAGGGAGCGCCCTTCATTATGCCCGGTTGGGGGGGCAACATGCTGGATATGCGGACCACCGTCCAACCCTATGCCGACCCTGACAAGCGGTCCCTGGTTTCTGATTTCGTTCACTTTCTGGGACTACCGATGTTCGCTCTGGCCGGATGTAGTGAGTCCAAGGTGGTGGATCAGCAGGCCGCTGCCGAGGCGGCCCTGACGCTGATGACCGACGTTTTGGGTGGCGGCAACATCGTCCACGACCTGGGTTACCTGGAGTCGGGTCTGACCGGGTCGTTGGTTCAACTGGTCATCTGCAACGAGATTCTGGGCTGGTTGGAGCACTTTGTACGCGGGGTGGAGATCAACGACGAGACCCTGGCCCTGGATTTGATTGACGAAATCGGCCCGGATGGATATTTCCTGGAGAGTGAGCACACCTTTAAGCATTTCCGTGAGCGGTGGTATCCCGACCTGTTCGAGCGAGACAATTATGAAGGCTGGCTGGCCAAGGGGGGCGAGACCTTAGCCGAGCGAGCTGCCGAACGGGTAGAGACTATTCTGGCCGAACATAAGCCGGAACCGCTGCCAGACGATGTAGCTCAGGCCATTCGAGCCATTGTCCGTCGAGCGGAAGAGCAGTATGCCTGAGAAAATAGAGAGCAAAGGCGAGGAAAACGCCACCCCAAAATTATTTTTATGAGGTGAAATATGACAGAAAATCTTACCACAGTTGTCTCATCTAAAACTCAAACCGTTGAGATCAGCCGGAGCAACCCCACGGTGATCATCGGTGAACGGATCAACCCGACCGGTCGCAAGAAGTTGCAGGCCGCTTTGCAAGAGGGAAACTTCGATATGGTGCGCCAAGATGCCATCAATCAAGTCGCTGCGGGGGCAGGGATTCTGGACGTGAACGCGGGTGTCCCTGGAGCTGACGAGCCAGTCCTGCTGCAGCAGTTGCTGCGCATCGTGATGGAAGAGACTGACGTGCCGTTATGCATTGATACTGCCGATCCGGCCGCGTTAGCGGCGGCGCTCTCACTCTATGAGGGTAAAGCCCTGGTTAACTCGGTCAATGGCGAAGAGCGCTCGTTGAAGGCGGTGCTGCCGCTGGTCAAGGAGTATAACGCTGCGGTCATTGGCCTGTGTATGGACGACGATGGTATCCCGGAGACACCCGAAGCCCGACTGGCCGTGGCAGGTAAAATCATCAAGCGGGCAGGCAAACTGGGCATTGCCCCGGAGAATGTGATCATTGATCCGTTGGCGCTGACAGTGGGGGCCGATAGCCAGGCCGGCCGAGTCGCGCTTGAGAGCATCAAGTTGGTTGTGAAGGAGTTTGGGGTCAATATAACGATGGGGGCCAGCAACATCTCCTATGGTATGCCCGACCGCAAATACATCAATTCCGCTTTCATCGCGATGGCTATCTATGTTGGTATGACCTGCCCCATCGCCAACCCACTGGTCACGGAGATAGCCACCACCGTGCTGGCGGCTGACCTGGCCATGGGTCGAGATGACTACGGGATGCGTTGGATCCAAGCCTATCGTCGGCGGCAGAAAGCAGCCGAGGCAAAGTCGTGACAGATACTTAAAACGCAGTAAGTAGCATATATAAATTTATAAGTTGTTATGGTACTACTCAAATTATTCAAACAGGGAGGTTTGTAAAATGATTACCATTCGACACCCCGTACCAAGCGATATTGAGATCGCCCAGGAAGCGGTGCTCAAACCCATCAAAGAAGTGGCCGAGTCGGTCGGCCTGAGCGAGGACGACCTGGACTACTACGGCAAATACAAAG
>DAOUMU010000085.1:0-6403 GCA_034409055.1 Anaerolineae bacterium
CAGAGGTAAGACTTAATTCTTTCCTATTTCTTTAGAAATTTCGGTGCTTTCGGCCTAAAATCTTGTCTTTTTGCCTTGTTGCCCTATTTATTACCCTGTTCTTACCATCTTTTGCGATTTGTGCCCAAACGGAAGTAAAAAGAGTCAGGTACAGGAGGCTGAATAGAACGATGAACACTGTTGAAAAAATTAGATTGCACTATCCCCTCCCCATCGCCAAGCTGTACGAGTCGATGCGCCTGGAAAACCAGGTCCAACTCCGGGTGCGCAAGATGATCGACCTTTTTGAAGGGACCGTCCAACACCTGTCTCTGGTTGGGCTGGGCTTGTGTTTGCATACGGGCACGCTCAACAACAAAGTAAAGGCGGCCAGGTTAGACTTGGGCAAGCCCAGCCTGGGTCATTGGCTCACCTTGCTCAAAACCATCACCGACGCGCTCAACACCCAAACGCCCACCTTCCTTTCCACCAACCTGCGCTACATTTATCGTGATGAACCGATTGCCGATGCCGTCCAAACCCTGTCTCAATGCACCGGCTTAAAGCCCCCCAAAAAGGTGGGCTTGATACACTTTCTGGATGCCGTCGTCCAGTTTCGTAACAAGAAAATCGGTCACGGCAGCCTGGCCCGGGCCGAAGCCAGGCAGGTCAGCCAACCCCTGGAAGCGGCCTTAAACCAATGGCTGGAAAACATCCCCACCCTCTACGACCGGCGCTTGCTCCACATCGCCCGGGTGGAATGGCAAACCCCGGCCTTTGTTTATACCGGCACCAATTTAAACGCCGGGACCTCCCTGGACCCGTTTCGGCTGGAAGGAGATAAAGCCGTTGATAATGACTGCGTCTATCTGCATCTACCGGCCAGCGGTGAGCTTATCTCGCTTTACCCCTTCTTTGTGTACGACAACGATACCTATATCCTCTATACCTACAGCGAACTGTCAAACAAACAACAACCCATTCTGAAATGCCCTTACGAAGCACCGGGCGCAGTTCCCACGCGGACCCTTAATCTCGATAAGTCGGTCATCCTCAGTTCCGGGCAGCCTGCCGCCGTTAAACCCTCGGCCAAAGTACCTCCCACCCCTCCCTCCCCCCCACCGGTCACCCCACCGCCTAGCCCGCCAACGGACAAGGCCGAAAAACCGACGACTCGAGAAGAAAAGGATGATTACATTCACATGAAAAACTGGTTTGATATTATTACGCCCCACGCCGACATCCGCAAAGGTCACTTTGATGAAGCCGTCTTTGCCGCCGATGTCGGCGACGTGGCCGACGGCAAAGCTCCGGCTGACTACAACGACCCCTATCTCTTCTTCAAAAAGACCTACCTCACCGATGGCCTGACCAATTTATTAACTCGCGTCCACGATAAGTTGACCAAAGGTCAGGGCAGTGGCGTGGTTCAAATCCAAACCCCCTTTGGCGGCGGCAAAACCCACGCCCTGGTCACCATCTACCACTACCTCAAACACGGCCAAAAGATCAAAGATCTGCTACCTGCGGGCATCGGGTTGCTGAGTCCTCGCCTTTCGGTCATTGCCGGAAACCACTGGGACCCCCTGGCCGGGAAGACGAGCAACGGCCTGACCCGCCGCACCTTCTGGGGCGAGGTGGCCTATCAAATCGGCGGCCAGGCCGGTTACGAAACCTTCCGGGAGAACGATGAGAAACGCATCTCGCCCGGCAAAGAAAAACTCCGCGACTTTTTAGCCGCCCACCAACCCTTTATCCTGCTCTTTGACGAGGTGCTGGAATACATCAACCGCGCCTTTGGCGTACGGGATCGGTCAGACGTATCCCTGGGTACGCAGACCTTCTCCTTCTTCCAGGAACTGACCGAAGCTGTCGCCACGCTGCCTAACGGGATGTTGGTGGTCACCCTGCCCTCCAGCCAGCTTGAAGATTTCGGCGACCGGGAAGAAGAGTCGCTGGCTCGGTTGAGCAAAATCTTTGGCCGCCTGGAAAGCATCGAGACGCCGGTGCGGGGTGAAGAAATCTATGCGGTCATCCGGCGGCGACTGTTCGAGGTCGAAACCTTGCATACCAGGGAGATGCGGGAGACCGTCCATGGCTACTTCCAACTCTACCAGCAGCACAAGGATGACCTGCCACCTAAAGCTCGGAACGTCAACTACAAAGACAAGATGGAGATGGCCTATCCCTTCCACCCCGATTTGATAGACATCCTGGTGGAAAAGTGGAGTACCTTCTCTTCCTTCCAGCGCACTCGCGGCGTGTTGCGCCTGCTGGCCAACGTGGTGGAAGACCTTTACCAGCGGGAAAGCAACATTGATATGATTCTGCCCGGCGACATCAACCTGGAGCAACCCGGTATCCGGCAGGAGTTTATCAAGCACATCGGCAGCGAATATGAAGGGATCATCGCCTCCGACATCGCCGGGCTTGAAGCCAAAGCTCAGGCCCTGGATAAGGTCAATCGCCAGTGGAAGCATCTGGCTCAGCGTATTACTAACGCCATTTTTTACCACTCCTTCAGCGCCGACGACTCAGAAAAAGGAACGACCTTGGCCTACGTCAAGCTGGCCGTTCTACGTAGCGATACCATTCCGGCCCTGGTGACCGATGTGCTGCAAAAACTGACCAATGAGTTGTGGTACTTGAACAATCGGGTTGATGTATTTTACTTCTCCCGCATCCCCAATCTGAACCGGATGATTTTGGACAAGAAAGAACTGTTCAACCAGACCTACGAGACGGAACTCAAAGCCATCATTCAAAAAGAGATCGGCAGCAAATTTACGGCCTACCTCTGGCCGGACAGCAGCGAGGCTATCGCCGACAACCGCAGCCTCAAGCTGGTCATTCTCCGGCCTGAAGACTCCGGCTCTCAAATCCCGGCCTGGATCGAGCGCAAGGGCAACGCCTTCCGCGAGTACCAGAACACCCTCTTTTTTGCCCTGGCCGATATCGCCGCCTTTGCCAAAATGCGGGAAGACGTCAAAACCTACCTGGCCCTGCAGGAGATTGAGTCTACGGTTAAATCGGGCGAAATGCCCCAGTTAGAAACCAAAAAGGACGAAATTCAACGTCGCCTGCGCGACCTCCGGCGCGACTTCTCCTACAACGTCCGTCGTATGTACCACACCTTGCAGTTCGGCCAGCAGAAACTCGACCTGGGCCAACCCACGGCCGGCAATGAAAATATGAGCACCTGGTACTGGCGTGAGCTAACCGATGGCAATGTGGGGGCCATTGTGGAGCAGTTGGGCTATCGTATCATCGTCAACAAACTGCTGGCCGGAAACGAGCAGGTAGCGGCCAGTGTCATCCTCGATCAATTCTACAAGAACCCCGACCTGCCCGTTCCGGCTCAACCCGAAGTCGTCGCCCGAGCCATTCAACTCGGCGTCCAGGATAAAGCCCTCGGCCTGACCGAGATGAGCGGCGATGAACTCGACCCTCACAAACTCAAATACGGCCATGCCATGACCCTGGATTCTGTTTCATTTGAGCCGGGTGTTTACATGGTATCCCCACAGAAAGCCGAAGAACTTCTGGCCAAACTCCCCCCACCGCCAACCCTGCCAGGATTGGCGGGAGAAGGCCCTGGCCCAGAACCACCTGCTGGAACAGTCACACCCCCAACACCGCCTACGCCGCCACCAAGCCCACCGACGGTTGATAAGTACAAACGCGTCCGCCTGGTCATCAACGACATCCCCGCCGGCAAAATCGCCGACGTAAACCGGGGTGTGTTGCTGCCCCTGAGCAGTCTGGTCAAAGAGTTGAAATTCACTCTGGAAATCGACGTGACCAGCGAAGAAGGCGTGCCCAAGGCCACCCTGGAGAACAAAATCAAAGAAACCATCCGCCAGATTGGGGCTAATCTGAGCGACGAGACGTTAGAATGAGCATCGAAAGTATCCTCTCCAAAAGTAAGGCGAGGCAAGTCGGATTGGTGGTAGTCGAAACAAACAACCTGCCCTCCGGGTTGTCTCGCCCCTCCCCCACCCCGAATTATTGAGATGATACCAACAGACTATGTTCCGAACCAATCTGCAAATTCAAAGCGGTTTCAGCCCCATCTTGGCCATCTTGCAAACTGACGGCCGTAAAATCTGGTACGACCCAATAAGCCCCTGCTTGCAGGAGCGGCGCATGATTTGAGGGTTGAATGCCAACGCACAACGCTCCGGCTGCGACCGCCGCTTTGACGCCACTGATCGCATCTTCAAACACAATACACTGCTCGGGCGACCTTTGCAAACACTGGGCGGCCAGCAAATAACATTCGGGATGCGGCTTACCCTGCCGAATATCGCTCACCGTTATCTGGATCGTAAACAACCCTTTAAGATTAAGCTGGGTGATGACCCGGTCGACTTTCCAACGATCCCCACTGGTCACCAAGGCCGTAGGAATGTCTTGCTGCTTCAGGGTGCGCAAGAAAGGAATGACCCCTTTGACGGCCGGATAGGTCAAATTGGTTTCATAATCGACCAACGAGCTCAGGATAGATTGGCGTTCATCTGGACTCAAGGGAGGGAATAGCAAGTCGAGAGTATGGGTAACCGGGCAACCATATATGTGCTGCTCGAAATCAGCCCGGGTTAGATGTACCTGGTATTTCTCAGCCAGATTTTCCCAGAACGCCGTCACAGATTGGCGCGTGTCAACAATGACCCCGTCCATGTCGAAGAGAATCGCTTCATAGGGCATAGAATGAACCTCGTTTCGATGTAACTGTTCACCCTGTCGCAGGTTTTAGCATTTTTGGTTCAACGTGGATTCGAAAAGTGGTGTTTCTGCCCCCAAAGTGAGGCATCGTCCCTATCACATTTCCATTTAGGCGATTATAATTGGCTATTCACAATTGTTTTCCAATCAAAATTTGCCTTACAGTGCATTACTCCAACGCCGGCAGCAAGTCATCCAACTTGCGGCCGTTGATCATAGCCTTGACCAGGGGATCAATCACCGTCCGTAAAAGCTGGGCTTCTTGCTCCTCGTTCAGGTAAGGCAAATCGATCTTTTTATTGATAGAAACTACCAGCCGGTCGCCAAACACCCTGGCATGGTCTTTGTCGATGCCTCTTTCGGCGTCGCGCAACAGTTCGGAAAAAACGGCCGGTAGGGTGTCTTCAAGGGCCGTGTCAATCACGCCTACGGCGTGCTCGAAGATGGTTTGTTCCAACTCCTCCGGCACCAGCGGTATATCAACCAGGGCATTGACAATCTTGGCAATCTTTTTTCGTTCTTCTTGGCTAAGCAACATGGGAATATCACTCCTTTACCATTTTTATTTCGATTGTAGGGCAAGTTGCCAACTTGCCCCGGGGACAAGCTAAAAGCTTGTCCTACAACTTCAAGCGTGAGACTTATACTGTTTCGTGGCTCGTTGGTAGAGAGCCAGGGCTTCCTCGTGTTGGCCGCGCTGTTCGTAAATGGCGGCCAGGTTGTGATAAGGCCAGGTATAATCGGGATCCAACTCAATGGCCTGCTGGTAGGCTTCGATGGCCAGGGCCGTGTAGCTACCCTCAGCCGCCTCAATCTCCTGGGGAGTTTCGCTGCCCGTTTCGTATTGCTCCAGGGCCCGGTAGACGTTGCCCAGATTGTTCCAGGACACGGCTCGTTCCTTATCATCACGGTGGCGCGCGATCACCTGTCGGTAGAGAGTCATAGCCTGTTCATATTCGCCCAACTGCTCGTAAACAAAGCCCAGGTTGTTGTAAGGCTGGGCGTAATCCGGATCCAGTTCGATGGCCTGCCGGTAGGCGTTGATGGCTTGTTCCTGGTAATGCATAGCATTGTAGATGTCGCCCAGGCTGCTCCAGGGCAGGGCCGAGGTGGGATCATCTTCAATGGCCTGCCAGTAGGCTTTAACGGCCTTGGCGTAATCCCGCTTTTTGTTGTAAGCATTGCCCAGATGATACCAGGACAGGGCGCGCTCCCGGTTGATTTGATGACGGGCGATGGCCTGCTGATAAAACTCGGCCGCTTTCTCATACAGATCCAATTTCTCGTAAGCCAGGGCCAGATTGTGGTAGGTCCAGGCGTCATCCGGTTCCAGCTCGATGGCCCGGTGATAGGCTTCCAGGGTGGCCTGATGACGTTCCAGAATGGCGTAGAGGTGACCCAGACTGTGCCAGGCCGGGGCGTAGTTAGAGTCGAGTTTGAGAGCCTGCCGGTAGGCATTAAGGGCAGCCTGGTATTGCTTCAAAGCCCGGTGGGCGTTCCCCACCTCGTGCCATAAGATAGCCTGCTCCCTGGGACTGGTATGCCGCTCGATGGCCTGTTGGTAGGCGCTAATGGCCTGCTCATACTCGCCCCCCTGCTCGTAAATAGCCCCCAGGTGGCGATAAGGCCGGGGATCAGCCGGATCCAGTTCGATGGCTTGCCGGTAGGCTTCAGTGGCTTCATCGGCGCGGTTCAGGGT
>DAOUMU010000086.1:0-15872 GCA_034409055.1 Anaerolineae bacterium
AATCGAATTGTTGCTCAAACCCCCGATTAATTATCCAAACCTGGCTCCACTGGTTAAAAAGGCTTATTTTGGCCTCATTTTTGGTCATCGTGAGCCGTACTGCTCAATTATTTTGTCCAAAGTCCAAGTTCAACACATTCATTACAACGACATTTGTGAACCGGTTTACTTCTGTTTTTAGGCATATTATCACCGTCTTACATACTTTTTACTCACAATATCGCAATGATTATCCACCATCAAATGTCGAAGTTATTTTTTTACACGTACTTTATCGTGTATTTCTTTAATCCGTGGTTATCTTGGTCCCAGATGGCACGAGTTCCCACCAGTTCCCACGAGTTCCTATGGCCCAACCGAGGCACTTATTCCTTGACGGTTTCTTAGCTCCCTCCTCCTGCTGCTCCGGCTTTACTGGTTCCGCTGCCCCGCTTGAGCGTTTGCAGCAGCACCCGGCCGGGACCGGTCAGGCGGGTCATAAACAGGCCCTCGCCGCCGAAGAGGATGCGACGACAGCCGGCCACTCCTTGAATGTTGTAATCGACCGCCTCGGCGAAGGCGGCCAGGTTGCCGGTGCTGACCAGGATGGATTCCCCGGCCTGTAACTGCCGGTCCATAAAATCGCCCGCGCCGTGCACCAGGACCACCCCCTGGCCCGATATTTTTTGCAAGAACAAGCCGGCCCCGCCAAACAGGGCCGCCCCGGCCCGCCGGGCCACGACCACGGTAATGTCAATGTCGGCCCCAAAAGCAGCCACAAACGAGCCCCGGGTGGTCAGCACCGGGCCATCGGCCAGGTTCCAGGCCACGACCTTGCCCGGTTGGTTCGAGGCCAGGACGACCTGCTGGTTGTCTTTTTGGGCTTGAATGTAGGTCAGGCTGATCCCTTCGCCGGAGAGGCTGCGGCGCACCGCGCCGCCCAGGCCCCCCGGAATTTTCAGGGTCCACTCGATGCCCGGCGTAATGGACATCAAGGCCCCTTTACTGGCCCAGGCCATCTCTCCGGCCGAGAGACTCAATACAGCCACTTGAGCTAAATCACCTTGAATGGCGTATTTCATTGTACGGCTCCTTTACAAAATTTGGGTGTGGTTCATTTGAGTCAGATCATTTCAAAACACGTTATCGATCTCGCTTGTTGAGATAACCCAACACGTCCTCAAAAGAGGCCAAATCTCCCTTATTCTGATATTTCCCGATGCGCTCTAGCTCCCCCGTGATCAGTTTGGTCCGGGTGGCCCTGGTTGTCCCCTGGGAGTGGACCACTTCTGCCAGCCACGGCAGGGCCGTCCCCGCATAACTGTATATTTGTAGGTCAGGATATTCGCGGAGGGCGACGGTGACGGTGGTCATAAAGGCTCGTACCTGTTGGAAGGGGGCGGCCACGACATAGAGGGTGGTCCAGCCTCTTTTTTGGGCAAACCGGACCAGAGCCTGCGACTCAATCAGGGTATTTAGGGTGGGGGTTGGTCCGATTGTCACCCCCTGGATGTGGGTCTCCTCGATGTTCAAGGCCAGCAACTGCTCTCGCCAGATCTCAAAGCCCGGGTACCCGCTTTTGGCCCCTGTTTCAATTAGCAATATTTTAGTGGTCAGGGCTTGAGCTAAAAGCTGGGCGGCACTGTCGAACACCGCCGGCTGGTTGTCTCTGGTTTGGGCAAAAAGATAGGCCCCCTCCGCCTGCCTGCCGGGACGGACATCACACAGCACGCGGGTCATGAGTTCAAACATTTGTTCCATATTTTTGCTCATTTCTCCGGTTGGGCATTTCTTGATTTCATTTGGTTGGCTTATAGGCCAATCCCCCGGCTATACAACAGCCAAATACTGGCCACATAGCCGATGATAAGCAGGCTGTCTATCTCCAGGAAAAAGAAACGGCGGTCAACTCGGGCCAGGTTGCCGATCAAGCCCAGGCTGGTCAGTAACAGGCCACTGATCCCGGCCAGGGCCAGGGCCGGATCAATGTGGACCAGGAAACGTCCCTGCATGAAGAACAGGTCGGCCAGACCCAGGGTGAAGATATTGAAAATGTTGCTGCCGAACAGATTGCCCACGGCCAGATCGTAGGCTCCGATGCGCGCGGCGGCAATAGTAGTCACTGCCTCGGGCAGCGAGGTGACGATGGCCACCATGAGGGTGCCGACAAAACCGGTACTTAAGCCGGTGATCTCGGCGATACCGGCCGAGCTACGCACCAGCCAGGGGGTGATGAGGATCAAGACCGCCGTGGCGGCGGCAAAGCCGAGTCCGGCCCGGGGCAGGCTGGGCAGGTGAGCCATCTCTGACTCGCCAACCTCGGCCGGCGCGGCCGGGCCACCACGGTTGGAGCCCTGGATGACTCGCACGCCGAACACATACACCCCCATCAGGAGTAGACTATCCAGCCCCACCCAGCCAATCTGCAAGCCGATGTTGGCGATAATAAAAAAGACCGCCAGGCCGGTCAGCAAGACCGCCAGGCTGCCGGTCAGGGCGTGGGTAATGGCCACCCGGCGCAAAATGTAGACCCGCCGGATGAGCAGGTCCAGCACGGCCAGCATAAACATGTTGAACATACTACTGCCAAAGATATTGCCTGCGGCCAGGTCCGGTACGGCCAGGTTGATGGAATTGATGGTGGTCAACAACTCCGGCAGCGAGGTGGCCATAGCCAGCAGCAAGGTGCCGATGAACAGACCGCCCAGGCGGGTACGCAGGGCAATAACGTCGCCGTACTCGGCCAGCTTCATGGCGGCCAAAACGGTGAAGACAGCACTACCGACAAATTGGAGCCAGATCATTCCTTATCCTCCCGGTTCTGGAGCTGACTGGGGACGCCTTTGACCAGGGATAACTCCCAGGCCGCGAAAATACCGCTGTGAGGCACGTCCAGGTCACCGACGATTTTCTCGGCCGCCTCAAGACACCGCTGAGCTGTCTGTTCATCCGGGACGACCGTAAACAGGGTGTAGTGACTTTCCTCGAAACCGCCTGCCATTTGGGCCAGGCCAAACGAAAAGCGGGTGCCTAATACCCGTGACCGACGCCGATAAAAGCCGGTGGTTTCCACGATCGTGGCCCCGCTTACCCCGATGGCGTGCCAGCTATCCAAAACGGCATCGAGTTGGTTGGGATCGTTGAGAACAAACATGACCATGTGCATAAGCTACTCCTCGTCATTGCTGAAATCATACTGATTACCATAATATACCATCATTCACTTTTTGACCACTCTCCTTGTTTTTTCGTAGTATGGCAAGTTAGCAACTTGCCATACTACTTCCTCCGACAAGCGACGGGTATAAAAAAATCTCTCTCAATGTCCAATGCATCGAGAGAGATTTATCTAGAACTTGAATAATGACTGCTTACCCAACCTTCGGTCCGGCGGCCTTAACTTTATCTGGAACCTCAGCCTCAAATTGCTTGAAGTTCTCTGCAAACATCCCGGCCAATTTCCCGGCCTGCTCATCGTAAGTATCGCCATCGCTCCAGGTATTTTTGGGTGCCAACACTTCGGCGGGAACATCCGGGCATGAGGTGGGGACATCGACCCCGAACACCGGATCCGGCACATACTCGATATCGTCGAGTTGGCCGTTTAGAGCGGCGTTGACCATAGCCCGGGTATAGGCGATTTTCATACGACTACCCACCCCGTAAGGCCCGCCGGTCCAGCCAGTGTTGACCAGCCAGCAGTTGACGTTGTGTTCTTTTATCTTCTTGCCTAACAGATTGGCATAGACGATAGGGCGCTGGGTCATAAAGGGAGCGCCGAAACAGGTACTGAAGGTGGCTTGCGGTTCGGTCACCCCTCTCTCAGTACCGGCCACCTTGGCCGTGTAACCAGATAAGAAGTGGTACATCGTCTGTTCCGGGGTCAACCTGGAAATAGGCGGCATCACTCCAAAGGCATCGGCGGTGAGGAAGATAATATTTTTCGGGTGTCCCCCCATCCCTTTACGAGTGGCGTTAGGGATGTGGGAAATGGGGTAAGCCGCCCGGGTATTTTCGGTCAGCGAGTCATCATCCAGTTCGAGCCGGCGGGTCACCACGTTGACCATTACATTTTCCAGAATCGTGCCATAGCGGCGGGTGGTTTGGTAAATTTCCGGCTCTGCCTCTTCCGACAGGCGGATTACTTTGGCGTAGCAACCCCCTTCAAAGTTAAAAATGCCGTTGTTACTCCAACCATGTTCATCATCGCCAATCAGGGTCCGTGAGGATTCGGCGGAGAGGGTGGTTTTACCGGTGCCACTCAGGCCAAAGAAGATGGCCGTCTCCCCGTCCGTCCCCATATTGGCCGAGCAGTGCATCGGCATCACGTCCTTGAAGGGGAGCAGATAATTCATAACGCTGAAGATTGATTTTTTGATTTCACCGGCATAGCTGGTGCCGCCAATCAGGACCAATTTTTTGGCAAAATTGATAATGACAAAAGCTTCAGAATTGGTGCCGTCGAAGTCTGGGCTGGCGTGGAAACGCGGGCAGTTGATGACCGTAAATTCCGGTACGTGTTGGGCTAGCTCTTCGGGGGTGGCCTGGATAAACATGTTGCGGGCAAAAAGACTATGCCAGGCATCTTCGGTAATGATACGTACGGGCAGGCGATACTCGGGGTCGGCCCCGGCCCAGCAATCCTGGACAAATACGTCTTTTAATTGTAGATAGGATATCAACCGGCGGTGCAGAACATCGAAACGTTCCGGCTCAAAAGGCCGGTTGACTTTGCCCCACCAGATGTGGTCCGCGCTGGAAGGCTCGCGCACCGTAAACTTGTCATTGGGTGAGCGGCCGGTGTGTTGGCCGGTTCGGACGATCAGCGGTCCCAGGTGGGACATAATTCCCTCGTGGCGGCGAATCGCCTCCTCGTAAAGCGCCGGCGTGGGTAGATTCCAATAAATTTGTTTTACGTTGATGATGCCGTGGGTCTCCAGGCCCACTTCGCTGTATGGTATACCACTTTGTACTGCCATGTTAAGCCTCCCTGTGAAATAAAGCTAGTTATTGTTTAATGAAGGTCAAAAAATTAATTGGGGTAGGCCGGGCATCCTCCCCATGCCCGGCCATCTATTCCCCGATATTTTAAACTATTAATCTTCATAGTCCGCCTCTTGAATATCTTGGCCACCGGTGATATGCTCAGATATTTCTTGAGTCTCCATCCATTCGCGGGCACTCAACCCCCCTTCCCATTCGCGTACCCTAAGCGCCCCTCCTTCCCGGTGGTGAAGGGTGATGTGACTATGTTCCAGTCCAATTTCGAAGTCATCGGTTATCCCCCCGGCAACGAGTGTTTGTTCAATCATCACTGTCAGCACATCGGCTAATGGCGGGCGATTGGACTCTGCGCTGGAGAGTGTTTTTTGTATATCGCGGAGGGTGGACTCATCGGCTTTAATGGTGACGGTTAATTCTAACGTTGTTTCTTTCATTTTTTACCTCATAAATTTATATCATATTTTCTTTTTGTAGACCTCGCCCCCCATACGGAGTCGGGCATAGAGATGCCCTCTCTACTGGAGAAAGATAAATTTTTTAACTCGCGGGGTCATTGTATAACAATTTAGCCTAAAATAAAATTTTGGGCCTGCGCAATTAGCTCATCGTTCTTGCCCCACAACGACGAAGCCTCCCAACCTTTACATACGCCCCTTATCTTGTTATAATGAATTGCTTTTGTTTTGCTCTCTCTCCAAATCGTTATAGACGAATCGATTAAACATCTATGACAAAACGTAATACTCAACCCATAACCCATCGGATTGCCTATTTTATTTCGCCGCACGGTTTTGGTCACGCGGCCCGAGCCGCCGCCGTGATGGCTGCTACGCACAAACTTGAGCCAACCGTGCGATTTGAAATTTTTACGCAAGTACCAGCCTGGTTTTTTGAGACTTCGTTGAGCCAACCCTTTGGTTATCACGCTTTACTGACCGATATAGGCGTGGCTCAAAAAGACTCGCTGACCGAGGACCTGCCCGGAACCGTAAAACGTTTGGGTGATTTTTTGCCATTTGACCCGGTCCAAATCGAGAACCTGGCCCAACAGGTGACCGGGCTTAAGTGCCGGTTGATTATTTGTGACATTGCCCCCATGGGCATCGCCGTGGCCCAGGCCGCCCGTATTCCGGCTTTGCTCGTCGAAAATTTCACCTGGGATTGGATTTATGCCGGCTATCTGGCCTACGAAAGCCGGCTTGAGCCGTATATCACCCAGTTGCGCCGCTTGTTCGAGGCCGCCGACTACCACATCCAGACCGAGCCTGTCTGTGATCGTCGCCCGGCCGATCTGACCACATTGCCGATCAGTCGAGGGGTCAAAACGCCGGCCAAACAAATTCGTCGCAAATTGGGTCTGCCCGATCAGACCAAAATGGTCCTGCTGACCATGGGCGGAGTACCCTGGCAGTATACCTTTTTAGAGCAATTGAAGAACCACCGGCATCTTTATTTTGTTATTCCCGGGGCCAGCCACCGGCTGGAGGTTCGAAATAATCTGTTGCTCCTGCCTGACCATTCAGATTTCTTTCATCCAGACCTGATTAATGCCTCTGACGTGGTCATCGGCAAAGTTGGTTACAGTACCGTGGCCGAAGTTTACCGGGGTGGGATACCTTTTGGCTACATTGCCCGGCAAAGGTTCCGTGAGTCAGAAGCCCTGGTGGCCTATATCAATCAGCACATGAACGGCCTGGCTATTTCTGAAGCGCAATTTGAAGATGGTAGTTGGTTATCGCTGCTGCCCGATCTGCTGGCTATGCCCCGTCTCAATTACCGGGGGCCCAATGGCGCAGACCAGGCGGCGCGTTTTATTTTGGACAATTAGTGAAAGTAGAGTTCTATGCCCAGTGTAGCTTTTATCGGTGATGAAACTTTGTGGGCGGCCGGCCATCCAGCCGGCCATCCGCTCCGTCCTGAACGGTTGCGTGATACCTGGGAAATGTTGCACGCCTACCACGCCTTCGACGCGCCCCATACCCGGCTGGTTCCGCCCCGCTCGCCCAGTGATGATGAGTTGGCCACCTTTCACAGCCGGGAGTACATTGATATCGTCCGCCGTCTCAGCCGGGGTGAGCCGGAACCAAATCCGGCCCGCTACAATTTTGGACCGGGTGACAATCCGGTTTTTGGAGGGATGTTTGAGACTGAAAGTCTCAAGGTAGGCGCGGCCCTGGTCGGGACTGAGCTACTGCTAAACGATGCGGTGGATGTGGTCTTCAGTTTTGCCGGAGGGTTGCACCACGCCGGGCAGGATTTTGCTTCGGGCTTTTGTGTGTTTGGTGATGCTGCGGTGGCCATTCACCGTCTGCTGGCCGAGGGCCTCCGCGTGGCTTACGTTGACATCGACGCCCACCACGGCGACGGGGTGCAGGCCGCCTTCTACGACGACGACCGGGTGTTGACCATCTCCTTTCACGAGTCGGGCCGTTATCTCTTCCCCGGCACCGGTTTCAGCCACGAACTGGGGGAGGGGGCGGGCTATGGCTTTAGCGTCAATATTCCCCTCTTTCCTTATATCGACGACGACACTTATCTGTGGGCCTTCGACCAGCTTGTGCTACCCCTGGTGGAACGTTTTAAGCCTGATATCGTAGTGGCTCAACTGGGCGTCGACGCCCACTGGCGTGACCCCCTGACCCACTTGGCCCTGACCACGCGCGGTTTCGAGGCCCTCTTCCAACGGATCCACGCTCTTTCTCGGCGCTGGCTGGCGCTGGGGGGTGGGGGCTACGACCTCTCTGTGGTCCCCCGCGCCTGGACCCTGGCCTGGGGGGTGATGAGCGGCCAGACTTTCGCCAACGATTTACCCGAGGCTGTGGCCAGTCGCTACAATCCGCCCCTGCTCCACGATGCTGAACCGGTCCCGATATCTCCCCACCAACGGCAGCAGGCGGAGGTAGCGGCCAGAGTGGTGGTAGGGGAATTGAAAAGGTCGTTGGGGTTGAGTTGATGAGATAATTATGAGCGGGGCAGAAGTTGCCCGGCCAAAGAGAAGCATTGTTGCTTGTAACGGGCCGCATCGGCCGGATTGTTGCGTCGCCAGACCCGAATGGGCATATACTTTTGCATTTCGTATAGTAAGTAGAATTGACGGCGAATCAGGGCCGGGAGGGACTCATCCCGGGCCGTACCGTATCCCTCCCAGAAGGCCGGTTCGCTGATGCCACAATAGTCCAGCACGGCAAACTCAATCTCTACGTCTCCCCACAAAGCCCGGTCGAAATCGACCAGGCCGGTCACATTACCCGCTCCATCGATTAAGATATTCTGGCTCCACACATCCATGTGTAATAGACAGGGGGTAACGGGCCGGTCGAACTGCTCCAGATAAAGCTCAAGCAGGTCGCGCATGGCCTGGGCTTCCTCAGGGGTATAGCTGCCGCAGGCTACCACGTCGTCGATCAGTTTGTGCCACATCACCCGGAAAGCGGCCGCCCAGGTTGGTTGGGGCTCCATGGGGTGATGGGGGCCAAGATAGCCGTAATTGCCATTCCCCAAACATTCAGTAGCGCTCAGAGCATGCAGTTGGCGCAGGTATTCACCGACCTGGTGCAGGGCACGCCGGAATTGAGTCCGGGTCAGGCCGGGCACATCGCTGAGGGGGGTGCCGGGCAGGGTCGTCATAAGCAAATAATCCCGGTTGATTTTGGCTCGGCTAAAATCACTACCCACAATTTCGGCCACCGGCATGGTGGTGTTGGCCCGAATGAGGTGATGCAGCTCCGGCTCCTGGCGGATCATCAGGCGCTCATAAAAAAGGAACCCCGCCTCGTCGGGCGGCGCAATGCGTAGTACAAAACGGCCCTGGTTACTGTCTACCCGGTAGGAGGTGTTATGCTTGCCGGTGCGAATGGGGCTAAAACGGAGCGAGGCCGGGTCGGTCTCCAGGTGAGGCAAGACCAATTCGGTTAAGGTTTGGATATCAAAAGTCTCAGGCAAAATTGGACTCCTCAGCCGAGTTAAATCACTTTAGAAATGCTCCCACTGGCCCCATTCTTCCTTTCTTTTCTCTTCTTTCAAGATCGCACTCAGGACAGTGCTGATCAGGCTGATGATAATACTTCCCCAAAAGGCCGGCCAGAAGCCCTCGACCTGAAACCTGGGACCGGCCAACCAACTGGTCAGCATTAACATCAGGGCATTCATGATGAAGGTGAACAAGCCCAAGGTTAGAATGTAAAAAGGGCAAGTGGCCAAAGCCAGGATCGGTTTGATCACCGCGTTGACCAGGCCAAAGATCAAAGCCACAACGAGAATGTTGAGGATAGAGACCGATTCACCGCCGGCAAAATTAATGCCGGGCACAAGGGCAGCCGCCACGCCGAGCGCCACCGCATTGATGATTAACCGAATGAAAAATTGAGCCATAGCTAGTTACCACCATCTGTCATTAGCAAATTGGTAAACTTTAATGCCTGAAATGATCGGCACAGCGATGTAAATGGGGGCAAAAATAAAGCCCAGGCAGCCCAAGCTGAAAGAAATTAAAGCAGCGACCAGGGCCAAAAATATCCAATAACCGACCAGCAGCAAAATACCTCTAAAAAAATCACCACCATACATCCAGCCCAGGCCCAACAACCCAAAGTAACCGCCAATAATCTCTATCAACGCAGCAATAATTGGTTTATTTGTGTTCATCCTTTTCGCTCCACGATTTCGGTTTTAGTAACTATTCACCTTGTTCCTTATGTCACTGCGAGCCAGAGGCGAAGCAGTCTCCACCTGGAATTGGAGATTGCTTCGGGCTGCGCCCTCGCAATGACATCATGCCAAGAAGGTGAATAGTTACCAGTTTTATTATCTACTACGTATCACGCTTGAAAAAGTTTCAGTGTCACAGTGAGGATGGACAATAGCTCATTACAACGATAGCACCCGCCGTCCAGAGTCGTATATGGTAATAGGGCCATCCTGGGAAACAGTAATGGCCAGACAGTGGGCTTCGGCACTCATTTTGGCCGCACTGCTGTGCCGGGCTCCTTTGCCTGGGCCAATCTCGGCCTGAGTGTCGGCTCTGGGCCGCAGCAGGACCATGCAGCCTCTAAACTTACCCTGAACATCTATCACGGTGGCCCCATCCTGCTTGGCAAAGTTGATTAACTCCCGATCAGACAGATGCTCGACACCGGTGCTAACAATCATGGCGAAATGGCTGGTTTCCGGAGCGTCAGCGTACTCCAGAATGGCATCGACATTACCCACCAGGAAAATCGCCCCCAGGTTTTCCTCCGACATCTGGAAGGCGCAGCGTAACACCCGTCGCACCAGATTGAGGTCGTAATTTTTCTGCTGGGTCAGGGCGGTTAACACCTTATCCACATGGTGCATGTTGTCCGGCGACCAGTCGCCGTTGGAGTAACGACCCACCAGGTGCCCATTGGCAAAGACCCGCACCTGCCGGCCCCCGGTGGGGACGAAAAATACCAGGGCATCACATTGCCGGGAGATGATCGCGTGGTGACGAAATTGAGGCCCCAGCAGGAAACTGACCGCTTGTTCGTCCAAGGCCACATTTAGCTTGTGGATGCCCCGCACGTAGCCGTGTTTATCCACCAGGTAGCCCAGTACCAGGCCATCGACCATCTTGGCCAGGGTGATCAAGATCTTACGCATTCGACGAATATGGTCGTGACGCAGCAATTGAATTTGACTGGGGGGCAGGAAGCGGCTGATTCGACCCGGATCGCCCACAATTAAGGCGGTTGAGAGGGGTTTCTCTTCGCTCTCCATTTGGGCAATCGTGGCCGCTGCATCGCAGATATGAACCATAGAAGGGGCGTCAATGTGCTTGGTACGGGCCAGGTCGAAGAGGAACTGGATACCTGCATCCGCCAACCAGGCATCGAGGATACTTTCTTTTTCCAACAACTCCTGTAGCCGTTCCGGGGTGACCTGAAACTGGGTCACCTCTTTGTCTTTTTGGTGTGGCATTAGCGGGTACATCGTGTCAATCTCTCGGACGTACCGCTCGGCTACCACGTGACGGCCAAGTTTCACCAATTGGGCCAGTTCGTCGGCTGTCTTGCTGGCAGCTTGCTCGATCAAACTGTATTCCCTGATTTGCGCCCAAGCTTTTAGGGGGCGATTAGCCTCGCCGACCACCTTATCTAACAGGGCCTTCACCGTGGGATGAGCGGTGGTGGTCATCAGCTTGCTGTCATCGGTTTCCTGTCGCCAAAACCACCTGGTGGTTGTTGATGAGGGCGCGGTAGAGGGGGTTGCCTCCTCCTTTACCTCTTCCTCCTCCTGGAAATGAGTGGCCAATGCCTCCAGATTGGGCACAATCAGGGCCGAAACATAGGGCCGGCCTTCGCCAAAAACAGTGGCCTGGGCGATGAAAGGGCTGGCCATCAGGGCCTCTTCGATAGGAGTCGGCATAATCTTGTGCCCCATGGAGAGGACCATCACCGGTTGTTTACGGCCGGTAAGGTACAGGTAGTCATCCTGGCCGAAGCGAGCCAGGTTGCCGGTGTGTAGCCAGCCCCCAATGTCAAGCATTGGCTGCATTTCTATTGGCCACCCCCAGTACTCGCACATGACCGTTTCCCCCCGAACCAACAGTTCACCATCGTCGGCTATACGGATATCGAAGCCCGGGCTGATCTGCCCGCAGGAGCCGAGACGGCGCGCCTCGGGTCGGCTGACCGCCGGAAACCCGCCCGCTTCGGTTACACTGTAGACGTTGAGAACAGGCAGGCCAATGGCCTCAAAGAACTCCGCCAAATTCTGAGGTAACGGAGCGCCTGTCGAATACAAACGGCGCATTCGTCCCCCGATGCCCCCTTTGAACTGGCTAAAGAAGGTCAGGTCGGCCCGGGCGTATGCTTCTCGTAGTTTCTTAGAAGCAGTTGGTCCGGCTGCCCAGAATTCTCTGCCCTTGGCCACCGCCCACTCGAACATTTCCTGGCTGGTTTCCGGCATTCGGGCTACGTTGTCCATAATAATGTCGTAAAGATCCTCGAAAAAGTGGGGCATATTTAGAGTTACAGTCGGGCCTGTCTGCTGCATATCTTCGGCTATGGCTGTGCCCCTGGCGTCACTCAAGACATTGGCCACACCTGACAAGAAGTAGTGGAGAGCAGCTTGCAGGCTGGGAGGATAGCCCCAGGACAGGATGGTAAAGGCCAGGTCGTCTTCATCAAGGGGCAACCACTCGGCCATATGCTGCATCGTTTTTAGGGCCCGGGCGTGATCGAATACCGCCCCTCTGAGCCGACCCGCCTCGCCACCCGTGTAATGAATTGAGATCAGGGTTTCAGGAGCGGTGCTGACAGCGTAAAATCGAATAGCCTCACGTTCTTCAGCCGTAAGCGACTCGGTCTCGGCCAGGATCGTCCTGATTGGGATCGGGCCAGGGTAAGACTCGGCCACTTCGTCCATAACCAGGATGGTCTGCAAATCGGGACACCGGTTGGGGTCCGCTTTCACGGAGTCCAGGATTGCCTGGAGGAGTTGCTCGTTATTCAGGACTACCAGGCAGGCCCCCGAATCCTGGAGCGTAAATCGAAGCGTGTCGAACGCAAGCGAAGGACGCAGGGGCACCACCATCCCTCCAGACAATAGGGTAGCCATGTAGATGACCATCCACTCCAAACAATTGTCACTGGCTATAACCACTCGCTCTCCATTGGAGATGCCCTGGCTACGCAAAAATTTGACCATGCAGAGGGTTAAGGTTTGAAATCTCTGATAGGAAATATTATGATAGTGTTCGCCCCGTTTAACTTTAAAGCAGGTCTTTTGGGCGTAGGTATCCATTGCGGCCAAAATGGCTTGATTTAAGTTTTTGATTTGCTCGTTCATCAGATTTTTACAGAGATAACACTCGTTCCCCACTGTCATAGATGGTGATGGGGCCATCTTGGGACACGGTAATGGCCAGGCATTTGGCCTCGGCGCTCATCTTGGCCGCACTGCTGTGTCGCGCCCCTTTGCCCGGTCCAATCTCGGCCTGGGTATTGGCATCGGGCCGTAGCAGCACCATGCAACTTCTAAACTTGCCTCTGGCATCTATTACGGTGGCTCCGTCTTGCTTGGCAAAGTTAATTAACTCTCGGTCAGACATATAATCCATATCGCCGCTAACAATCATAGCGAAATGGCTGGTTTCCGGCGCATCGGAGCGATCCATAATGGTGTCGGCGTCGCCAATAATAAAAATGGCTCCCAGGTTTTCCTCCGACATCTGGAAGGCACAGCGCAACACTCGTTGTATCAGAGCCAGATTATAATTTTTCTGCTCGGCCAGTCCAGTCACCACCTTGTCCACCCGTGATATGTTCTCCGGTGACCAGTCACCGTTGGAGTAGCGACCCACCAGTTGCCCATCGGCAAAGACTCGCACCTGCCGGCCCCCGGTAGGGACAAAAAACACCAGAGCGTCACACCGCCGGGAAATCGCCGCATGGCGACGAAATTGGGGACCCAGTAAGAAGCTGATCGGTTGTTCATCCAGATTTACGGCCAGCTTGTGGATACCGCGCACGTAACCATACTTATCCACCAGGTAGCCCAGTACCATACCATCGACCATCTTGGCCAGGGTGGCCAGAATATGGCTCATACGACGGATGTGGTCTTGACGCAGTAATTGGACCTCACTTTCGGGTAGCACGCGGCTAATACGGACCGGGTCGCCGACAATCAGGGCGGTTGAGAGCGGTTTCTCTTCACTCTCCATTTGGGCAATCGTGGCCGCTGTATCGCAGATGTGGACCATAGAAGGGGCGTCAATTTGCTTCTCCCGGGCCAGATCGAACAGGAACTCGATGCCCGCGTCCGCCATCCAGGCGTCGAGGATACTTTCTTTTTCCAACAACTTCTGTAGTTGCTCCGGACTGACCTGGACCTGGGTAACCTCTTTCTCTTCCAACTGAATGGTCAGGGGGTACATCGCTTCGATTTGGGTGGCATATCGTTCAGCCACCACGTGGCGGCTGATTTTGGCCGAAGCGGTCAGTTCGCCGGCCGCTTGACTCAAGGGCTGCTCTAATAGACTGTATTCTCTGACTTGCTCCCATTGGTCTAGCCGGCTGTTCACCTCACCAATGGCTTCATCCAACAGTTCCTTCACTTTGGGGTGGGCGGTTGTGGTCACCGGTTCGGTATTTTCGTTTGTCTGCTCTTGAAAGTGAGCGGCCAGGGCTTCCAGGTTGGGCAAAATCATGGCCGAAACGTATGGTTTGTCCTCACCAAAAACGGCGGCCTGGGTGATGAAAGGACTAACTATGAGCGCCTTTTCGATAGCAGCCGGGCTAATTTTGCGTCCGGTGGACAGCACAATCAAGTGCTGCTTGCGGCCGGTAATATATAAATGACCGTCCTCAAGGTACCCGACATCCCCACTGTGTAACCAGCCGTTGGCATCAAGCACCTGTTGCGTTTCTGTGGGCCGCCGCCAGTATTCGCGCATGACCGTCTCACCGCGCACCAGTACCTCATCATCGCCGGCAATACGCACCTCGAAAGCGGACGTCACCTGGCCACAGGAGCCGGAACGGCGGGTATTGGGCCGGCTAACCGCCGGAAACCCCCCGGCTTCGGTCAGGCTGTAGACATTGAAGACCGGTAAACCGACAACCTCAAAGAACTCAGCCAATTCCTGGGACAATGAAGCCCCAGTCGAATAAAAACGACGTATACGTCCCCCGATAGACCCTCTAAACCGGCTGAAAAAAGTTGCGTCAGCCCGGGTATACTCCTGGTGTAACTCTGACGAGACCGCCGAGCCGGCCGCCCGGTATTCTTTACCCTTGGCCATAGCCCAGTGGAAGAGTTCCTGTTTGGCTTCCGGCTGCTGCGCTACCCAGGCCATGTATGCCTCATAGAACTGCTCTAAAATGTAGGGGGTGGTCAGGACGACTGTTGGACTGGCCTGCTGCATGTTCGTGATCACCGTTTCATAACTCTCCATCAAAGCATTCGTAATGCCTGATAGAAAGTAATGGAGGGCAACCGCCAGGTTAGGGACTTCGCTCCAAGGCCTGAGGGTGAAAGCCAGATCATCCTCTTCAAAGGTGAACCACTCAGCAATGTGCCACATACTGGCCAAACTCTGGGCGTGATCGAACACAGCCCCTTTGGGCCGGCCTGTTTCGCTGGTAACATAATGGATAGAAGCCAGGGCGTTGGACCGGACACCGGCCGCGTGGGACCGGATGGCTTCTTGCTCTGAGGAAGGCGGGGTACCGATCTCAGCCAGAACAGTTACTGAAACACCCTCTGGCGATAGGTTACCGGTATCGCTTAAGGTCAGGATGGTTTTGAGATTGGGGAGGTGTTCGCCAGCCTCCGAGGATATGGTCTGGATATGCTCCTCGTCTTGCAGTACGGCAATGGAGGCCTCCGAATCTTCCAGAATGAAACGTAACATGTCTCCTGTAAGCGAGGTACGTAATGGCACGGCGACGCCGCCCGACAGCAAGCAGGCCATATAAGCGGCCATCCATTCCACGGAGTTGTTGGCGGTAATAACCACTCGCTCCCCCTTGGAGATACCCTGGCGGCGAAAAAAGCTGGCCAGGCGGAAGGTGAGTATCTCAAATTGCCGGTAGGAGATGTCTTGATAACGTGTGCCCCGCTTGACCTGAAAGCAAGTCTGACCGGCGTAGGTGGTCATCGCCGCCAGAATGGCTTGATTTAAATTTTGGGTATCTGGCCCGATACTCATCCCTGCCTCCCCGGTGAATGAGAGTTCATAGAACCAGAATTGACAATGAAAAAGTAACTTCCGGTAAGACAACCCCATAAGCATCCAACCACGTAAAACGTAAAGCGTAAAACGTAAAAGTGAGCCGTAGATAAGACATTACGCTTCACGTTTTACGTCACCTGCCCTGTGGGTTCACGAGTTGGCTGGCGACATCAAGCGGAAGTTACTTTTT
>DAOUMU010000087.1:0-23773 GCA_034409055.1 Anaerolineae bacterium
TGAACATACTCTGTATCCACCAATAATAGCCAGCATGCCAATCACTCCACTCTTTGACAACCGATACACTGCCGATGACCTCTGACTGATCATTTTCTAAAACCCAATATCTGGCCACCGTTGGGTCCTCCAGGCCCACTTTGATCCCTTCTTTCACCACGTCTGCTGATTTATCAAGGCCCTCTGCTTCATTTGCTTCGGCAATGGTGAAAGAGACTAACCGATCCAGGTCATTAATATTGGCCGTTCTGACCGAGAATGGCATGCTTAAAATTCCTCTGGGGATTGATATTACCGTTCAAGCGGCACGTCCAGCAGAACCGGCTCAGTTTGGTTGTGGAGATTACGCATCCGCTGGCTCAATTCGTCGGGATCGGCCACCCGGTGAGCTTCGACGCCGAACGAACGGGCCAGGTTGACGAAATCCACTTCCGGCTCAACCAGATCCATGCCCAGGTAGTTGTTCTGGGCCATCTGGGGCAAGGACATCACCTCCCCGCTCACCTTGAGAATCTTGTACTGGGCGTTGTTGGCGATCACGAAAGTCACGGGGATGTGGTGATGGGCCGCCGTCCAGAGCCCCTGGATGCCGTAGAGGGCTGATCCGTCCCCCAACAGGGCCACGACCGGCCGCTCGGGCCAGACCAGTTTCACGCCGATAGCGCAGCCCAACCCCCAGCCCAAGGTCCAGCCGCGCTGGGCGAAGTGGCCGGAGGGGTCTTTTAACACGCCGAGTCGCTCCAGCAGGTTGTGATGGGTGGTGATGGCTTCTTCCACCACGGCTACGTTCGGTGGCAGCACGTGCGCCAGCGCTCCCATGAAGGTCAGGGGAGTCATGGGCCGCTGCTCCCACTGCGCCTCTATCTCGGCCAGCAACGTCTCCCGTTCGGCCGCCCGTTGAGCAGTATACGCCTCGCGCCGTTGGGCGGCCGCCCGGACCTGGTCGGCGGACTCAATCTCCGCTATGCGTTGGGCCAGTTCGGCCAGACCGGCTTTTGGATCGCCCAGCAAGCCAACTTCCAGGGGATAGTTCTTGCCTAACTGCCACGGGTCCACGTCCAGATGGATGAGGCGGCTGTGTTCCGGGATCGGATCGGCCGGCTGGCGATAGATGTAAAGTCGCAGCAGATTCATGCCGACCACGAAGATGACGTCGAAGTCGGCCAGACGTTGGCGAATGTCCGGCGCCCAGAAGGGCAGGGTTCCGGCGTAAAGGGGATGATCGGCCGGCATGGCCAGTCGTCCGTGCGAGGGCGTCGATTCGGTCAGCACCGGTGCGCCGAGCCGTTCAGCCAGCATGACCAGTTCAGCCACCGCGCTGGCTTCGGTCACCCGACTGCCCGCCAGGATTACGGGGTTTTGGGCCTGCGCCAAAATCTCGGCGGCCTGGTGCAGGGCCTCCACCGGCGGGCGAACGCGCCGGTCGGGTATGTAAGGTGGGATGAGGTCGAGCCCATCAGCCCGCTCAAGCTGGACGTCGACGGGCAGTGACAAGAAGACCGGGCCAGTGGGCGGGGTCAGCGCGGTCTGCACCGCGCGACGGACAACCGTCGGCACGTCCTCGACCCGTTGGGCTTCGAAGGACCACTTGGTCCACGGACGGGTGACGCTGACCATGTCACCCTCCAACACCGGCTCGCCAAGCCGTAATCGCCGGTCCTGCTGCCCGGCCAGGATCAACAGGGGCGTGCCTTCGCAGTAGGCGTTGTAGAGCATACCCATGGCGTTACCCAGCCCACAGCAGATGTGCACGCATACCACGCCCAGTCCACCCGAGGCCATGGCATAGCCGTCCGCCATGGCCGTCAGCGGCACCTCTTGCAGGCCGAAGATGTACTGAAATCGGGTATCCTTTACCAATGCCTCGTTCAAGGGCAGTTCGGTCGTGCCCGGATTGCCGAAGATGTACCGCACGTCGGCGGCAGCAAGGATTTCCAGAAAGGCCTCAATTCCTAACATTGTTATCCTCCAGGTTGATCGTTATTGACACACTTTGCCGGGCCTTGAGTGGCTGGTTGAATAACTCTGGGCGCATGGCCTCGCTTGAACTGCCCGATTGAATACCTTTCAAAAATTCTAAGTGCTTGCAAATCTGATTGTCTTCTCAGTAACTACCACAAATTTATCAGTAAGCCTACCTGCGTAATTATCCAGCACTCTTTGTATTGCTGCAATTTTGTTTACTACGCGATCATCTTCAAGTCGTAACAAAATTATCCCTCGATGGGGATATTTCTCACGATAGACCTTTTCACCAAAATCTTTGTCATTGGTGATCAGTATCCAGTTTTCAGCAAACGCTTTTTCAATGATCTTATCATCGTCTATGCCACGAGCCTCTTCATAAACTGAAAAGACGTCATGACCTTGTTTCCTCAACCACCTTCCTACCGCAGGGCCTGTACATTCGTCAACCAGAAAGCGCATCTTAGGCTGCTTCCCTGGCTAAAGGCATAAAAACTGTACTTTCTAAAGTTTTAGTGGCAAACAACAAACAGGCTTGAATATCTTCTTGAGTCAATCCCTCATACTCATCTAAAATTTCTGCAATGGTTGCTCCGTGTGCTAGTAGTCCAAGAATGTGCTCGACAGTTAATCGTGTACCTCTAATAACAGGTTTACCAACCATAACTTTAGGGTTGAGGGTAATACGCTCAAGCAGTTGAATATCTGTCATGGCTTTGTACCTCCTGCTACTCATTATACCTCAAACCCTTTGAAAATAGCTACAGAGAAAGGGTGCTATTGCACTTGCGGTCCAGGGGTGCAAATGTCAGCGTTTATCAGCGTCATCTGCTTTCTATTTGTTACCCCGATTTTTCAAGATCATACCGCCATTCAACTTGGACGCTGGAGCGTCCGGGCGTCATTCCCAGGCTCTGGCGTGGGAAATATCATTGCTATCAGGCACCGAGCTCATAATATTGAATATGATATATCAATTTCATGATTGTCTTAAGAACCCAGTGTGCCGCCTCTTCTTCAGTCAGCCTTCTTTTGTCCAAGATTTCCTCGTACTTCTCAATATCACCATGCACAATCGCGTTACGGAGACTCTTGACTCCCGTCCCTTCTCGACTCCAATCCTTGAACATCTCTGTGCCGATAAGTTTTATACTAAGAACTTGATCGACTATCACCTTCAGAATACCTACAATTGGAAGTGAGTCACGGCTATCGCCTGCAATATAAGTCTTGAAGGTTTTCTCGTTCCATCGGTCATCAGGTCTTCCCGATCGTAATAGCCTCTCTTCTACAAAATCCGCTATGAACGCTTCAAGCCCCGCATGGCTTTGGATAATACTTGATTTATAGGACTTTTTGTCGATGAGTGCAAGAGCCTCTCCCATCAACTCTTTCCACATAAGACTTCGTCTATGTCTGGAAGTCCCGAAAACTAGGATCGTGAATCTTGCCTCTTTGCCAATATCATTTTCGTCGCGTGCTGAGCTCACAATATCCAGTATGGTTGGTGCTACTGAACGCATTTCGATGATTATATCTCTGTCTATACCTTCCTCATATGCTATCGTGCTGTAGATCTCGGAGTATGTCTCGCTGAGATCGAGTCTTTGCGTCACCCCAATCCTAAATCTAAGGTTATGCACACTGGCTACTGGTATGAAAGGATTCCAAGGTATCACAGAGATTTGCCCAGATGATGTTGGGTAAGGGAGACCCCGATACAAAAGCCTTCTTTGTAAGAGTCCTTCGTGCAGTGTGAACGAGTGTTCACATGCCTCACATTTTACTCCGTGACAAAACCCTCTCTTTTGTCTGAGAATTTCTTTTTCCTGCTCATTTGAGTCACGCACATTGCCGCATTTTGGACATATTGCCAAGTATCTCCCTGGCAAATGGTTAATTCTGGCAACGCTTTCTATCGGAGCTGTCATGCTACACCTCTTTCCAAATGATATCCATACCGGCCAGATACTTGTACCCGGAAAAAACTTAAACCAGACTCAACCATTATAGAATACACTATACCATTGGTCAATACCAACAGGAGAAAAAATAGATAACTGCTAGAAAAAGCTGATTTGCTAAAGGCTGAAAGCTAACCTCCTGGGGCCAAAAAATAAGCATCCCCAGACGCGAGTGGTGCGGATGACACCGGCTCCGCTTTACGTCTGAGGATGTTTAGAACAAAACCGGTCTGCTTTAGCAGACTTTAGCTTTTAGCCCTGAGCTTCAGCTCGGGGCTACTACTCGATAATGACCTTCTCCTCGGTCAACAGGTGTACCCGTGACGAACAATGGGCGGCGGCGTCCTGGCCGGCGGCTTTGCCTTCGGGGGTGGCAAAAGCGGCCTGCCGGGCCGCATCGTCGTCGAACCAAAATTCCGACACCGCGTCGTAAGGTAAGTCGGGATTATCTTCCAGCACCACGCTCATGCGGTAGTGCCGGATGCCGGGCAACTTTTTACCCAGCGGCGGATGCTCCTCGAAGGCCCACTGCCGGAACTCTTCCAGGCTCATCCCTTCTTTGCGTTTGAGTAAAGAAACAACTTTGAGCAAGGTGATACCTCCAATTGATTGATATAGTAAGGTGGCTGTTCAGACAAACTTTTTGCCGTGTTGCGTGTTGCGTAAAAGGGCGGCACGCTTTAAATTTCACGTTTCACGTTTTACGTTTCCGTTTCATGTCACTTGCCTTGCGGATTCACGCACCCCGCTTTCCGCTCCACGCTCCTCGCTTTCCGCTCTCCGCTCCCCGCTTCACTCACCCTTTTCCTTCTCTTCCAGGGCCCGCAGGATCTTCTCCGGGGTGGCCGGAAGCTCGGTGATGCGGACGCCGACGGCGTTGTAGATGGCGTTGACGATGGCCGGGATGGGGGGGTTGGCCGTCATTTCGCCCACGCCCTTGACCCCGTAGGGACCGTTGACCGAGGGATACTCCAGGACCACGCTGTCGATCTCCGGCAGCTCGGTCGGGCCCGGCAGTACGTACTCGCTGAAGCTGCCCGGGCTGTGATCGACGGCCGGGTAGTAGGGGGCCGTGGTTTCGTACAAGGCGTGAGACATCCCCATGACCGACCCGCCTCGAATTTGGCCCTCGACCAGGGCCGGGTTGACCTGGCGACCGACTTCGTAGGCGCTCTTGATGCTCAACACGGTCACTTCGCCGGTTTCGGTGTCCACTTCCACTTCGGCCACCGTACAGGCGTGGGCCTCGGTCGAGTCGGGATCCATCTTGCCGGTTTCGGGGTCCACGTCGCTTTTCGGCTTGATGTACATACCCCGACCGGAGATGGTCTTGCCGTACTTAAAGTGCGCGGCCAGGGCCAGGTCGACGATGTTGATGGCGCGGTCGGGCGCGCCTTTCACCCGGATGTTCCCCTGGCCGTCTGTTTCCAGGTCTTCCGGGCTGACTTCTAACTCGTCGGCGGCCACTTCCAACATCACCTGGCGGGCCTCCTGGGCCGCCCTCATGACGGCGTTGCCCACCCGGTGGGTGGCCCGGCTGGCAAAGGTGCCCATACAGTGGGGGCCGGTGTCCGTGTCGGCCGTGTCGATCATGACGTTTTCAAAGGGGAGCCCCAGGGTCTCGGCCCCAATCTGGGCCAGCACCGTCTTCAGACCCTGGCCCAGGTCGGTGCTGGACAGGCTGATGACAAAGGTGCCGGTCGTGGTCGAGTGAATCAGGGCCTGGCTGGGATCACCCCCCAGGTTCATGCCGGTGGGGTAGTTCACGGCGGCAATGCCGGTGCCTCTTACTTTAGCCATTTTTGCCTCCTTCTCTGTCCCAAGAATTCATGGCCAGGAACCGCTCGGGCAATTCATGACCCACCAGTTTGGCCGCTGCCTGCATGGTCTCGATCAAGGTGGCGTCTTCCACCACCTTTTGGTGGGGCTTCATATCGCCGTTGCGGTAGGCGTTGATGAAACGAATCTCCCACGGGTCCATGCCCACTGTCTCGGCGATCTTGTCCATCTGCACTTCCAGGGCAAACGAAGCCGGGGTAACGCCGAAGCCGCGCATGGCGCTGCCCGGCTGGCGGTTGGTATAGACGCAGTGAGCGTCGATCCACACGTTGGGAATGGTGTAAGGCCCGGCCACGTTGGCCGCGTGTTTGGTGACGGCGTAGGGGGTGTGCCGGTTATAGGCCCCCGCGTCGGCATAGCTGGTGATTTTGCGGGCGATGATCCGGCCGTCTTTCATAACCCCGTCTTTGTAGTACATACGCCACGCGCCGCGCGTCGAGGAGACCCGCATCTCTTCTTCCCGGGTAAACTTGTACTTCACCGGCCGGCCGGTCTTGATCGAGGCCAGGATAGCAATCGGCTCGACGATCACGTCTACCTTGCCGCCGAACCCACCGCCTACGGTGCCGCCTACAAAGTGCAGCTTGTTAAACGGAATACCCAGGATCAGGGCCGAGTTGTCCAGGGTGAAAAACAGGGCCTGGGTATTGGTATAGACCGTATAGCGGCCGTCCGCTTCCGGTTTGACCACGCAGCCGGTGGTCTCGACCGGGGCGTGCTCGATCGGGCTGAACTGGTAGCGTCCTTCCACGATGTAGTCGGCCTCGGCCAGACCCTTTTCCACGTCCCCAAAGCGGACCCGACGGCAGTGATGTCCTTCGTAGACGAAGTAGTTGGTGCCCCACGGTTTCAAGATCGGCGCGTCCGGTTTCAGAGCCTCTTCCACGTCGAACACGGCCGGTAGCTCCTCCAGGTCCAGCTTGACCTTACTGACCGCTTCCATGGCCGCTTCTTCGGTTTCGGCCACAATGGCCGCAATCTGCTCGCCCTTGTACAACACTTTATCCTCGGCCAGGACCGGTTCCTCGTCGGGGCCGACGCCGATCAGGCACAGGATGGTGTAGATGTTTTTGGGTACGTCCTTGTGGGTCAGGGCCTGCACGAAGCCCGGCACCTTCTCCGCTTCGGAGAAGTCAATCCCCTTAATCCGGGCGTGGGGGACCGGACTGCGGACCATCTTCAAGTACAGCATATCTCGAAACTTGATGTCGTCAATGTAAACGGTCTTGCCCGTTACGTGGCCCAGACCATCACGACGTTGGACAGACTGGCCAACAACATTCAGGGTTTGCTCTGTCATCGCTTTAACCTCCTTCCTGACCGTTCATCCGTTGCCCAGCCTCTGCAATGGCCCGAATGATGGGTTCATAGCCGGTGCACCGGCAGATATTACCGGTTAAGGCCTCGATAATCTCCTGGCGAGAGGGTTGGGGGTTGCGATCGAGCAGGGCCTTGGAGACCACGATCATGCCGGGCGTGCAGTAACCGCACTGGACGGCAAAATTCTCAAAGAACGCTTCCTGGATCGGGTGCAGCCCGTGTTCAGGGGTGATCCCTTCCAGGGTGGTCACCTCCTGTCCGGCCACATCTTCTACCGGCAACAGACAGGCGGTCATCGGCTGACCGTTGACCAACACGGTGCAACTGCCACAGCCACCCTGCTTGCAGCCTGCCTTGGTAGCGGTGTAATCCAACTGTTCGCGTAGTAACGTCTGTAAGGTGGTCATGGGTTTGACCATCACGTCGACCTCGCGACCGTTCAGGGTGAAACTGACAATTTTTGCGGCCATCACGCTCCCTCCTTTCCAGCCAACTGGGCCAGGGCGCGGCTCACGTACACCTTGACCATCTTCCGGCGGTACCATTCACTGGCCAGGGCATCGGCGAACGGTTCACATTCCCCGGCCGCCGCTTCAGCCGCGGCCGCTATCGTTACTTCCTCCAACGCCGAGCCAACCAGCGCTGCCTCGGCCTGACCGGCCCGGATGGGATGCGGTCCAACGGCATTCAGGGCAATCCGGGCCGACTCTACCTGCGCCCCGCTCTGAACCACCGCTGCGGCCACGGTGACCACCGCCGGGGTATGGGCATGCTTGCGCCCGTATTTCACGTAGACCGTTTTGCCTGCCGGTACGGGGACCTCAATTTCGGTCAACAACTCGCCCGGTTCCAGAGCATTGGTCATAAAACCGGTGTAGAACTCCGACAGGGGCAGAACCCGCTCCCCGCTCTGGCTGACCAGCTTCACCCTGGCTTCCAGGGCCAGCAAAGCCACGGCCAGGTCGCCGGCCGGGGGCGGGGCAAAGAGATTGCCGCCAACCGTGCCCATATTACGGATGGCCCAGCCAGCCGTATTGCGGGCCGCTTCCTGGAGTAGGGGAATGGCCTCCAGGTCCAACATCTGGGTTAGCGTGGTGGTGGCTCCAATGGTTACGCTGCCATTCGATGATTGGACATAGTTCAGGCCGGCCTGTCGCAGGCCCATAACATTTTCAGGCATTGATACGCCTTCGTTGATGAGGGGCATGGCGATGGTGCCCCCGGCCATCACCAGCAACGAGGGGCCATGTTCTGCCAATAGCTTCAGCGCTTCATCGAGCGATTGGGGCAGAAAATAGTTTTTTATAGCCACATTCATACCTCCTTCCTGGAGTTGTAATAGATTACTTGGTAGTGCACTGTAAGGTAAATTTTGATTGGTAGGACGGCATCCCCATGCCGTCCGGTTTCAACCTCTCAGAACTTGGCTTACAGTGTAGTAGCATATACCCCTTAATTTTGACAATAATTTTGTTATCAAAGTTGACCACCATCGACTGGCCGCCGACCGTTGACCGCCGACCGTCGCAAAATATACCTTAGAAATAACTCTTAGAAATATTCACACCTCCTTCTTTAATCATCCAGTAAGGCAAAGAAACGGGCCGGGGATCCTTCCGCGCCCCGGATCTTGATGAAGGGGCCGAAGAAGGGGAACCGGCGATCGGTGGGTAGTTGCGAAAAATTGGTCAGTTGCTGCATCAAGATAGAGCCGTTCTCCAAGATGATCTTGTGGATGATAAAATCCTCCGAGGTAAAATCGGGTAGCCGGGCACAATACTCGCTGAAGCAATCGAAACCGACGGCTTTGGCCCCCCTGTCAATCAACCATTGGGCCGCTTCGGGTGAGCAGTAGGGTGACTCCATATAATAGGTCGGAAAGTTTCCCCAATGCTTCTCCGTCCAATCAGTGCGCACCAGCACAATATCACCCGGTCGAATCTCGGGGGCGTGGGCCTCCAGGTCGGCCACCGAGATTTCGTGATTGGCCTCGGCAAAGCTCAGATCGACCACCAGGGCCTGGCCGCAAACCCGGTCGAGCGAGACATCGGCGGCTGTTTCGCCATCTTCTTGGACGTGCTTGGTAAAATCGACGTGCGAACCGGTGTGCAGCAGCATCTCTACCTTGCTGGCCTGCCAGAAGCCCGGCCCCCGATGAAAGCTGGTCAGTTCCAGCCTGGCATTGACCGAAGGGGGGCTAAGGGTATCTTGTCCAATCGGCACAGATAGATCAACGATGTGAGACATATTGGTTTCCCTCCAGTAAGTTATTGTAGGGCAAGTTGCTAACTTGCCCTCAGACAAGTTAGCAACTTGCCCTACATGACTGACACATCCGGACACATTAGGTGAATAATTACCCTAACTTTTTAAGGGCTTGCTCGACACGGTGCAGGTGTTGCAGCATGGCTTGACGGGCTGCTTCGGGATCATGCGCCTTCAGGGCGGCGACGATCGTGCGATGATCCTCGGCGCTCTCTTGGGCCAGATTGGGTAAAGCAACGGTTTGACGACGACTGACCAGGCCAAGTTGATTGATGGAGTCCATAAAGCGGTTTAAGATGGGGTTGTGAGAGGCTTGGGTGATGATTTTGTGCAGTTCCAAATCGGCCTGGAGAAAAGCCTCGAAATCCTCGCTCCGGATAGCTTCAGCAGATTTCTCCAGGCAGGTCTCCAGGGCGGCGACCTCGTCGTCGGTAATCTGTTGGGCAGCCATTGCTGCGATCCCTACCTCCAGAATTTTTCGAGCCTCAAAAAGCTCTAATAAAGTTGAGTTGTCCAACGAAAAAACAAAGTCGAGCGGTTCAACTAACAGCTCGGGCTTCAAAGAAGTGATATAGGTCCCAGCGCCCTGCCGAATTTCAACCACATTCATGAGGGATAAAGCCTGTAGGGCCTCCCGAACCGAGGGACGACTGACCTGCATCATGGCTGCCAGTTCTCGCTCGGGGGGTAACTTATCACCCGGCCCCAGCCGCTTTTCCTTGATCATGGAAAGGACCCTGGCGGCGATTTTCTTCGGCAGAACGTCTTTTTCGAATGTACCGAAGGCTGTGTCTAAATTTTTCTCGCTCATAGGTAATGTGGCCAAATGGTCAGACCATTTTAACACACATTGGTTGACCTGTCAAAAAGAGCGTGCCTGATCATTATGAAGATTAAAAAATTAATTGGGGTAGGCCGGGCTTCCCCATACCCAGCCATCTATTCCCGATCATTTTCTTAAATTCCATTATGATCAGGCACGCTGCTTTCTTGCTATGGAGTTTCAGACTCAGCCGTGGTGTTCACCGCTGTTTGAAGCTGAACCTGCTGGTTCAACTTGCCCAGCCCTTGCTTGATGAAGGTTTGGACGATGCCTTCGGCAAAGCGACAATCTAGCCTGGCCAGGGCGCCCATGATCATGGCTTGCCCTTCGTACTCAAGGAGTGTCTGGCCGTTCATCGCTTCTGTTAACTTAAACCAAGCCGTGCCTTGAATGGTACCGGCTGAGCCATCCACCTCGCCTTCGAAACAGCAGTAGTCAGGCTCGTCCTGCTCAATGAGCTTGACGTAGGTGGTATAGGTGCCGGCCACGGCGGGCAACCTTACGTTTATCTGTCCCCGGTATTCGTCGGGACTGACCTGTTCGATCTGTTCGCAGCCGGGGATGAAGCTGATCAGGGCTGTGGGATCGTGAATGAGTGGCCAGATGCTTTCTCGGGACCCATCAAGGGTGTAACGACCGGCTATTTTCATCATTACCTCAGGTCGGGTTTAGACCCGATCAATAAACTCCCGAGTGTGTACCTCGACCGGCACTTTCATCAATTCCAGGATACCCCTGGCCACGTGCTCCGAGTAGCGCCGGAAGGCTTCTTCACCCTTCTCAGCCGTGGCTCTGAGCGGGTTACCGATGACACCCGACTCGATAAATTCGTGGTGGTCCATAGGGAAGTGGAAATATTTATAGCCGTCAAGTTCGATGTCGGGCATACCGTCCTTCTTTTGGAAAGTTTTGGGCAGAAAATCGGGGATGTGGGCCAATGTTTTTTCGGCCCGGTCCATGCGCACGTAATTGGTGCCTTCGACCACATCGTGGGCCAGCATTTGGGAAGTCTCCAACTCACTGGCGTGCCAGCCGGGGGTTTCTTCGGGCGGATTTTCCATCAACCCTTCCATCAGGCCGACGTAGTTCTCCATATAAGGTTTGACGAAGCCGACCAGCGCGCCGGTGTCGTAGCGAATTTTACGCAACACCGGATCGACCACCTTGACGTTGGAGCCGTGCCCGTTGATAAAGATCAACCGGTTGAAGCCATGATGAATCAGGCTGCGGGCAATGTCGTACAGCAGGTTGAGCAGTGTCTCGGACCGAACGGTGATCGTGCCCCGACCCATACACGGTTTGTGCATATGCTGGGGTGAATAGCCCATCCAGACACAGGGCGTGTAGAGCACTTCAATCTTCTCCGCCACCCGCCGGCTCACTTCTTCCGCCGTCACCGTGTCTGTCTTTAAGGGCAGGTGAGGGCCATGTTGCTCGGTGCTGGCCATCGGAATGAGGATGACATCTTTGGTTTTTAAGTACTCTTGAATGTCGACGATAGTTAAATCGACAATGTTGTATGATCTGAATTTTTCATTGTCACTCATGATTTGATTCTCCTTTTACATCATTTCCAAAAATAGCTCCGCCACCTCCACTCCAAAGGCCGGGTCATTGATGTGCCGCTCATACTCAAGGATTGGAATATCAGCGCGTAAGTCGGCCCGGAGAGTTTCCATGAAGGCAGCGTCAGCCTCGGGGTCCCAGAAAACGCCGTCGGGGGGGTAGCTGGGAATGGACAGGCCCTGGGGGGGGTAAGCAATTTTTATCGGGCCGGTGGCTTCATTCAAGCGTTCGGCAAAACGATGTCCCAGTTCAGCCATCTCCGGTTTGAGAGTGCGAACCAGGGTAAAGATGGGGTTATGGGTATAAGCCGGTCGTCCCCGCAATCTTTCCGGAATTTCGTCAGGGGGACCGTGGACGGTGAAATCGATGCAGCCGGGCACGACCACCTGCGGCAGTCCCAGGCGACCAATGGTCCGCAATCGCTCCGGCCCGCCGTCGTGAAAACCACCCACCAGTTCGTCGGCCAACTCGTCGGTAGTGAAGTCGATGACGCCGATAAACAGCCCTTGCTCGGCCAACTCTTCCATAGCCGGACCGCCAACACCGTTGGAGTGAAAGATAACGGCCTCGATCCCGGCCTGGGCCAGGTGCTTCTTGGTGGCCATGACTGCTTTGGTGGTGTTGCCCAGCATAGTGATGGCCACATAACGTTCATCAGTATCCAAATTGATTACGTGTCCATGCTCGGCCATGCCGGCCAGGGCCGCAGCCATGTTGTCAAAAATGGTCCGGCTGATGGGATTGAGGCCCAGGATATCGACGATGGAATGAACGACCATCACGTCGCGCAGGCCAATCAGTGGACCAAAGTGGCGCTTGCCCGAAGCAATGGGGGTGGCTAACAGCTTGGGCACGCCAACCGGCAGGGCTTGCATGGCATGCGCCCCCAGCAGGGCTCCTTCCGCACCACCCAGGCAGGCCACTCCATACAGCCGGCCCTCGGCATACAGATCAAGCACAATCTTGCGTACACCCTTCATCATTTCGTGGACAGCCGCGCCGCGACTACCCGCCTGGCGCACGGCCTCGATGGTGCTGCCGGCTGCTTTGGCTACCACTTCCTGGCTGAAATCCGGTTCGATGCCCAGCGGCCCGCCCAAGATGCCAGAGTCAATGACCAGGGTCTCCAGCCCCAGGTCCTGACAGCGGTCTCGCAGATAGGCAACCTCCGGCCCTTTGGTATCCAGCGTACTAACAAGAGCCACAGTTTTAGCCATAAACGTCCTCCTGAGGCGTAGTACTGAAAAAGGCGTGAAACGTGAAACGTATTGCGTATTGCGTTTCACATTTCACGCAATTATGTGTTGCCTGGCATTCGCTTTTTACTTGGCCGGAACGTTGTAAGCCCCTACCTTGTCCAGCGCATTACGCAGGGTATTGGCAGAAACCTCTACCAGCCAGCTATAGAACTCGTCGGAGAGGACGCCGCTGCCGTGATCTTCAATAAACTTTAACTGTTCGGGGGTCAGTTCGGCTTCGGCAGTGGCGACGGCATTCTTGTAGGGATTGGCGGGGGTGCGGTCCAGCGGGGCCACAAATTCAACCGTCAGGGCGTCGTCGTAGCCGGCTGCTTTGAGGGTGGTCACTAACCGAACCCAATCATAATCGCCCTGGCCACAGGCCATGCGGTTATTATCAGCTACGTGGAAAGCCACCAACCTGTCCCTGGTGTTTGAGATGGCCTGAAACAGGTCGGCTTCTTCGATATTAATGTGGAAAGCATCCA
This sequence comes from Anaerolineae bacterium, assembly GCA_034409055.1. Classification (GTDB taxonomy): domain Bacteria; phylum Chloroflexota; class Anaerolineae; order 4572-78; family J111; genus DAOUMU01. The sequence goes on from DAOUMU010000087.1 coordinate 13,469, forward strand.
GGCAGACCCCACAATTGGGGCCAACGGCCTCTGCCAGCATAATGGCCTGGTCGTGGCGATTGAGGAAGTTGGTTTCAAAGCGGTTGAGCGGTTCCAGGCCCAACACCACCCCGGCTTTCTCGCTGTGGTCGTAGATTTCTTTAAGACCCTCTACGGCCCATTGCCATTCTTCCTCTTCGCTGGCCATAGCAGCTACTTTGCCTACTTGAGAGGGCACAATGGTCATTTCGCGCCCCTCTAATTCCTTGACCATAGTCACACAATCTTTGATGTATTGCACGCTACTGGCCCGCACTGCTTCGTCGGCATGAATGAGGTCTCGGCCCTCAAACATCAAGGTCACAGAGCCAAAGCAGAAAAGACCGTTCTCCTTGAGCAACTTGCGAACCTCTTTGGGGTCATATTTCTCTGGTTCGCCTTCAATTTCAATGCTGTCATAGCCATATTTGGCCAACCGGCGGATCGTCACTTCAATCGGCTCGGCCCGCATCCAGTTATGCATAGAAAGGAACATGGTTTTCTAGCCTCCTTGCTTCTTTAGTTATTTTTATTTTACAGACTCGCATTCGGGGCGAAGTCTGATTGAATCCATACTTCAAGCTAACAGTTCAGCCAATAACTTAACTTTAATTTTGCGCCTGGCAGTGTGTTTGGCCAGGAAAGAGGCGGCCAGGGGCGAGTCGGTCACTACCGTGGTCACGCCGAGACGGACCGCATAGTCGAGGCGTTGGTTGGCCAACCCGGTGGCCAGATTTGGGTAGGTCAACCACAGCCCATCGTCTGCCCCGCTGGTCTTGGCCAGAGAGCGGGTCCAGGTGCTAAAGACTCGCTGTGCGCCCAGGGCGTCCAGCAGCCGGCGCGGCGCTTCGTAGACCGCCCCCAGGCCAAAAGCTGATTCATCTTCGACATAACCCGGCATAACGGCCAGGTTGATGGCCATACGGTCGGCGATCAAGCAGGCCGGACGGCTATCGTGGACCAGGACTGTCCCCAGGTCTTGCTTGTTCAGGGCAGGGGTCAGGTGCTCATCCAGCACGACCGACAGGAGTTTGACCGTGACCTTCTCCGGCAGGTCAATACCCAGAGCAGGATAGATTTTGGTCAAGGCCCAGGCCGTCTCCGGCCCATCGGCAATGACGGTTTGCGCGCCACTGTCCCTGATACCGGCAATGACCTGCGTGGCCTGGGCGCGAGCTACATCCCACCCGCCGAGGGCATAGGCCAGGGCGCCGGTTGGTACGACCCAGGCCGGGGCGTCGATATCGGCCCGCTGCAAAGCGGCCTGCAGCGGGGCCAGCAGAGATTCATCGCCCAGTTGGGCAATTTCACCGGCCAGCAGCAGGGCATTAGTCTTTGGTACGGGCGGGACTCCCTCGGCCGGGGTGCTGGCGGCAACCACCTGCTTCACACCCGCCGGCGCCAGACCTGCCTCCCACACGTCAGCCCGGGCGGCCAGCATATATTGGCTGAGCGGGTAATGAAACACGTCGAAGGCCTCGCTGATGCTATCGAGGGTTGATTGGTAGAGCAGCTCCACTTCGCGTGGTCCCCAGTCGATAATGCCCTCAATGATGCGCCAGAACATCATCGTCCGGGCCCGAGGGGTGTGGCTTTCCAGTTGGGTCAGATTAGACACTTCAGCGGCCGGTTTACACATCGGCGAGAAGCGCAGTTCGTACAAATCTTTTTTGTAGACATCCAGATGGGCCATATTACCTGCCTGATATCTCTATTCTATTGGACCGAACCCCATTTTGCCGGGATTCATCAGGTTGTGGGGGTCAAGTGATTGCTTAAGCGACTCCAACACCTGGAAGGCCGGACCGTACTGGCCACGCACGTGTCGGGCCAGCTTGAGGCCGACACCGTGGTGTTCGTTAAGCACGCCACCGTATTCCAGGTTGACCTTGATGGCCAGGTCCCAGATTTCATTGTGCAGGGCCAGGGCTTCGTCGGGATCCTGCGGCGGGTTTTCGATGATGAAACGATCGTAGGCCATAACGCCCCACAGGTACCAGTGGGAAAAGTGGGCGTAGTAGAAAAGATCCCATTCCTTATAGCGTTCTTCCAGGGTTTGTTTTTTGGCCCAGTAGAGGGGTTCCAATTTATCGAAGGTGGAAACGGTGTCGAGCGTGCCAAACATCCACGGCAGGTCAAGGGTCTTGGGGGGGAAGTAAAAATCGTAGCGGTGTTCCCACCATTGCCGGCCCGGTTCTTCGCCCAAATCTTCCCCACCACACGCTTTACAAATGGCAAAGGCCCGCCGTTCTTGAACCTCGACAATGTCCTGCCAGCCGTCGAAGCCGATGACCATGTAGGCTCCCTGATCGACATCAAGACCGAGAACGCGCCGCACGGTCTTGATGGTCGAGTGTTCGTCATAGAGACGGATCACCAGCGGTTGCAGCCGGTCGAGCATGATGCGTCGGCCCGCTTCAAGGCCGGTACGCAAATCGGGGAAGAGGAAAGAACGGAAGCGGCGCTCCTCGGGCAGGCGCTCGATGCGCATGGTGGCTTCGGTAATGATGCCGTAGCTGCCTTCCGCTCCTACAAACAGTTGCAAAATGCCCGGTCCGGCGGCGTGGTTTGGCACGGGTAGGGTACGGATAACGTCCCCATTAGGCAGGACCACCTGCACCGACAGGACCATGTCCTCGGCCTTGCCGTACTTGGTGGAAACCGTGCCAGACCCCCGGCAGGCCAGGTAGCCCCCCAGGGTAGCCGAGTGGACCGAGGCCGCGTAATGGGGGAAGGTGAAACCACGCTCATTGAGGGCGCATTCCAGTTCGTAGCCGTTGATACCGGCCTGGGCGGTCATCGTCTGCGACCGGGCGTCGATTTCCACCAGGCGGTTGAGCCGCTTCAGATCCACGGTGATGCCGCCATAGACAGGCGTGACGCCCCCCTGCGAACCGGAGCCACCGCCCCAGGGGATAATCGGAATACGGTAGATGTTGGCCAGCCGGACGATAGCGGCAAGCTGTTCCACCGTCTCTGGCAGCACGACGACATCGGGTAAGGGGGGGGTCTGGCGGCGATCGATCAGCATCCGGGGCAGCCAGAAATAGTCCACCCCGTAAATAATGCGGTCGGCTTCTTCAGTCAGGACGTAATCCTGACCGACGATGTCGATCAGTTCTGTTTCAATCATCTGACGCTGTAGAGGGTACATTATCGAGTCCAATCCTCAATAGATCCAATTTTGTGCTTTCATTACCCGACATTGGAAATCAGAAACCACCTGTTTCGCTTGTTAAGGCATTTTTGGTGCTCCAGAATACTCAAAAGGCAACGATTAGCTTGGTTCAGACGACAAAAAACCTGGTTTCTCTCCCCGTGCCGGGTAGTGAATTTTGTGCTCACGATGGGGCCGTGACCCGTCGTATCGCCAGTCATGGACCGGCTTGGAGCGTTAAATTTGGACCTGCTGATCCTTATTGAATTAGTATCGAATCAGGCGTTTGAACATACTTTGCCGGAGCTGTCTAATGTGCTCGCGCATCAGTTGTTCAGCGGTCTCAGCATCGTGTTGAAGAATTGCTTCCGCCACTTGCTTATGTTCAAGCGTGCATTCTGTAATCCGGGCATCCGTGGTTTGATCGTCAATAGCGGTATGATGTACCCGGTTTCTGGCCTGAAGGACCAACTCTCCCAGGAGCCGGTTAGGGCAGAAATTGCTCAGGGTTTCGTGAAACACGGTATCCGCTTTGGACCAGGCTAAACGGTTTCCACTGGCCGCTGCCGCCTCCATGTCCTGGATACTCTTCTGGATCGTTTCCAAAGCTTCCAGGGGGGCAGTTTCCGCGGCCAGCCGGACCAATTCAGGCTCCAGCAACTCGCGAATGTGAACGACCTCCAGGACATCTTGGATGGAGGGAGCGGCCACCGTAATCGCCCGGCCGGGAATAATCTGCACCAATCCTTCTTTGGCCAGCTTTTGCAAGGCTTCACGCACGGGAGTACGGCTAATGCCCAGTGCTTTGGAGATACGGGTTTCAGAGAGAGGATCACCCGGTCGCAAGTCTGAATGGCGAATGGCATCTTGCAAGCAGTCATAGGCAACTTCGCGTAGCAAACGTGAGTCCGCCTCGTCAATCTGACCTTTTTCCGCCAGATATTTTTCCAGCTTCTCCATTGCATCAGCCATTGTAAAGACTCGCCTGTATTTTGCTATTATTTTAGTTGTATTGAAGCTGTATACAGATGGTATGTTGCGAATAATACAATAGCCGGTGGATTTTGTCAAAAAAGAGGCGGTGCTCCAACTGATTGTAGCCAGGCTTAAGACGGCTTTGATAGGCGACAAAAATCGGGAAGATTTCCCTAATTTACTACCTTAGCGTATCATGAAAGCAATACTTGGGTCACATTATTTTTCGCAAAATTTCTGCTGCGTTAGGTGAGCAGATCCATACGAGCGGTTGACCAGGGCGACACGATCCAGCGAGTGGTAGGGAGGATAAAGTTATGACACATCATAGTACGCTACCGTTGGCCGCAGCGGTCGAAGATTTTCGACAAGCCCGGCGCCGGGCTGCCATGCAAGAGCTTATGGCCCGGCTGACCGGCCGGCCGGTTGATCTCCTGTCCTTTGACCAGGTGCGCCAGACATTAAAACCCAGGGTGAGTTCAGAGCGCGTACTTCAAGAAATCCCCCTGGCGGCCATCGTCGGCAGTGTCGGGCGTTATACCGACTTTACCCGGGGCTTTTTGCCCCTACAAGATAGTGACGAAAGTCGCTGGGTTAGGGTCAAAGAGGCCATGATCAAGTCGGGCGGTTTGCCTCCAATCGAGGTCTATCAGATTGGCCAGGTCTATTTCGTCCTGGATGGCAATCATCGCGTCTCAGTGGCTCATCAACTTGGTAAGACGCACATTGAGGCTTACGTGTCGGAGTGCAAGACAACGGTCCCCCTCAGCCCAGATGACCAACCCGACGACCTGATTATCAAAGCAGAGTACGCCGACTTTCTAGAGCAAACCCGCTTGAATGAAATCCGGCCGGAGGCCGATTTACAGGTGACCGTCCCGGGACAATATTGGGAACTGGCGACCCACCTTGAAGCGCATCACTTTTTGCTGCGTCAGGCACAGGCAGGCCAGATTTCTTACGAAGAGAGCGTGGCTGACTGGTATGATAATGTGTATTGGCCGGTCGTCCAGGATATTCGGGAGCGGGGTATCTTGCGCGATTTTCCTGGCCGCACGGAGACGGACCTCTACCTTTGGATATTTAGACACCGGCACATCCTGGCGAAGAAGTTGGGCTGGTCCATCGAGCTTGAGGCAGCCGCCACCGATTTGGTCACAGAACATAGCCCCAGGCCCCAACGCGTTGTGGCTCGGGTCGGGGAGAAACTGCGCCATACCCTCACCCCCGATCAGCTTGAGGCTGGCCCTGCTCCGGGGCAGTGGCGGCGAGAACGCTTAAGCGGTCGCCCGGATGATCAGCTATTCGCCAATCTTCTGGTTCCTGTTAGGGGGGACGAGGGGGGCTGGCATGCGCTGGAACTGGCCCTGGCAGTGGCCCGGCAGGAGGACGGCCAATTATTCGGTCTGCACGTGGTTTCTTCAGCCGCTGAAAAAGAAAGTCAAGCGACCCAAGCTGTCCAGATTGAGTTTCACCGGCGCTGCCAGGCGGCCGGTATTCCGGGTGAACTGACGATTGAAGTGGGCGATGTGGTCGGAAAAATATGTGAACGGGCTCGGTGGGCCGACCTGATCGTCATGTACCCGGCTAATCCGCCGGGTACTCAACTTCTGTCCAGACTAAGTTCAGGTTCTCGCAATGTTATATACCGTTCTTGCCGGCCGGTCTTAACAGTACCCGGGGCGGCCTCTCCCCTGGAGCGTGTGCTTTTGGCCTACGATGGCAGTCCCAAGGCGCAGGAGGGACTCTTTGTGGCCACCTATTTAACTGGCCGCTGGCAGGTTTCGTTAGTGGTGATGACCGTCATCGAACAAGATAGCCATACGGCAGAGCTGACCCAGGCCCAACAGTACTTAGCACGGCGAGGTGTGGCGGCAACCTTTAAGCCGGCCTATGGAGATGTGGCCGAAGCAATCTTAAAAACAGCCGCCGAGCAGGATAGTGACTTAATCATTATGGGCGGCTATGGGATCAAGCCAATCCGTGAGGTTGTGCTTGGCAGTAAGGTCGATCAGGTTCTACGTGAGTCTCGATGGCCAATCCTGGTTTGCCGGTGAGAACGGCTCTCCTTTGTTCATTAAGGACACCTTGTCAAAAACATCGTTTAGGTGTATAAATAGCCGTTAGTTTACAAAGCAGTAAATTTAATACCGCAGGAGGTTCATAGTAATGGTCAGTGGTAAAGATGAAAGCAAAAAGCTGCAGCGCAAAATAAAATTTGGCCAGATTGGCGGTGGTCGTGACTCCTTCATCGGTGCGGTGCATCGTCGAGCAGCCATTTCCGATGGGTTTACCGAGTTTGTGGCCGGTGCGCTCTCCAGCGAACCGGGCAAAGCTAAGCTATCCGGGGAGGATTTACTCCTGCCGCCGGAGCGCAATTACGGCACCTGGCAGGAGATGCTGGAAAAAGAAAGCGCCTTACCCGAGGGGGAACGCATCGACTTTGTCTCCATTGTCACCCCCAATCACGTCCACTTTGAGCCGGCCCTGGCTTTTGTCGAAGCCGGGTTTAATGTGGTCCTGGATAAGCCGATGGTTCACAATAGCGAACAGGCTCAAAAGCTGATTGAAGCGGTCGAAAAACAGGATGTGGTTTTTGGCGTCACCCACAACTACACCGGTTACCCGATGGTCAAAGAGGCTCGTAACTGGGTCAAAACTGGCCGGTTGGGTGACATCCAGCGGATGGTGGTTGAATATCCGCAGGGCTGGTTGCTGGAAAAGATTGAGGATGAGGGGGCCAAGCAGGCCGAATGGCGGACCGACCCGGCTCGCTCCGGTATCGCCGGGGCCGTGGGGGACATCGGCTCTCACTGCGAAAATCTGGCCAGCTATATCACCGGCCTGGAAATAGAAGCGTTGTGTGCTGACGTGACCACTTTTGTGCCGGGGCGGCGGTTGGATGATGACGCCAGCGTCCTGTTGCGCTTCAAAGGTGGGGCCAAAGGCGTGTTGTGGGTCTCCCAGATTGCCGCCGGTGAAGAGAACCACATCACTATTCGGGTCTATGGAACCAAAGGTGGCCTCTTCTGGGACCAGGAGCATCCCAATTACGTTTACTTCATGCCTCCCGATGGCCCGGCCCAGGTTTACAAACGGGGCAATGATTACTTTTGCGAGGCTGCAGATCGAGCTACCCACCTGCCCTTTGGTCACCCCGAGGCCTTCTTTGAGGCATTTGGCAATATCTATATGAATGTCACCGATACCATTCGAGCCAGGTTGGAGGGCCGGGAGCCAACCGAATTGGAACTGGACTTTCCGACGGTTTACGACGGCGCTCGTGGGGTGAAGTTTATCGAGAAAGTCATAGCGAGTGGTCGGAGTGACCAGAAGTGGGTCCCCTTCGACTAAATTACCAACAGCGGCGACTCGCTCGACCAGAAAGTGAAAGGTGAGAGGCCGCTTATTGGCGTTAGATGGATAAACAATCGCCGAGGATCTATCCCGGCGATTGTTTTTTCTACACGGAGCAATCGAACGTTGAAAAACTTACGGGCTGTTTCTCAAATGCAGTATCGTTCACTGCGGGAGCGATTACGACCATCGGCCAACGACAAAGAGCAAGCCACCGGTTGGAACGATCAAACGATGTTGATCGGACTCATGGTGCCGATGATCATGATGGCTCTCAATATGACCATGTTTGGGGTGGCCCTGCCTACGCTCCGCGACACCTTTGGTATTCAGGCCGAGGTGGCCGCCTGGTTGGTCACAGCTTACACGTTGTCCTATATCACTTTTATGCCCCTTTACGGACGTTTGGGGGACGGGTTAGGCAAACGCCGCCTCTTGTTGACCGGTATTACGATTTTTGTGACCGGTACGGCCATTAACCTGTTAGCCACCGATCTTGGCCTGTTGATCTTTGGCCGGACCATCCAGGGGATTGGGGCGGGAGCGGTGAACCCCCTTTGCATCGCCATCATTTCCGAACGTTTTCCAAGGGGGGAGCGGGGCAAGGCCCTGGGGACCTGGAACTCTGTCGGTCCCCTGGCGGCTCTGGGTGGGCCGTTCCTGGCCGGTTTTTTAGTGGATCATTTGGGCTGGCGTACCATTTTTTGGCCCACTTTGCTGGTCGGATTGGTGGCTCTGTTTGCGGTGCGGGGACGGGTGCCGCCGATGCGACGTGGTTTCGTCCAACCCGGCTTTTTACGTACCTTTGACTGGGGCGGGGTGGTCCTGCTTGGCGCGACGACGATGATGCTCGTCTTTTATATTTCCAGCCGGCCGATCACCGGGGTGGAAGCCTTGCGAGATTGGCGATTCTTGGTCGCAGCTTTACTGTTTTTTGGTGGTTTTTTCGTCTGGGAAAGGCGACAGGCGAATCCTTTTGTCACCCTGGCTATTTTTGCCGACAAGAACTTCAGCTGGGCCTCAATCGGGTCTATGGTCCGCATGTTTGCTATGAGTGGTATCGGTTTTCTGGTGCCTCTCTACCTGGCCGATGTGAAAGAGTTGAGTGCAGCCTCCATAGGGATCATCATGATGCTCCACGGCGGGGCGTTACTGGCCCCAATGGGGGTGGGGGGACTACTGGCTGACCGCTGGAATAGTCGCTGGCTGGTGGTCATCGGCTCGTCGGTACAGATGGGCATGATGGTTTACCTGGGCCTATTGCCAGGCACGGCTTCACTGGGGTTATTTGTGGCCGGGCTGATCGGGCACGGTTTGGGGGCGGGGATATCCCTGGCTCCGCTGCACCGCTTTGCCATGAGCCAGATTCCCCCAGAACAGACCGGGCTGGCCTCCGGCCTTTATAATATGATCCGTTTTTCCGGGGTTCTCTTTGGCGTCGCTCTGGGCGGTGTTTTGCTCCAGCAAGGTCTGGATCGAGCCCTGCTGCCTGTTGGGGCTTATCAGGTGGTATTCCGGTTTATCGCCGGGATTGTGTTGGTGGGGGTGGTGATTGGCTGGCGATTGCGAGAGTAGGACCAGTTCCGAGCAATCAACAGGTCAAATGGAGGGCGGCCACAACCTGTTCCTGCTGCCGCAGGCCGTTGTAGGTCTGACAGGCTTCTTTCGTCGGCAGGGCGATCAGTTCGATGCCGGCGGCCTGGAGGGCCTGTTCGGTCTCCGGGGCGATGTCCATCCGACCGTAGGCCCCTTGGCCCACGACCAGCATCTTGGGAGCAGCCTCGAAGACTGCCGCCAGGTCGTCCGGCTGCAGAAAGTGTCCCCGTTCGCGCCACCACCCGCTAACCACGTGATCGGGGAAAATGATCACATCCTTGGTGTACGCTTGACCATCGATGACAATGTGTCCAAAACGATAGGATTCGATTTGGGGTGCACTCATCTTGATTCTCCTGCAAAGTTTGATAGCATCAGTACGTATCATCTCAATAATTCGGAGTTGGGTAGAGGCGAGGCAACTCGGAGAGCAGGTTGTTTGCTCCGAGACTCTCAATCCGAGTTGCCTCGCCCCTACTTTTTGAGAAGATACATCAGTACATCCAAATTTGCTCTAGCTGGTCCAGCTCCGAGCTTGAAAATTGGATCTACTGAGCATCGAAAGGAGTGTCTATTAGCAAATCCAAGTATAACATACTCACCTCGGGCTGACAATCAATGGGGAAGCGGGGGGTATATTTCAGTGATTTCATTATAATCGGTGAGTCAGTGATTCAATCTCCATTTTTGCTAAAATCGGGGCTAACTAGTAAGCTTGAATAAATTCGCCATTCATCATTCGCTGATTCGTCCAAAGGAGTTCAACACGTGCCCCAGGAAGCCTTATACAAGGTCTGCCCGCTGTGTGACCACAGTCCGGTTGTTTTTCAAAGCAGCGATGGGGTTTACCGTTGTGAGCATTGTGGCTTAACCCTTAAAGAACGCTCTCTACTGGGCCTGTTCAAGCAGGGCCGCTTTCGAGTGAGCCATTTAGTCAGGGGGATTTTACCCTGGCCAGTCAAGGACTAGGGTGTTGAATCTGTAGAAAAAATCAGATATGTTCTTCCTGCATTTTTTGTGTTGATTGAATAAGGTTCAAAAGAGAACGGCGCTTGGAAAGCATAGATTGCCCAACAAGTTGTCTGGCCCACTCGTTAACATCAGTGGTACGGATGGTTTGCAGAGCTTGTTTGACCCGTTGCGGGGTGAGTTTGGTGGTAAAAAGAGGAATGGTCAAAATCATCTGCCCGATTTCCTTAAAA
>DAOUMU010000088.1:0-13003 GCA_034409055.1 Anaerolineae bacterium
GGGCCAGACAACTTTTTGGGCAATCTATGCTTTCCAAGCGCCGTTCTCTTTTGAACCTTATTCAATCAACACAAAAAATGCAGGAAGAACATATCTGATTTTTTCTACAGATTCAACACCCTAGTCACAGACCCCCTCAGAGCGTTTAACATGCTACTAATCGCCAATTATTCTTTGGACAACATATCCATTGGCAACGATAGCGTGCCGGTGACACCGCGCTTTTTCATCCGTTCTTCTTTTTCTTTCGGTACATAGATGGTAATGCGGGTGCCCTTGCCCGGCGTAGAGCGCATGGTCAGTTCGCCGCCGATCAACTCGACTCGCTCCTGCAGGTTAATCATACCCAGGCTACCTCGTTGCTCGTAATTGTTCATCACGTTATCTACGTCGAACCCTTTACCATCATCCTTGACCACCGTGTAGAGGGCCTGGAGCGTTTCCTTTAGCTCGACCACGATATTATCAGCCTGGGCATGCTTAATGGCATTGGTCACTGTTTCCTGCACAATCGCAAAAATGGTGGCTTCTACCTTGGTCTCTTGTCGAGAAATCTCACCGCTTGAATTGCCGGTTTCTATGTTAAGGGTGAGTTTTGTCTTCCCTTCGACATCTTTCTGGTGCCGTTCCAGGAAAGTTTGTAAAGCAGCTTGCAGGCCCTGGGTTTCCAGAGCAAGCGGCCGTAACTCAAAGAGCGCCGTTCGTAACTGGTGAACAGATTTTTTACCCAGTTCGAGTATCTTGGTAAATTCTTTGCTCAGATGAGTCATAGCGTTTTCGGGATCCCTGGTCAAGGCGTGTTTACAAAAATCCACGCTCATGATAATTGAACTGACCCATTGGGTAGGACCATCGTGCAAATCGCGGGCCAGTTTTTTGCGAGCCTCTTCCTCAGCCTCAAAAACCCGGTCACGTTCAGCCAACACACTTTCGTGCAGACGGGCGTTGTAAATGGCAATGGCCGCGTAAGAAGCAATCGAGTTCAGTAACTCTAAATCCTCTTGCGTAAAGTTACCGATTTTTTTATTCATCACCTCCAAAACGCCGATAACCTGATCGCGCAAAATAAGGGGTACGCAAAGGATGTTACGCGTCAAAAAATCAAACTGTTGGTCTAATTTTTTGAAGTGCCGCTGGTCCTGTTCGACATCACTGACGATAAGCGGTTCACCGGTTAGGGCTACTTCACCGACAATACCTTGCCCCTTGGGAATACGAAACGGCTTGACCTCCTGGCCTTTATCACCCAAGGCAATTTGAAAAACAAGATCACCATTTGTGGGGTCTGTTAACAGCAATGAGCCGGCTTCTACATTGAGCATGCGTTCTACCTGCTCCATAATGCGGGTGAGCACTTCATCGAGATGCAGGGTAGAGGACAGGGTACGAATGACGTCGTTTAGAAAAGCCATTTCCGCGGCCCGTCGCTGGCTGGACTCATACAAACGCGCATTGCGAATGGCAATTGAAGCCTGAGTACCGATGGCGGACAGAAGCCACACATCATGCTCGGTAAAGGCGTTTGGGATATAACTCCAAATGGCAATCACCCCTTGCGCATTCTGATCAGACAGGAGGGGGTTGAGAATTGGCACCCCCAACCAGGAGAGGATTTGCCTCCCCGGGCGAAATCGGTTGATTTCAACGACATGATGGGTGCTTCTGGCTTCGAGGAGATCATTAATTAATACCGGGGCCTGGGTAGCCAGGACACGGTTGAGAAGGCCATGCTGAGGGGAGAGTTTAACCGAGAGAGGTTTCATTCTCTCACCCTGGTCAAAAACAAGAACAAAATTTAAAGTTTCAAGCTGTTCATCGTAAATAACAACAGCAAAATTAGCCGTATTGACCAAGCGGCTACTCTCTTTGTAGAGAGTCCAAACGACCTTCTTCAAATCCAAACTAGACCCAACTGCCACACCGATGTTGTACAAGGCGGTGATTTCTCTGACTTCTCTAGACAGGTGTTCAAGTCTATTCAGATCTGCTTGATGATTGTCCCAAATTGGGAAAAACTTTGCTTCTACCAAAGTATCGGGAGAAAAGATGTTGGGTTCTGATATTTGTATCATTTCAGCCACAATCTCGCCTATTCAAATAAAGAATAATATCTTTTTAACAGAGACCTCCGAAGAATGCAGCCAGTAACGTTATGTCAATTTCAAAAACTGGGCAGATTCTATCACTATATCACACACCCTAACACAGGACAATAGGAATTAAATGTGAAAAACATTAAAAAATAATTAGAAACTTGGTTTTATGACCCGGATATTTTTAAGCATAGTCACAGCGACTATAAAAACATCCCAGGCTGGCCTCTACACTTAAAAATCCCCCCTGGAAACACAAAGGGCCAGAGAAAAAACTCGGCAAATGTTATGTCTTTGTGGTTGTTTGCACCTGTGGGGAGGAAGATGGCCTGTGTCACCGACCAGAGAAATGAGAGAGGAGCAACCAATTATTTTAAGATGCAACGTGTCGCCCGATGCTGACCTCTCCATTATAACACAAATTTCAGCCCTTGTGTAGTCTTTTTTAATGTGATGTATTTCACAAATCAAGAGGGGCTATGGTCATCGTTTGGGCCAGGGAAGTACAAAATGTAGGGCAAGTTGCCAACTTACCAGGGCACAATTTAGCAAATCGCGCTACAAGAAGTAATCAGGCAATCGTCAGCATCACGGCGTTCTGCTCAACTTTATCACCGGCAGCGACGCGGAGGGTGCGTACTTTACCGGCCCGAGGCGCTTTAAACTCGTTCTGCATCTTCATCGACTCAAGAATCACGACAAGATCACCCTTTTCCACCGCTTGTCCCTGGCAGACTAACACGTCGACCACGACCCCAGGCATAGGGGCTTTGATAATAACTTCGCCAGTAATTGCCCCGGGACCACTCTTAAGTCCGGCCAGGCGACGGGTGCGTTCATCTTCGACGATCACTTCAAAAATTTCACCGCCAAGCTGTACCAGATACATTCCATCGCCTTCGCTCATACGCACGTCGTGAGATTGGCCATTGATGATGATTGAATGCATGGTGGTATCTTGCATTTGCTGCATATCAACGTTGATCACTTCACCATCCACTGTCACCTGGCCATCGCGATTGATATCAACAGTAAACTGTTCGTCGCCAACAATGGTCATATATTTCATAAATCGGGCCTCGTTTCAAGTTTTTATAGGCACAGTAGATCCAATTTTTAGGCTCTGAGCGGACCACAGTCCGCGTTTTGGCCGTTGAACTGTCCCACGGGGAGGCTTCGCACTGATCCAGCTAGAGCAAATTTGGATCTACTGAGTCACTACCTGAGCCGCCGGTCCAGCGCCTCACGCCGGCCGTAAAGTCGCCAGGGACTGGGGCCACCTTGATGCAATAAGATAGCTTGCTGGTTCCGTAGATGAGCGACGAGGGTGGCAGCGATGGCGGCCACCCGTACCCGGTCGGGATTGGACCTTTGATTAAATCTAAAATTTTTCTCCAAAAAGGTGGTATCAATTTGTCCGGCCTGGAAGCGGGTAGAGTTCATCAACTGGATGTGCAAGGGGATGGTGGTGGCAATGCCCGTTATCCGAAACTCCTCCAGAGCCCGACGCATGCGCAAAATAGCTTCACCCCGTGTTTCACCCCAGACAATCAATTTGGCCAGCATCGAGTCGTAATAAGGCGTCACTTCTGAACCAAAATAGATACCACTGTCCACGCGCACCCCAGGACCGGTGGGGGTGGTTAAGCCCACAATCCGGCCGGTGGAAGGCATAAAATTATTGGCAGGGTCTTCAGCCAAGATGCGACACTCAATTGCCCAGCCTTTCATCTGAATGTCGGCTTGCTCGTAGCGTAACCTGCGGCCAGAGGCAATACGTAACATCTCTTTAACCACGTCAACGCCGGTGACCATCTCGGTCACGGGATGTTCGACTTGCAGGCGCGTGTTCATCTCCAGAAAGTAGAAATTTTTATCTTTGTCTAAAACAAATTCCATGGTGCCGGCCGAATGGTAATTAACCGTTCTGGCCGCTTCGACAGCCACAGCGCCCATTTTTTGCCGCAGGTCTTCATCCACCACTGACGAAGGTGCTTCCTCAACCAGTTTTTGGTGACGACGCTGAATAGAACACTCCCGCTCACCTAGATGGATGATATGACCGTGCTCATCGCCCAAAATCTGGATTTCAATATGGCGAGCGTTCTTAATGAATTTCTCCAAGTAAATCCGGTCATCCCCAAACGCGGCTTGGGCCTCGCGGCGAGCCGCGCGGATCGCTTCGGATAAATCCTCAGCGCGATGCACATTTCGCATACCTTTCCCCCCGCCACCAGCGGTCGCTTTTACCAGTAAGGGAAAACCCATCTCCTGAGCTGCAACCAACAACTCATCATCACCTATATCGTTGGCTTGGCTGGTGCCAGGTACCAGAGATACACCGGCGCCAGCCATTGTTTTACGAGCAGTTACTTTATCCCCCATGAGCCGAATCGCCGAGGGAGGGGGACCGATCCAGGTTAGCCCCGCTTCAATGATGGCCCCGGCAAAATCGGCGTTTTCGGCCAGAAAGCCGTAGCCGGGATGGATGCCATCAGCACCACATTTTTTGGCCATCTCGATAATTTTATCACCCCGTAGGTAGCTTTCCACGGCCTCGGAGGGGCCGATACAGTACGCCTCTTGGGCCATACGGACGTGGGGAGCCATCCGGTCAGCTTCAGAATAAACGGCCACGGCTTCGTAGCCCAATTCTTGACAGGCCCGGATAACCCGCATAGCAATTTCACCACGATTGGCAACAAGGATTTTTTTTAGCATCGTCTATAGCCTGTCGATGGAATGATATAATTTATTACAGGGGAATATTCCCATGTTTTTTGGGTGGATTTTCATCTCGCTTATTTTGGAGCATTTCCAGGGCATTAATCAAGCGAGGGCGCGTCTGGCTGGGTTCAATCACATCGTCCAGATAGCCCCAACTGGCGGCCACATAGGGATTAGCAAAAGTATCGCGGTATTCTTGCACCAGTTTGGTCCGTAGGGCGTCGGGGTTGTCGGCTGCGGCTAATTCTTTCCGATAAAGAATATTGATGGCCCCCTCCGGCCCCATAACAGCAATCTCGGCCGTGGGCCAGGCCAGATTGATATCGCCCCGCAGATGCTTACTGCTCATCACATCATAAGCCCCACCATATGCCTTGCGGGTAATGACGGTGATTTTGGGCACAGTGGCCTCGGCAAAGGCATACAACAGTTTGGCCCCGTGACGAATAATACCCCCATGTTCCTGGGTCAGGCCAGGTAAAAAACCGGGCACATCTTCCAGGGTGATCAGGGGAATGTTAAAGCAATCGCAAAAGCGAACAAAACGGGCAGCTTTGCTGGAAGCATTAATATCTAACACGCCCGCCAAGACCGCCGGTTGATTAGCCACAATGCCTACACTGCGACCATTCAACCGGGCAAAGCCAATAATCACATTTTGAGCGTAATGCTCCTGCACCTCTAAGAAATCGCCACCATCAACCATGGCCTCGATGACCTCGTGCATATCGTAGGGCCTATTCGGGCTATCCGGGATAATGGTGTCCAGCGAACTTTCCGTGCGCAGGGGGTCGTCTTGACAGACGATCGTGGGCGGGTCTTCCATATTATTGCCCGGCAAAAAGCTGAGCAAGGTACGTATCGTATAGAGGGCATGCTCTTCACTTTCAGCAGCAAAGTGAGACACCCCACTAATCTCACTATGCACTGCTGCCCCCCCCAATTCTTCAAAGGTCACTTCCTCATGGGTCACTGACCTGACCACGTCCGGGCCGGTGACAAACATATAACTGGTATTTTTGGTCATGATAATAAAATCGGTCAGAGCTGGCGAGTAAACAGCACCACCAGCGCAAGGCCCCAAAATACAGGAAATTTGGGGGATGACCCCACTACTGAGCGTATTGCGTAAAAAGATGTCGGCATAACCACCCAGACTAACCACGCCCTCCTGAATACGCGCCCCCCCGGAATCGTTGAGTCCAATGATGGGTGCCCCATTTTTGAGGGCCAGGTCCTGCAATTTAATAATCTTGTCGGCATGCGCCCGGCCCAGACTGCCACCAAACACGGTAAAATCTTGGACGAAGACGTATACCAGGCGCTCATCAATCGTCCCATAACCGGTGACGACCCCATCACCGAGCGGTTTATTTTTAGCCAGGCCAAACTCGGTCATCCGGTGGGTAACAAAGGCATCTATCTCGCGGAACGATCCCTCGTCAAGCAAAATCTCTATTCGCCCTCGAGCCGTTAACTTACCCTTTTCGTGCTGGGCTTTTATGCGGGCTTCGCCGCCTCCTTGCCTAGATTTCTCCTTTAAATCACGCAGTTGCTTTATCTTTGGATCAAGAGTCATATACCTCTCCGTTCCATCTAATCCTTGTCAGCAATGGGACAACCAGCCTCAGTAGATCCAATTTTCGAGGAGTGAGGTATCCTCAGATGCCGAACATCGCCGCATCTGAGGATGCTGGCTCCTCAAATTTGGATCCACTGAGCCTATATATTTCAACGGGTTCAGAGGACCAGCCTGACTGCTTGACTAAACCCTGAAGCTGATTATTAGTTGCGAGGAAATTATAAGGCATGCAAAAAATCCACAAAATTCGGACCGGATTATAGCATATGTTGATTTTTGATGAAATAATCATATAAAGGAAACCGATTTGCCATACCGCCAAATTCATGTTAACGTTTTGGAAAAATAAATTATGTAGGGTAAGTTGCCAAATTTGCCCACAGCCCCGTTAACAAGTTAGCAACTTGTAGTATAAATTTAACAAAATCGATGCCCTCTCATAGAATCGAAACAGAAGCTAAATTTGTTGTACCCGATGCTTCCACCTTTAATACCCTAAAAAAAATAAATCGACTGGGCCATTTTGAACTTGAGTCAATCGGTATCCAAACCGTTGCTGACCGCTATATTGACACGGCGGACAAACGCCTGTATCAAGCTGGTTTTGCTTGTCGCCTCAGAACCATCAAAGAAAAGTTGATATTAACCCTAAAATCACTGACGCCCACGGAAAGCCACATTCATCGCCGGCAAGAAATTGAGGTCGAAGTAGAAACAACGGACCAACCTCAGGCCTGGGCCGAGAGCGACGCCAAGCGTTTAGTTATGGAGATTGCCGGGACAGCACCCTTGCAAACTCTATTCAATCTATACCAAACCCGGCATAAGTTTCACACGCGCTGGCAAGGTGGTCAACCTGTTATCGAGTTTAGCCTGGATGAGGTTTCGCTGCATGATATCACGACCATCGACTATTTTGAGCTGGAGGCAGAATTGATGGAGGCCGGCACTGAGGCTGATTTAGCCCGTTTTACCGAACTGTTACAACGTGACTGGCCGTTGAAAGTTGAAACGCAAAGCAAATTTGAGCGAGGTTTTGCCAGCATCGAAGAAAAGAAAAACGGTGGTAGATGATTGAGAAATTAAGCGATACTGAAAAATCAACGTTAGAACGAATTACCAGGAAAGCCAACAAATTGCTCGTCAAGCGGGCTAACATTATCCTATTGAGTGATCAACGAGTTTTGCCGGCGGATATTGCCAAAGAGGTAGAGCTAACGCCCCGTACGGTCCGGCATTGGCAAAAGGAATTTAACAAAAAACGTCTGGACATTTTTCCGGCCAACATCCTTGGTAATGATCGTCCAGAGGCGTCCGAAGAGCCGATAACAACACCGCCACAATCGACCGAAACAGCGCCCCCCCCAACATCGAACACCAAGCCGGACGTCAAAAAAATAAAACGTCAGAAAGGCGATACCATCAAATATCCGGTTCGGAAAAAGGTTGGTCTAAAACCGACCGACACGATGGCCGAAGCGGGTCGAAAAGTGATCGGGTTCCATTTTGCCCGCATGCTTAAGCACGAACCGGGCACACGTCTGGGCGAGGATATAGAGGAGCTTCACGATATGCGGGTGGCCACCCGCCGCATGCGGGCCGCTTTCAATATTTTTGGTTCAGCCTTCTCAAAGAAGAAAATTAAATCGCTTCAGCGCGGCTTGCAAGCAACCGCCCGAGCCCTGGGGCGGGTACGAGACCTGGATGTATTTATGGAAAAGCTACAACACTACCAACAATCGCTACCCGAAGAGGAACACGTTGGCCTTGAGCCCCTGCTAGAGACCTGGCGCAAAAAAGGCCAGCCAGCCCGCGAACAGATGCTGGTTTACTTAGACAGCAAAGAATATGTTCAATTTAAGCAAAACATGCTTGAATTTGTCAAAACCGAAGGCCTGGGAGCCAAACCGGTCCCCACCGGTGTGCCTGTGCCTTACCAGTTGCGCCACATTGTCCCCCGCTTAATTTATGAACGCTACGAAGCGGTGTGTGCCTACGAAACAGTGCTTGACAACGCCTCGCTGGAAACGTTGCATCAATTAAGACTTACCTTCAAAGAGTTTCGTTACACCCTTGAATATTTCCGAGAAATATTGGGGCCAGAACGAGAAATGGTCATCAAGGAAGTTAAAGTGATGCAAGACTACCTGGGTGACCTGAATGATGCCGACGTGGCAGGCGGAATTCTACGTGATTTTTTAGCCGATTGGGAAGAACACCAACTTCACCGCCCCTTATCCGAGCGGCAAAGTCCGGTCCAAGTCGTGGCCTATCTTAACTCAAAACTGGAAGAACGACACCAGTTGATTGTTAACTTCCCTCAGACCTGGGCTCGCTTCAACCGGCCTGAATTTCGGCGAAATCTGGCCCTGGCCGTAGCGGCTCTATAGTATCCGTAAGAATCAAAAAGCCGACCCAAAAGGTTGGCTTTATATTTACCAGGCAAGTCCTAATCTTGGCGAGCGGCCAGCGTACGAGCCACAATCGCATCCATTTCTCGTTTCTTCTTACCCCTACCTTTCGTCAATTCTAAGTCTTTGCCGGCCGCTTGCCGGCTAGATTGACTCTCACTTCGAAAAGCAGCATAGGCAACCGCCATCGCCGTTGGCATCAATTCTTCTTCCTCAATCAGTTCTTCAACCACTTTCACTTCTTCAACCACTTCTTCTTTTTTTACTTCTTCCTCTGGCGGTGGCGGCGGTGGCAACAGCGCTTTGATCGACAAATCTACCTGGCGCTTTTTCCGATTAACCTTCAAAACCTTAGTGACCACCTTGTCCCCAACAACGAGAACTTCGTTGGGATGCTTGATATAATCGTGAGTAACTTGGGAAATATGGACTAAACCGTCCCGATCACTGCCAATATCTACAAACGCCCCATAGGACTCAAGCCGGGTGATGGTTCCTTCTAATTCATCCCCCTCCTTTATATCTCTTAATTTCAGCTTAATAGGCTTGATCATGGTCAGGCTAATCCGCCCCCGTCTTTTATCGACCTTTTGCACCCAAACGTCGACTTCTTGCCCCTCGCTGACAACATCGGTTACCTTTTCCACCTTGCGTCTGGACAACTTAGAAATATGCACCAAGCCATCCTGGGGAATACCGATATCAACAAACGCCCCAAAATTGGCAATATTCTTCACTCTTCCGGTGATGTGCTGTCCTACCTTCAAGGTATGAATCGATAAGGGCTCAGGTGTGTCCCCTTCAGGTGTTGAGGGGACGGTAGCTTCAGCGGGGGTTGCGTCCCCAGTTTCCGCGGATTGACTGGGCGATGCAGTATTAGAAGGTTGAGATGATTCAGGTGCTACTGCTTCTGCAGAGCCAGAGGAAGACTCAGAAGATGTCGCTTGGGGTACCTCCTCAACCCCAACTTTCGTTGTTTCCTCCACGACGGCTGGTTGTTGATCGCTCATTACTATCTTCTCCTAACCAACGCCATATTAAAGAGCTTGACCTATACGTTCAAGCTCTCAAAATAGGCGTCAAATTGTACAAATTATAACAAGCCTCGATTATACCACACCCTGTTAAAGCCTGGCAAATATAGTTAAGGATGTGTTTCAAGCAATCTTCAATTGTTGAACCAGCGTAGTGTGTAATTCGGGCGTGGCCGCTGCCAGAATCGTGTAACCATCCGTGAGAGAGTGGATATCAGACAATAAGTTCCCTTCATGGTCGGTAATCAAGCCACCTGCTTCGGTGATGATCAGAGCTGAAGCCAGAAAATTCTCCGGCGTCAGGAAACCGCTCAAGTCCAGATGGGCCCCAAAAGTACCGCCGGCCACCATAGCCAGGGCCAAAGCAGCCGCCCCCCAGGCCCGTACACCACGCGCCCGCGATAGTACCTGAGTGAGAGGAGGAGGCAAAACAAAGCCACTCATGGCACAACTAAGGATGATCTCCTCCAAGGGGCTGATCGGTGGGGGCTGTATCGGTTGGCCATCACGCAGCGCCCCCTCACCTCGCGCTGCCGTCCAGATACTGCCCGTAAACAAATCTCCCACCAGGGCAAACTGAACCGTTTCCACGCTAAGCGGCATATGAGCCGGGATCAGGGCCACAGCCATATCGGCATGGACCAGACCACGGGCAAAATTGTCAGAGCCATCTACCGGGTCAAGCACCATCGTAAACTCCGGTTCACCGGCGCCGAATTGCCGGGGGACACCTTCCTCAGATAGCAACCGTACCGGATAGGAAAAGTGCTGCTCCAGGTAGGCACAAACGGCCCGGTCGGCCGCCAGGTCAAACCATTTGACCTGATCGCCTTTGGCATTACGACCAGGCAAGCCCCACTGATCCGGGTCTCCGGTTGTGACCGCTCGAACGACCTCTTGAAAAAGTGCCTCAAGATGGGACAGGATCGTAGCTGGTTCTGGCATCTTTACCTCTTGTTACGGATATATCTGGCCCCAACCGACCCCACCATTTTCATCGATCACAACGACCCAGGATTGGTCCGGTCCCATATCAACCTCACCATTGGCCGCCCCACCGGGGATACTGACCGTGAAGGTGTATTTACCGGGGTCCAAATCGATTGGCACCTCGCTATTGACGGGGATCTTATGCTCCTGATTGTTGATGGTAAAGAGCAACTCTTCACGAAAACTATTGGACACGTAAAGACGTGAGCGACCAGGCTGCGGCGCAAACGGGTTAGCGGCCGGCACAGGCGTGGGAGTCGGTGGTGGTGGCAAGGGCGTCGGGGTGGCCACCGGCGTGGCTGGCACGACCGTCGGCGTAGCTGGCGCGACCGCCGGGACTGCCTGGGGGTCAACCACATAGCTGGCAATAATTTCATTCCAGGTCGGGGTCAGTTCTTCATAACGATCGGTCACAAAATACAGCACAAAAATAATCGTTTCCCGCTGCTCAAAGAAGAAATCCGCATCGCCGTTACCATCGGCCGATTCATAAACCGTGCCAACATAGATGCTATCGTCGGCTTGAACCTCCTGGACCAGAATCTCGTAATCATCGGCAAATTCGCCCATGAAACTCGGCAAAAATCCGTCCATGAAGCTCTGCATCTGCTCTTCATCGAAGACAACCCCCGCATCAACAAACACGACCCCCACGGCCGACTGGTCATCGCCAAAAGCAGCGCCTGTGTCATCCTCATAACCCTGTTCCCAGGCTTCAGGCACAATAAAACTAAAGGCCCCGGAAGGATGAACGTAGGGTTCCGGTTGGAACGGTAGCGGCTCAAATTCCTCTTCTACCGCTTCGGTCGGCGCCTCTGTGGGCGCAATGGACAACGAGTCACCGGTTGAGCTTTCGACAGGTTCGGTCGGTTCAGGGGTGGCCGTTGGCTCCGGCGTGGGCGTAGCAGTGGGTTCGGGGGTGGCGGTTGGCTCTTGCGCCACCACCTCTCCCTCGACCTGGAATTCCAGGGTCCGCTCCAACTCGCCGTTAAGATACAGATCGGCTTTATATTGCCCCACGGGCCAGAGTTGATCGTTACTCAAACTAAAATTGAGATTGCCCCCCCCCGTCAATTCCTTCTCCCCCAGCGAAAAATTGGGCTCTACCTCATCGGCCTCAACCGCCGTCCACACCACTTTTACTGAGGTATCGTCGGGGGCATTGGCCACCTCGACCACGCAGTAAAACGTATCATCCTGAGCAAACGTGGTGGTAGGCTGATTACCATCGGCGTCTTTGGCCATTTTAGCCTCTTTGACATTGGCCGTACTCAAGTTAAATCCACAGGCCAGAGCCGTTAACACTACCAAGGTCATGACAAAAAAGATTAATTTTCGCACGAGTTATCCCCCTTCATTTTTTTAAATACGCCCATTTGAATAGTACCTCAATTATAAAAGGGAGTTACCTGAAAGTCAATGGTTTTACCAAGAGCCAACCAAAAATCCCCAAATAATAAGAGCGTCCAGGTTTGACTTGGACGCCCATGCGGATGAAGAGCTTTGGGGTTTTAATGAAGGTTAAAAAATTAGTTGGGGTAGGCCGGGCATGGGGATGCCCGGCCATCTGTTCCCCGATTATTTTCTAAAGTTCCATAGAAACCCTAAAAGTCTGGTACGCTCATTTATTGCTTTTTCAGGATTGTGCCACCGTTACCAACGGTATAGCACGTCCCGGTCCCCGGACAATCGACCCCCATCAGGCTGGTGGTTACCGGTGAGGCCTCACCGGTCCAATTTGCCCCACCGTTGCTCGTGGTCAGGATCGTCCCGCTATTACCTACGGCAAAACAGGTCGTCGCTGAGGGACAGCTCACCTCCCACAACGTTTGCGTCGTTCCAGACACCTTCTCCAACCAGGCCCCGCCGCCATTCGTCGTGGCATAAATCTTACCACTCTCCCCGACCGTGTAGCAGTTCGTGTCTGACGGACAATCCAACCCTCTCAACTCCCCGCCCAGCGTATGCTTCAGACCATCCGGAATCGCCGGAGGAATAGACAGGATAATGCCAAATACCCGCCCAAATTGCCCCGCCACGGTACAGGTGCCGGCGTTCGGACAACTGGCGTCATACAAGGCCGAATTCCCGACATCCAGCAGAAGCCAACTCGCCCCGCCGTCGTTGCTGCCCGCAATCAGGGTATTGACACTATTGCCGCCGGCA
>DAOUMU010000089.1:0-17087 GCA_034409055.1 Anaerolineae bacterium
TGCCGGCGGCAATAGTGTCAATACCCTGATTGCGGGCAGCAACGACGGCGGGGCGAGTTGGCTTCTGCTGGATGTCGGGAATTCGGCCTTGTATGACGCCAGTTGTCCGAACGCCGGCACCTGTACCACGGCGGGGCAATTTGGACGGGTATTTGGCATTATCCTGTCTATTCCTCCGGCGATTCCGGATGCTCTGAAGCATACGCTGGGCGGGGAGCTGAGAGGGTTGGATTGTCCGTCAGACACGAATTGCTACACGGTCGGGGAGAGTGGTAAGATTTATGCCACGACGAATGGCGGCGGGGCCTGGTTGGAGAAGGTGTCTGGGACGATGCAAACGCTGTGGGAGGTGAGCTGTCCCTCAGCGACGACCTGTTTTGCGGTAGGTAATAGCGGGACGATCCTGACCACGAGCAACGGTGGGACAAGTTGGACCGGTGAGGCCTCACCGGTAACCACCAGCCTGATGGGGGTGGATTGTCCGGGGACCGGAACATGCTTTGCCGTTGGTAGCAATGGCACGATTCTGGCCAAATAGGTTAGATGGAAAACAAAATATCTCGCTCAGCAACAGAATCCTACCGGTCCTACTTGCTCCGCTGTTGGTTCTCACCGGGCCAGCCGCCGAGGCGGCGCTTTGTGGTGGAGACCGTCTCCAATGCCCCCCGTCGGCGAGGGTTTGATACCTTTGATGAGTTGGTGGCTTTTCTGCAGGTGGAGTTGTTAGAGGATGGGGGGATAGAAGGGAGTAGGGAATAGGAGGCTGGAACGCCGGAGCATTCTGTTTACCTTCTAACCAGGATTGTTGGAACGAGGTGAAGTAAAAAGCCCCCACCTCGGTTGGTGAGGTGGGGGTAGAACCCGGATCGCTCGAATGGGCGGATCGTTGATCTGCTCATTCAGGTGATCCGGTTCTTTTTTTTGGGGGGGGATATGTATAGGGCCATCATCTTCTGAACGAAATCAAGCTCATCTTGGTTGATGGTGTGGCCCATGTTCGGATAGAGGCGCATAGTAACCTCGCCGCCCAAGCCTTGCAGTATCTCGGCCGAGTGGTGCACGCGGGCCTGGGGAATGTGAAAATCAACGTCGCTGCATCCCAGAAAGACCGGGGTGCCGGCCAGCGAACCGGCATAATCGCGTGGGGTATCGTCGGGGCCGATCAGGCCGCCGCTCAAGCCAACCACCCCTCCGTAACGCCGGGCGTGGCGGGCGGCAAATTCAAGGGCCAGGCAGGCCCCCTGCGAGAAACCCAGCAGGATGGTCCGCTCGGGGGGAAGGCCGGCCCCGGCCAAGTGGTCGAGTACCTGGCCAATCGCGGCCAGAGCGGAAGAGAGATAGGGCTCGTTACTGACCAGGGGGGCCAGAAACCGGTTGGGATACCAGGTGTTTCCCGCCGCCTGCGGGGCCAGGTAAGCAAAGTCGGGGTGGGGTAACTCGGCGGTCAGAGACAGGATGTCCTGCGCCGTGCCACCCCGGCCGTGGATTAGCACCATAGCCGCCTGGGCGCTATCAAGCGGTTTCCCGGCAGTCAACACCGGCTGGCCCTGGTGGGGTATGTCGCTTAAATTTGACATATCATTCGTCCCCTTGTGATGATGAATGCCAAGAATTGCTTTGCTCATATTTGTCCTTTCGATTCAGTCCATGTAAAAATAGCTTTTCAAATTTAGGTTTGTTGCCGCCAAGAAACTGCGTATTGCGTATTGCGTGTCTACCTTATTATGCGCTGAAACACAAGTGATTTATCATTAATAAGACGCCACATAGGCCCTTACATCTTACGTTTCTTGGGAGCGTGTATCCTATTTAAGTCGTTTCGACTGCAGGCAGCCCCTTGATTGGAGCTATAGCTTGTTTCTCCTCTGTAGCCAAAACTCTTCTGAGCCACAGATAAGCGGCCATACCGGTGATGAGGTTAGCCGTTACCGCTGCGCCGAAAATACCTAATACCCCGAACAAATGAGACCCGGTGTAAGCCAGGGGAATGTATAAGACAAACATCTGGGTAATAATCAGGGTCGAAGCGTGTAAGGGCTTGTTCAACACGTTCAAGGTGATGTTCGAGAGCAGTAAAACGCCCTGTAACCCATACCCGATCGGGACGATCCAGAGATAGGTCACATTTGGTGACCCATTCGCCCTCTAAACAAGAAGATTTTAATGAAGAGTCTTCTATCGCAATGTCATACGTAACATAAATTTGATATAATTGAGTAAGAAAGGTTCACTTACCAATAGGATTATTAAGGGATTGGGGATCACGTCTCAAGTGACCAATCTGTATTGGTCTTCTTAGGAGAAGATAACATGTTCATAAAAGGCACATTCAGGTTTGCGGTTTGGGTTTTTCTCTCATTAGTTTTGGCGGGATGTGCGGGGCCCAAACCAATTTTGGTTGGCTTTGCCGGCGAACTAACCGGCAGACACGCCGATTTGGGCGTAGCAGGGCGTGATGGCGCGCAACTGGCCCTCGATATGATCAACGAAAAGGGCGGGATTAACGGTCGCCCTATCGAGTTAATCATCAAGGATGATAAGGGAGACCCGAACACAGCCCGTCAGGTTGATGCGGAACTGGTTGAACAAGGAGTGGTGGCGATTATCGGTCATCAGACCAGCGCCCAGACGGCTGCGGTGTGGGATCAAATGAACCAGGCCCAGGTCGTGTTGCTTAGCCCCGGCGCCTCTAGTAGCCAGTTTGATGGTTATGACGACTACCTGTTTCGGTTAGCCTCTTCTACCGAGCTTCAAGCCAAAGCATTGGCTACTCATATCTATCATACCCACGGCATACGTCAATTAGCCGGTATTTATGACCTGGGCAATCGAGATTATGCTGAAACATTATGGCTGTCTATCCAGACCGAGTTTGAAATGTTGGGAGGCGATGCCAGCCTGGCTTTTGGGTTCATTGCTGGTGAGACGGACTTGCAAACCCTGATGAGTGAGATAAAGGCGAGTGAACCAGAGGCAGTGGTTTTTGTGGCCCCGGCCATTGATACGGCCTTGATGACTCAGTACGGTCAGCAACAGGGGTTAAAGGCGAGGCTGTTTTCGTCAGGCTGGGCTGCGACTGAGGTGTTCTTGGAGAAGGGAGGGCAGGCTATCGAAGGGGTAGAGTTGGTCATGACGTATAGTGATAAGAACCCGTATCCGCCTTTTCAAGATTTTGTGCGACGGTTCGAAGCTCGCTATGGCCGTCAGCCGACCTTCTCTGCTGCCTTTTCTTATGAAACAGTTTTGGTTTTAGCCAATGCTTTGGCCGAAACCAACGGTCAAGCCGAGGGTCTACCTGAAGCATTGGTGACAACGAAAAACCTGGCCGGTGTGCAAGGCACCATTTCGATGGATGGGTATGGTGATGTCAAACGGGATGTTTATATTGCCGTAGTCAAGGATAGGCAGTTTGAGGTGATCAATACCATCCCTGCTACCGATTGAGGGGACTGGTAAGGTGGAGATAGTTATGAAGAAAAACCGTTCATTGCGTACCAGGCTACTGCGGGTGGTTATTATCCCGACCATAGCAGTCATGTTAATATTATTTGGGGTGATCTTGCTTGGCGCCCGTTTAATTCAGAACGAAATTATTGAACGCCAACAGCTCTTAATAGAGGCGCTGGCCCGACAAGGCGATCAATACTTAACCGAGACAGATCGCTTGATGCGTGTGTTGGCTTATACTATGATTGATCTCTCACCAGAGTACCAGACAGAACTCCTGGCCCAGACCCGAGCGAACTATTCTCGCTTTACCGCTTTTTATCTGCTGGATGAAACAGGCAGGGTATTGGTTGAAGATACAGATACCTTCACCCTACAGGGCCTCGATCTGTCAGGAGAACAGTTTTTTCGTCGCGCGTGTGACTCGGGTCAGACCTATTTTTCTGACCCTTTTATCTCGCTCACCACCGATCAGGTGGCAGTTACGGGAGCAGTGCCCATTTTTGCTGGTGATCATCAGTTTCGGGGTATGCTGGTGGGAGAGTTGAACTTGACACTTTTGCAGCAAACCATCGAGCAGGTTGAGGTAGGCGAAGGCGGCGTTTCTTTTATTGTCGACCAACACGGAACGTTGGTGGCCTATCCCAGCCAGGTATGGGTCCAGGAACAACGTAACTTGGGCAACCTGGATCTGGTGGAAAGCGGATTGGCGGGCAGGGATACCTTTACCATCTTTTACGATGATAGCCAGGATACCTGGCTTATTGGTAGCGTGACAACAATGGCCTGGAATTGGATTGTGGTCACGACCCAGCCCGCCGTTGTGGCTGCTCGGCCTCTTATCATCCTGGTTATAGCTTCTGCGTTGGCCTTTGGCTTGAGTGCTGCCTTATTTCTGGGGGGCCAAGTGCACAGTCTGCAGCAAATTACAAATCCCATATCGGTCCTGGCTCAAAAAGCTAATGCCCTGTCCAAAGGACAGTATGAAGATTTACCCACCGAACAAATGGGACAGTTCAGCGAAATCATCAGTTTGGGGCAAAGCTTTACCAGAATGGTGGCGGCCGTTCAAAAACGAGACCGGGTACTGGCCCAACAGGTCACTGAACTGAAACGGGCAGAGCGAGAAACTCGGCGTGCCCAAACATTCCTGAACGCGATTGTTGAGAACATTCCCAATATGATTTTTGTCAAGGACGCTGCTGAACTTAGATTTGTGCTCTTCAACAAAGCTGGTGAGAAATTGGTTGGGTTGCCGAAAGAGGAAATGATTGGTAAGAACGACTATGACTTTTTCCCAAAAAAGGAAGCTGACTTCTTCACAGCCAAAGATCAAGAGGCGTTGACAGGTGGAAAACTGGTGGACATACCTGAGGAGACGATACAGACGAGATGTCATGGGGTCAGAATACTCCATACCAAAAAGTTGCCAATTCTGGAGGAAGAGGGGAAACCACAGTTTTTGTTAGGCATTTCAGAAGACATCACCGAGCGCAAGCAGGCCGAGGAAGAAATCCGCAAACTGAATGAACAGCTTGAGCAGCGTGTGTTTGAACGTACCGTCCTACTCGAAATCGCCAACAAGGAATTGGAAGCCTTTGCCTATTCCGTCTCCCACGATCTGCGTGCTCCCTTGCGTGGCATTAACGGTTTTAGTCAGGCCCTGTTGGAAGACTATGCCGACAGGCTGGATACCACCGGTCAAGACTATCTCCGGCGGGTGCGGGCGGCCAGCCAGCGGATGGGGCAACTCATTGATGATTTGCTGAAACTATCCCGCCTGACCCGAGGTGAAATGCACCGTGAGACCGTCAATCTGAGTGCCCTGGCTCAAGAGATTGCAACGGAGCTACAAGAGGCTCAACCGGAACGCCAGGTGGATTTTTTCATCACTCCGGGGTTGGTGGCCAACGGGGACAAGCGGCTACTGCGGATCGTGCTGGAGAACCTGTTGAGCAATGCCTGGAAGTTTACTAGAAAACGTACCCAAACTAAGATTGAATTTGGCTGCACCAACATTGACGGCAAGCTCGCCTATTTTATACGAGACAATGGGGCAGGTTTTGATATGGCCTACGCTGATAAACTGTTTGGCGCTTTCCAACGCCTACATTCTCCCACAGAGTTTGAAGGGACCGGTATTGGCTTGGCGACAGTGCAGCGCATCATCCACCGTCACGGTGGCCAGGTGTGGGCTGAAGCGGAATTAGGCGGAGGAGCAACTTTTTACTTTAGCCTTTAAGATGATTGCCGCATTTTAAGTTTTGTATGAAGGGGGTGGCTATGACTGGCTGGAGCTACAGAAATAGGAAGTCCTATGTGTTTATTTTCGCCATCGGTGTGCTGAGCAGTCTCCTCGGGGTTCTAATGGGGGGCTGCACTGGTCGAAAACCAATCTTGGTAGGTTTTGCCGCAGAACTTACTGGCAAACGAGGAGAGATTGGCGTGGGTGCTCGTGATGGAGCGCAATTGGCTGTCGAGCTAATCAATGAGCGTGGCGGTATCAATAACCGTCCACTTGAGCTGATCGTTAGGGATGATAAAGGCGAATCCGAAACTGCGCGTCAGGTTGACGCTGAATTGGTTGAACAGGGGGTGGTGGCAATTATTGGCCATATCACCAGCCAACAAACAGCAGCCGTATTTGACCAAATAAATGAGTCTGAAGTGGTATTGCTCAGTCCAACTTCCTCAAGTACCCAATTTAATCATCAAGCCGACTATTTCTTCCGAGTAATGCCCAGCAACGATTTTTTTGGGAGAGCATTGGCTAGTCATATCTACAATACTCGCCAGGTGCGTCAATTAACCGGCATCTATGATTTGGGTAATCGGGCTTTTTCTGAAACATTGTGGCAGTCTATGCAGGCAGAGTTTGAAAAATTAGGTGGTGATGCTAGCCAGGCCTTCACTTTTACCTCTGGAGAAACCGACTTGCAAGATCTGATGGCCCAGGTTACGGCAACCGAACCAGAGGCTGTAGTATTTGTGGCTTCAGCCATTGATACGGCGTTGATGGCTCAATATGTTCATCAGCAGGAGTCGGAGGCACTGATGTTCTCGTCAACTTGGGCTCAGACGAATGAGTTGTTAGAAAAGGGCGGACGGGCTGTAGATGGTCTGGAATTGAGTGTTGTGTACCATACCGATAATCCTTTCCCGACCTTTCAACGATTTGTTGAACAGTTCGAGGCTCGTTTCAATCGCCCGCCGAGTCTTGCTTCCCCGTTTGCTTATGAGGCCGTTCTGGTTTTGGCGCAGGCTTTGAAACAGACTGACGGACAGGCCAAAGGTTTGCCGGAAGCGCTCACAACCATCAATAACCTGGAAGGGGTGCAAGGATTTATTTCGATGGATGATTATGGTGACGTCAAACGTGAAACTTTCATTGCTGTGATAGAAGATAGGCAATTCAAGATCATCAATACCATCTCACCTGCCGATTGATAGGATTGATGCCTTTGGTCTGAGTATTACTGGCATCTGCGAGGAGGTTTCCATTGTGAATAGACAACGCTCTTTACGGACCACTCTGTTCCAACTCATGTTTATTCCAAGTCTGGGCGTAATGCTAATTTTGTCTGGCGTAATCTTGTTGAGTTTTCGTTTAATCCAGCAGGGGATTATTGAACGTCAACAATTTTTGTTGGCTGCCTTGAGCCAGCAGGGTAACCAGTATCTAACAGAGACAGAACAATTGATGGCTGCCGTCTCCCAGGCCATATTTGGTGAGACTCTTGCCGGAAAACCGCGGTTGATAAAGAAGGTGCAGGACAGTTATCCCCGCTTCACGGTTTTATTCCTGCTTGATGATACCGGCATGGTGGTGGCAGAAAGTACAGACACCCTGTCCCTCTTGGGTCTGGATATGTCAGGCGCTCAATTCTTTCGTCAAGCTCAACAGTCCGATCAGGTGATCTTTTCTGATACATTCATTTCTCTCGCCAGCGGACAAGTTTCCGTAATGGGTAGTGCCCCTATTTTCGATAACAATCAACTCCAAGGTGTCTTGGTCGGTGAGTTAAGCCTTGAGATATTGCAACAGGTCATTGAGCAAGTGAACCAGGACAAAAACAGTATCTCTTTTATAGTTGACCAGCGGGGGACATTGCTGGCTCATCCGATGACCCAATGGGTCCAGGAACAGCGTCATTTTGGTCATCTCGCACTGGTACAAGACGGTATAGCGGGTAGAAATGGTTCCAGGTTTTTCTACGATGATCACCAGGATACGTGGCAGATTGGCCGCGTCACCTCAATGAAAAATGGTTGGCTGGTGATAACAACTCAACCTATTAGCGTTGCAGCTCAACCACTGACTACTCTCGCAGTAGTATCTGGGCTAGCTTTTGGCTTAAGTACAGTTTTGTTCCTGTCAGTGCAAAAACGCAGTTTGCGTCAGATAACCACGCCTGTATCGGCCCTGGTACACAAGGCCGATGCTTTGGCCAGGGGGCAATATGAGGAGTTATCCAGCGGCCAGTTAGGTGAATTTAGTGAAATTGTTAGCTTGGAACAAAGCTTTAACCAAATGGCAGAGACTGTTCAGGAACACACAGCCCAGTTAATTACGGCCAATGAGACTCTAAAAAATGAATTGGGGGAGCGCAAACGGGCTGAAGCAGCCCTACGAGAGAGTGAAGAACGGCACCGATCTATTGTGCAAGGTTTATCCGATATTGTATGGTTGGTGGATAAAGACATAAGAATCAAATATGTAACGCCGTCTTGCTCTGCGCTGCTGGGCTATGATGAGAATGAATTGATCGGAAAAATGGGTCTCGAATTGGTGCATCCTGACGAAATTCCAGGTGTTGAGCAGGCGTTCATTGAGGTGCTCAAGAATGAAAATCCATATCTACCAACAGAATTCAGGCTGCGTCACGCCGATGGCCATTGGGTTCAGATGGAAGCGGTTGGCAAAAATATGCTCGATCATCCTGCTGTGCAGAGCATTGTCCTGACCACTCGCGATATTACCGAGCGCAAACAGGCCGAAGAAGCGTTACGCCAGAGCGAAGAACGCTACCGCACCTTGGCCCGAAATTTCCCCAACGGAGCGGTGGTTTTGTTTGATCACGACCTGCGCTACATGATTGCCGACGGCACAGGGTTGGCCGTGGTTGGCCTTTCGCGAGAGTTGATGGAGGGTAAAACGATTTGGGAAGTGTTTCCGCCGGAAACCTGCGCGACCATCGAGCCGGACTATAGAGCAGCGTTGGCGGGTCAGGCGACGATCAACCAGGTGTGGTACGAAGGCCACATTTACCATACGCACACGCTGCCTGTTAGAAACGAACAAGGCCAGGTTGTCGCCGGGATGGTGATGACGCAAGACATCACCGAGCGGGTGCAGGCTGTAGAGGCGCTGCGGCAGAGCGAGTGGAGTTTGGCCAATGCCCAAAGGCTGGCCCACGTGGGGAGTTGGGTTTGGGATATCCAGACGAGTCACGTTGAATGGTCCGAGGAGGTCTATCGCATTTTCGGACTTGACCCGGAAACCTTCCAGCCTCAGATAGATTCGGTTATGAGTCGGTTCCACCCCGATGATCGGGAGCTTTACAAGGAGTTGATATCACAAGCGATTGCTAATCGTGAGCAATACACCTTTGAGGTGCGCATCCTGTTGCCAGACGGCAGCACTCGATTCACAATCTCGACTTCTGAAGGGCACTACGACGATGGCGGGAACCTTACCCAAATTTCAGGCACAGTGCAGGATATCACCGAGCGCAAGCAGGCCGAGGAAGAAATCCGCAAACTGAATGAACAGCTTGAACAGCGCGTGCTTGAACGCACCGCCCAATTAGAAGCCGCCAACAAAGAACTGGAAGCTTTTGCCTATTCCGTCTCCCACGACCTGCGGGCGCCATTGCGCAGTATTAATGGCTTCAGTCAAGCCTTATTGGAAGATTACAGTAAGGTATTAGATGGTGAAGGGCGGAACTATCTGCAGCGAGTTCGAGTCGCCAGCCAACGTATGGGCCAATTGATCGATGATTTGCTGCAACTGTCACGGCTGATGCAAGTCGAAATGAAGCAAGAGCCGGTGGACCTCAGCACTCTGGCCCAAGAGATCGTCGACGATTTACATTACACTCAACCAGGCCGACGGGCGGAATTCATCATTCAGCCTGGTGTAGTGGTGACTGGGGATGAGCGGTTGTTACGGGTGGTAATGGAAAATCTTTTGGATAATGCCTGGAAATTCACCGGCAAAAAAGAAGAAGCCATCGTCGAATTTGGGCTAACTGAAACGGATGGCGGTGAGACGGCCTATTTTGTCCGCGACAACGGCGCAGGTTTTGATATGGCCTACGCTGATAAACTGTTTGGTGCTTTCCAACGCCTCCATTCTCCCACAGAGTTTGAAGGGACTGGCATTGGCTTGGCAACGGTGCAACGCATTATTCACCGTCACGGTGGCCGGGTTTGGGCTGAGGGCAAGGTAGATAAAGGGACAATATTCTATTTTACTCTTTTGGAGGCTGACGTGGCTACTGAGCTTGATAGAGATGAACGAAGAAAAGGTAAGACTGATGACAGAATTTAGAGAACTTGTAAATGAGTTTGAACAGGCGCTGCTGTCCCTCGACCGATTGGCGGCCAGGAACATCCTGATGAAGTCGAGTGATGCCTGGCCACCCATTCAACTTGTAGAGAAGTTGGTTGTGCCTGCCTTGGAACGGATTGGTGTGGGCTGGGAGCAAGGCAGGATCGCCTTGTCGCAGGTTTATATGAGTGGGCGCATCTGTGAAGAGTTGGTGGACATCATCCTTCCGCCAAGTGGTCCAGGTCGAAAGATCCGGCCAAAGATGGCTATTGCCACCCTTGAGGACTATCATCTGTTAGGCAAGCGCATTGTCTATTCTGTGCTTCGAGCCAGCGGATTCGAGTTGTTAGATTATGGTCGAATGCGAGTGGATGATCTCGTTCATCGAGTCAAGGATGACGAAGTTAAGATTCTGTTACTCTCAACACTTATGCTGCCATCGGCCTTGAAAGTCAAGGAAGTGAGGGGCAAACTAAAAGAGTCGGGTTCTGAGGTGAAAATCGTGGTCGGCGGAGCGCCTTTCCGATTCGACGACCAACTCTGGTCAGAGGTGGGGGCTGATGCTATGGGACGAAATGGGTCAGAGGCGGTAGAGATCATCACCAGGATGATAGGAGACATAACATGACGCAGACAAATATCACTTCTTTACAACGTGTCCTGACCACCCTTGGACATAAAGAACCGGATCGTGTCCCCTTCTTTCTACTGGTGACCATGCACGGTGCCAGAGAGTTGGGCCTACCAATCAAGGAGTATTTTTCCAAGGCGGAGTATGTCGTAGAGGGACAGCTCCGGATGCGGGTTAAATATGGCCACGACTGTATCTACAGCATCTTTTATGCTCCCATCGAGGTGGAGGCCTGGGGCGGTGAAGTGATTTTTTATGATCACGGTCCGGCTAATTCCGGGGTACCCTTCATCCGTCGCCCAGAAGATATCAAAAGCCTGGAACCGCCCAAGGTCAAGGAAGTTCCCTGCCTGGTCAAGGTGTTGAAGGCCATTGGGATGCTGAAAGCTAGAGTGGGCGATGATGCTCCCATCATTGGGGTGGTGATGTCTCCTTTCTCGCTGCCGGTGATGCAAATGGGGTTCGACAAATATATCGAATTGATGTATGAGCAGCCTGGCTTGTTCGATCATTTGATGGAAATGAACGAGGCGTTTTGTGTAGAATGGGCCAATGCCCAATTAGAAGCAGGGGCGACCGCGATTGGTTATTTTGACCCCGTCTCCTCCACCACTATTACCCCGCGAGAGATGTATCTGAAGACAGGGTTCAAGATTGCCCGGCGAACCATTGCCCGGATCAAGGGACCCACGGCCACACATATGGCTTCCGGACGCTGCCTGCCCATCGTAGACGACGTAGCTCAGACGGGAACGGTCATAATCGGCACCAGTGTTCTTGAGGACCTGGCCGAGATGAAAGCCGCTTGCCGGGGGAAGCTCACTGTTTTAGGCAACTTGAACAGTATTGAAATGCGTCACTGGACCCCTGAGCAAGCGGAAGCTATCGTGAAGGAGGCCATCGCCAAGGCGGGTCCTGGGGGGGGATATATTCTGTCGGACAATCATGGTGAAATTCCCTGGCAGGTGTCTGAGGAGGTGCTGGGGGCCATCTCGGAGGCCGTCCATAGATGGGGACGTTATCCTCTGGATTGGGTGCAGGAGTATGCCCAGTAAATAATGAAGGATAAAGGATGAAAAATGGAGCATGAAGGAAACGCATCAACAGCGGCTCGAGCCAATGCGAATCAGTACGCCGCTGACTACGTCATGATGTTTGATCTGATCGGCAATCTGGTCAAAGTAATGACGGAGACGGAGGCCATTGAAGAAATATTCGACTTATTTACGATGCTCTTTGCACCGCGCAGCTTGGTCTATGCGCCTGTAATTGGCGGCAAACTGGGAGATTTTCAATCACGGCCGGCATTTCTGGCCGATGATGAAGCAATGAAGAGCCGGCTGACCAGTTTCGACGAGGATTATGCCTGGACCGGCTCGGGAGACGGCTTCCTGCTGCGGATTGGTTATCAAGGGGAAACACTGGGAGTTTTGGCAATCGAGGGAATCGCCTTCCCGGAGTATAAGGAGCATTATCTGAACCTTGCTCTCACCATCGTCAGTGTATGCGGCTTGGCAATTGCGAATGCACGTATATACCAGCAGATCAAGCAAACAGAGGAAGAACTGCGCCTGTTCAAAACGGTTGTTGAATCCTCGCAGGAAGCGATTGCCATCAGCGACCCGGAGGGGCAGTTTGTCTACATCAACCCGGCTCATGAGAAACTTTTCGGTCGCTCACTGGAGGAAGCCCGGCAGGTCAACTATCGCGACTACTACCCGCCAGAATCGATTGAGACACTCAACGACACTGTTGCTCCTGCTCTGGCCCGAGGTGAGAGTTGGGAGGGGGAACTCGATGTGTTCGATGCCAACGGACGTCGTTTCCCGCTGTGGGAGCGGGCCGATTCGGTCCGTGACGCTGAGGGAAAGATGCTTTACGGCTTCGGTTTCATGCACGACATCACTGAGCAGAAACAGATGGAGGAGGCGCTGCGGGAATCAGAGAAAAAGTTCAGAAACATCATCGAGGCCATTCCGCTGGGGATGCATATGTATCAATTAGAGCCCGATGGACGGCTCCTGTTTATCGGGGCCAACCCAGCAGCGGATCAGATACTCGGTGTTGATAATCATCAGTTCGTGGGCAAAAGTATCGAAGAAGCATTTCCCGCCCTCGCTAAGACGGAGATACCTGAGCAGTATCGTCTGGTTGCTTCAAGCGGTCAGGTCTGGCAAACCGATCAGATTGTCTATGAGGAAAATCAGATTGCGGGAGTCTTTGGGGTTCACGCCTTCCAGACCTCACCTGGAAAAATGGTGGCCGCGTTTCTGGATATTACCGGCCGTAAGCGAGCGGAGACAGAAATCCGTCAATTGAATGAAGAACTTGAACAGCATGTTAAAAAACGTACCGCTCAACTCAAAGCCGCCTACCAAGAACTCGAAGCTGCGGCTTATACCATGTCTCACGACTTGCGAACCCCCTTACGGGCTATCAACGGGTTTTCTCAAATTCTACTCGAAGATTACGCTCCCCAATTACCTGCCGAAGCTCAAGACTATCTGAACCGGATTAGCCACGGCGCTCAACGGATGGGTGAATTGATCGACGGTTTATTGAGTTATCTGCGCCTGGGACGCCAACCCCTCGAAAAGAAGACCGTCTCCCCCGTTGACCTCATCCACAAAGTGCTTGCAGAAATACAAAACGAATTGGCTGAACGACAGGTTGAGTTTACCATTGGCCAGCTTCCTGAATGTCAGGCTGACCCGGTTTTACTTGAGCGGGTCTTTTTCAACCTGTTATCCAATGCCTTAAAATATACCCACCAACGGGAAGTAGCCAAAATCGAAGTTGGCTGGACAAAAATGGATGACCAAATTATCTATTTTGTCAAAGACAACGGCGTGGGTTTTGATATGCAATATGCTCACAAACTCTTTGGTCTGTTCCAACAACTGCATCGTGTTGACGAATATGAGGGTACCGGCATTGGCCTGGCTACCGTACAGCGTATCATTCACCGTCACGGTGGCCGGGTTTGGGCCGAGGGGGTGATGGGACAGGGAGCAACCTTTTACTTTACACTCTAATATAGGAGGCATAATCGTGAATTATAAAATCATTTTGCTGGTTGAGGATAATCCCGACGACGAGCTATTGACCCTACGGGCTCTCAAGAAAAACAACATTGTGAACAAAGTGGTGGTGGCCCGGGATGGGGCCGAAGCCTTAGATTATCTCTTTGCGACCGGCGTGTACGCCGGCCGCGACCTCAACGAGATGCCAGAAGTGATCCTATTGGATTTAAAGTTGCCCAAATTGGATGGTCTGGAAGTATTGCGGCGTCTGCGGGCGGAGGAGAGAACCCGGTTTTTACCGGTGGTTGTGCTGACTTCTTCCGACGAACAGCGAGATATCAAGGAGAGCTACAAGCTGGGGGCCAATAGCTATATCCGCAAGCCAGTAGATTTTACCCGGTTCGCTGAAGCGGTGCGCCAGTTAGGATATTATTGGCTGGTTTTAAACGTTGGACCACCGCCGGCAAAGCGGGCAGGGTAAACGTAGTACGATTGAACCGTACGCAAGCGAAGATGGCTCACGGATGCACACAGATAAACACGGATAAAATTCGCGTCCATTTGACAACCTGCTAATCCTGTTCGGGCTGAGGGTGAAGTGGAGAAGGGGGCAACATTCTACTTTACTCTGAAGGACCAATGATGAGGAGTTTGAACGTGTTGGCCGGGAAAAGTACGAGCAACTATATGAGTAGATTTTTTAACAGCTTGACTTTCAAAATAGGGGCCATTGTTGTTCTGGTCGAGATTATCACCCTGGCGGTCATCGGTTGGTATTACATCAATCGTTTTTCCGGCGAGATTGACCAAAGGATCGAGACTCAAATCCAAATTCCCGGGGCACTGATGACCCGGGGGCTGTTAAATTATGAGTCTGTTGGTGATAGAGAAGTCATGGAACAGTTGGTCGGGAAGATGTTTTTGGATGGTTTAGTAATAGGCCCTAACGACAGGGTTTTTTATTCGCTGAATCCTGATGACCTGGGGAAAAAAATCACCGAGCTGCCCGAGCGAAATCTAACCAGCCTCCTTGACCCGGCCATAACTGGTAACGTCATCACCAGGACACAGGCCGGACAGAATGATTATCTCATCAGTGTTACGCCTCTACGCCTGGTCGATGGAAAGCTGTTCGGGTTCTTATATATTCGGGTTGGAACCACGTGCTTAGAAAATCAAAAAAATGCGATTTTCGTTACATTTATATTGGGCTTCCTTTTGTGTGTTGTCTTGAGTTCAGTGGTCATTATCTATTCATTCAATTCAATTATTTCGACCAGAATTGGTAACCTGCTGGCCGTTTTAAGACGGGTTGAAGCCGGTGATCTGACGACCAGAGTGGATGACCCTATCTCACAGGATGAAATAGGTGTGTTGCAAAGAGGGGTTAATTCGATGGTGGCTCAACTGCACCATACGATTAGGGTTCTTGAACAACGGGTGGCTGACCTCAAGCGAGCGGAGGCAACCTTGCGCGAGAGCGAGGAACGCTACCGGCAAGCTTTGGAAAATTCACCCAACCCGAATTTTTCTGTTAATGAGGATGGAATAATCCAGACATGGGATCAGGCCTGCGAGACGCACTTTCAATATGGACCGGATATCATCGGACAGTCGTATCAAAAACTTTTGTCAAACCCGGCAGACCGGCCTGCCATAGACGCAATGTTGGCCCAGGTTTTTCAGGGACATTCGCTGAGTAATGTGGATATTGCCTACCGGTGCAAAGATGGCACAATCCGGTTTATGGTTTCTCGGTTATATGCTTTGTTTGATTTTACCGGCAGAGTACAGGGATGTGTCTTTGCCAATACAGACATCACCGACCGTAAGCGGATGGAAGAAGCGTTACAAAGAAAAACCCACCAGCAAGAACAGTTTATCAAGGCCGCCCGCCATCTGACTGCCAGCCTTGAGGTCAAGGAAGTTCTGACCCGGATTAGCCAGGGAGCCAAAGAAATTCTGGAAGCCTACGGTTGTGTTGTCTATCTGCTCGAAGCAGATGAAAAGACGTTGACCCCGGTCATTGCCATCGAGCCGCCTTACGAACAAGAAATCCTCTCCGCTCCGATCAATGTCGAGTCGAGCTTCACCGGCCAGGCGGTCAAAGCCAAGCATGGCCTGATTTTTAACGATGCTGGGACCAGCCCCTTC
Source organism: Anaerolineae bacterium (assembly GCA_034409055.1). Taxonomy (GTDB): domain Bacteria; phylum Chloroflexota; class Anaerolineae; order 4572-78; family J111; genus DAOUMU01. The sequence continues at coordinate 15,809 of DAOUMU010000089.1, forward strand.
GGCCAACAAATCCCGGGCACGCCTGTACGGGAGGAAGAGCATATCATTGTTGACCCCTTTGTCGTTGACGATAAAGTTCTTGGGGCCATGTGCATCAACCGGATGCGAAACCGTTTTTCCAAGGAAGATTTGGCTGTGGCTGAAACCTTTACCACGTATGCCGCTACCGCCCTGAAGAACGCCCAGGCGCACGATAAATTGCAGCGGGAGGTGGAGGAACGCAAACGGGCAGAGGAGGCCCTACGGAAAAGTGAAGAGGAAATCCGCAGACTGAATAAAGAGCTTGAACAGCGCGTGATTGAACGGACTGCTCAACTTAAAGCGGCTAACAAAGAGCTGGAGTCTTTTGCCTATTCCGTTTCCCACGACCTGAGGGCTCCCTTGCGAAGCATTGACGGTTTTAGCCGGGCCCTACTGGAAGATTATGTCGAGACCCTGGATGCAGAAGGCCAGGATTATCTCCGACGGGTGCAGGCCGCCAGCAAACGCATGGGGCAACTCATTGACGATTTATTGAAGTTGTCTCGCCTGACGCGAGGCGAGATGAATCGTGAAACCATCAATCTGAGCGACTTGGCTCACGAGATTGAAGGAGAGCTGCAAAAGATGCAGTCGGAACGCCAGGTAGAGTTTATTATCACCCCTGGGCTAGTCGCGTATGGAGACGCTCGCCTGTTACGTATTGCCTTAGAGAACCTGTTGAGCAACGCCTGGAAGTTTACGGGCAAGCAGCCAAAGGCCAGGATAGAAATCGGTCAAATTGAAATTGAGGACAAATTAGCCTATTTTGTCCGTGACAATGGGGCCGGTTTTGACATGGCCTATGCCGATAAATTATTTGGTGCCTTTCAGCGCTTACATTCTTCTAAGGAGTTTGAAGGGACCGGCATTGGCCTGGCCACCGTGCAGCGTATTATTCATCGCCACGGTGGGCAAGTCTGGGCTGAGGGGGCGGTGGACCAAGGGGCAACATTCTATTTTACACTGTCACCATAAAAGAGAATCGAACGAACCGCTACCGAGCGAACGGGGGCACAGATGGGTAAACCATTACATCATCAAACCAGAATTTGGCTTGCCAGCGGGGCAAAAGGTAACTTCCGCTTGATGTCGCCAGCCAACTCGTGAAACGTAAAACGTGAAGCGTAATGACTTATCTACGGCTCACTTTTACGTTTTACGCTTTACGTTTTACGTGGTTGGATGCTTTATGAGGTTGCCTCACCGGAAGCTACTTTTTCATTGCTAATTCTGGTTCTATGTACATGTATTGATTGTT
>DAOUMU010000090.1:0-12134 GCA_034409055.1 Anaerolineae bacterium
GCCATTCCAGACCTGACAGGTTTCACATGCCACTTTTCGGCGTAAATGCATCCCTGATCAGAACGAATCTGGCTCAAAATGACACCTTTGAAAACCTGTCAGGTCTTAACTTAACGACATTGACTGACCACCGACCACCGCCCCCTACCTCACACTATAAAACGCACCCATCCCCGGATAAACCGCCGTCTCACCCAACTCCTCCTCAATCCGCAGCAGTTGGTTATATTTGGCCACCCGGTCCGAGCGAGCCGGAGCGCCGGTTTTTATCTGGCCGGCATTCATGGCCACGGCCAGGTCGGCGATGGTCGTATCTTCGGTTTCGCCGGAGCGGTGGGAGATAACAGCCGTCCAGTTGGCTCGCTTGGCCATCTCGATGGCGGCGATGGTTTCACTCAGGGAGCCAATCTGGTTGAGCTTGATCAAGATGCTGTTACCGACCTTCATGTCAATGCCTTTCTTCAGGCGCTCGACGTTGGTCACCAACAAATCATCGCCGACCAGTTGGACCCTGTCGCCGATGGCCTGGTTGAGGGCCACCCAACCGTCCCAGTCATCTTCGGCCAGGCCATCTTCAATAGAGATGATCGGGTACTGGTTCACCCAACCTTCCCACAACTTGACCATATCCTCACTGGACAGCGTTTTACCCTCAATTCGCAGGTTATACTGGCTGTCTTCATACAACTCCGACGTGGCCGGGTCGAGGGCAATCAATACTTCCTCACCGGCTTTGTAACCCGCTTTGTCAATCGCTTCCAAAATGATCTCCAGGGCCTCGTTGTTACCGTGCTTGAGAGCCGGAGCAAAACCGCCCTCATCGCCGACATTGGTGTTGTAGCCCTTGTCTTTCAGAGCCTTTTTCAAAGCGTGGTAAATCTCCGCGCCCCAACGCAGTCCCTCGCGGAAGCTCTCTGCGCCGACCGGCATGACCATAAACTCCTGAAAATCGGTGGTCTGCCAGCCGGTGTGGGCGCCACCGTTCAAAATGTTCAACATCGGCACCGGCAACGTACGGGCGCTGACCCCGCCCAGGTAACGATACAGGGGCTGGCCGGTACTCATCGCCGCTGCTTTAGCCACGGCCAGGCTCACCCCCAGAATGGCGTTGGCCCCCAGGTTGGCCTTGTTGGGCGTGCCGTCCAACTCACGCAACAAAGCATCAATCCCTTCCTGGTCGGTGGCCTCCCAATCAAACAACTCATTGACAATGGTGGTGTTCACATTTGCGACCGCCTTTTCGACCCCTTTGCCCAGGTAGCGGTCCTCATCGCCATCACGCAACTCTAGGGCCTCGTGGACCCCGGTCGAAGCGCCGGAGGGAACCGCCGCCCGGCCAAAGGCCCCATCTTCCAAAATCGCTTCAACCTCAACGGTCGGATTGCCTCGGGAATCAAGGATTTCTCTAGCGACAACAGCTTCTATGGTACTCATCAGTTCCTCCTGAATTGGATGTTTCGTTGATTTGGTCTATCATTTCTCTCTCAAAATAATCACTACGGAGTATAATTCAGGAAAGGACACAACGCAAACCGGGTAGGTTACAGGTTACCCTTTCCCATTCAGCTCGGAACGATTTTGGATGAATCTCCAAACCAGATACGATTTGGAGGTTGAGAAAGATCGTTCGGCGGATCGTTTAGAAAAAGAAGTGCGGGTATATGCGACAGCGGCATAATCAAGACCAGTCGCTGGTACTGACGACCCAAGCCCGGCTGTGCGACCTTCTTACCGAGGCATGCGTCGCTGGTAATCCTTCGCCCAACTCAGGGCAGACTTGGGATGCGAAGCCCCGGGAACAACGGTTTAATCGATCGTCGGAGGGTGACCAAAGCGTATTGTCCGAGACGCCCAAGGGTTGAAACTTTTGGTTTCGCTACAAGCAGGGGTTTCAGATAGAAACGGAAAAATACCAGATTTACAAGGTAAGCAAATCGGGATATAATTTAGGAGTACGAAACTATCTGCTCAATCTGGGATGCAGACAAGGCTAAAGGAGGGATAATATGAGCAGCCAACCTGAAACAAAACACCTGCGTGCCCACCTGTTTATCTCCGGTCGGGTGCAAGGGGTCAATTTTCGCTGGTACACCCAGGACAAAGCCCAGGAACTGGGGCTGACCGGCTGGGTCCGCAACCTGTGGGACGGCCGGGTCGAAGCCATTTTTGAAGGCGAAGAAAAAGCCGTCCGAGATGCCGTGGCCTGGTGTCATATCGGCCCCTCTTCGGCCAGGGTGGATAATGTCGAAGTGACCTACGAAGAACCAACCGGCGACTTCAACAGCTTCCGCATTACCTGGTAAATTTGACATTTCATTTTTTTAGGGTAACATATGAGCAATTACTCATATGTTATCGAGAATTAAAAATGGCTAAAGCACAACCCGTCGATCGCTGCGCCGAAACCATCATCAACGAGAACAAAGTCAAGCAGGCCCAACAGGCTTTGTTAGACGGGCTATCCGCTACCCGCCTGGCGGCTACCTTCAAAGCTTTGGCCGACCCGACCCGGATCCGCATCGTTTCGGTGTTGGCCCAGACTGAGCTGTGCGTCTGTGATCTGGCAGCCACCCTGGGCATGACTCAAAGCGCCATCTCCCACCAGTTGCGTCTCATGCGTGACATGCGGCTGGTGAAAAGTCGCAAGGAAGGCCGCATGGTTTACTATGCCCTGGACGATGAACACATCTATGACTTATACCAACGCGGACTTGAGCATATAGAGCATCAATAACCTGTCATCGTCGATCAAATTGGGGAAACCAAGTGCATAGAACCAGAATTGACAATGAAAAAGTAGTTTCCGGGGAGACAATCCCATAAAGCATCTAGCCATGTAAAACATAGCGCGGTCAAACCGCAGATATGGAGTCCAAAGTGCACTTTGGACTCCATAATTCTCGCGGATTGCGCAAATGTGGTGAGGTAACACTGTAAAGCGTAAACCACAGGGAAGACTATGACCAACCAACTCAAACTCCACATCACCGGCATGGACTGCGCCGATTGCGCCTTGAAACTGGAAAAAAGTGTGGCCAAGCTGGACGGCATACAAAATTGCCGGGTTAATTTTGCCACGGCCAAAATGGAAGTCAGGGGCCAGCTTGACCAGGCGGCCATTGTGGAACGCATCCAATCCTTAGGCTATGGGGTAACCCAACCCAACGAGCCATACGTCCCTCGCACCTGGCGCCAACAACTGAGCGGCTTGGTACGCCAACCCCGCAACACCTTTACCCTCATCGGAGCCTTCTTTATCCTGGTGGCCTTTATTGGGCAATGGCTGACCGGCCATGAAACGGTCACTTTTTCCCCGCTTCACCTGCCCCTTGCCTTCATCTTCTTCCTAATCGGTGGACTGTTTGGTCTCTACTTCCCGGCCAAAGCGGGTTGGACCGCCCTTCGCAACGGGCAAGGATTGGATATGAACGTTTTGATGACCCTGGCCGCCGTCGGTGCCTTTGCCATTGGCGAATACGGTGAGGCGACTACCGTCATTGTCCTCTTCAGCCTGGGCGAGGCGTTGGAAGGCTATACCATGGAACGAGCCCGGGACAGCATCCGCAGCCTGACCCAACTGGCCCCGGCCGAAGCCACCATATTGCAACCCTGCATCGATTGCCAGGGCTGCCGGAGACGCGAGCTGCCCGATGGTTCCGGCATTTACGAGAGCGGTCCCTGTCCCTGGTGTGGCCTGCACGAGCAAAGCGTACCGGTCGAATCCCTGGCCGTAGGGGATCGCATTATCGTCAAGCCGGGCGAGCGCATTCCGATGGACGGTCACATTCTCAGCGGCCACTCTGCCGTTAATCAGGCCCCCATCACCGGCGAGAGTATGCCGGTGGACAAGAAGTCTGGCTCAGAAGTTTTTGCCGGCACCATCAATGGTGACGGCCTGTTGGAAATCGAGGTCACCCGTCTGGCCGTCGATAACACCCTTTCCCGGCTCATCTACCTGGTTGAAGAAGCCCAGGCCCAAAAAACACCGACCCAGCGTTTTGTCGACAAATTTGCCCGTATTTACACCCCCACCGTGGTCATTGGCGCCGTCCTGGTGGCCACTCTCCCGCCGCTTCTATTAGGACAGCCTTTTTTGGACCCCCAGGAGGGGGTCGGCCACGGCTGGCTCTACCGGGCTTTGACCCTGCTGGTCATCGCCTGTCCCTGCGCTCTGGTTATTGCTACGCCGGTTTCCGTAGTCAGTGCTATTTCAGCCGCCGCCCGTCGAGGCGTGCTGATTAAAGGGGGGGCCTATCTGGAGGCATTGGGCCGGGTTAAGCTGGTTGCTTTTGACAAAACCGGCACCCTCACCCAGGGCCAACCCGAACTGGTCAACATCGCTTGTGTGGACAACTGCTGCGCCGAAGCACGCTCGCTCAATCCATTGGCTGCTTGCGACCACTGTGACGACATGCTGACTATGGCTGCCGCCGTGGAGCGTTATAGCACCCATCCCCTGGCTCAGGCCATCACCACTGCCGCCGAAACAAAAGCCCTCCCCCATTTAACGGTCACATCGGTCAAAAATCTGCCGGGGCAAGGCGTGCAGGGCCGGGTTGGCGATCAATTGGTTACCATCGGTAGTCACGCCCTACTTCATACCGACAGACCCGATGCAACCGACTTTTGCCAACGTGTCACCAAAGCTGAAGCCAACGGCCAAACCACCATGCTCGTCCGTAAAAATGACACCCTATGTGGTTATCTGGCCGTCAGTGACCCACCCCGCCATACCAGCCAACCCACCCTGGCCAGCCTCAAAGAGATTGGCGTCACCCACACCGTTATGCTCACCGGTGACAATCCAACTGTAGCCGCCGCGATTGGCCAACAGTTGGGTATCGACGACGTGCGAGCCGAGTTGATGCCGGCAGACAAAGTGACTGCCGTCCGCGATTTGGTCAATCATTACGGCGACACCGTAGCTATGGTGGGCGACGGGGTCAACGATGCCCCGGCCCTGGCTGCGGCCAGTGTGGGCATTGCTATGGGCGCCGGGGGAACCGCCCAGGCCCTTGAAACCGCCGATGTGGCCCTGATGGCCGATGACCTGACCCAACTACCCGTAGCTATTCACCTGGGCCGCCGCGCCGCTTACACCATCCGCTTTAACATCTGGTTCGCTCTGATGATCAAGACTATCTTCTTAATCACCGCCCTCTTGGGCGTGGCCACCCTCTGGATGGCCGTTTTTGCCGATATGGGCGCTTCCTTGCTGGTCACCCTGAACGGCATGCACCTGCTGAGGATCGGAAACATCAAGCACAAAAAGTAGGGCAAGTTGCTAACTTGTCCGTAGCACCGTAAACAAGTTAGCAACTTGTCCTACCTAAAAAGAAATTTATGAGCCCAACTTTTACCCTGTTTGGTGAAACTCGGGTTCCCAAATTCTTGGCGAATTGGATGTATGAACGGATGCTCCCAGGTTTTTTTGGATTCACGGTTGCCCGGACCCGACATATCGATGAGATTGTACAAACGTGTGTTGAAAATGGACTCGAACAACTGGTCATTTTGGGAGCGGGATATGATTCCAGAGCCTATCGGTTTGAGCAACTTAAAGAACAGGCCAGAGTCTTTGAGGTCGATCATCCGGCAACGCAGCAGGTAAAAGTCACTAAACTCAAGGAGATTCTGACATAGTCTAGAATTATGTGCTTGACCAAGAACGACCGAGTTGTATTTGGTCAAAAGTGCCCTCTTCAGTACGATTGGTCTGTATCCAATCCACTCGAACTGAAGGAGAGCACCCATGGAAAATATAACTGAAACAAAGCCAGAGCGCCAGAATCGTACGGTAACGCTTTACTTGGGGAACACCTTGGCGGAGTATCAGGAATTGATCTCGACGGAAGAGGGTCTCCAAACCTTGATACGACAGGTTGAGCTTGCAGATAGCATAGATTGGGGCCATTTGGCCGATGGTCATCACCCAGGTTGCCCTCGCTGTTTGCATTTCACTCATCATAACAGCTACACCCGGTGGGTGAAGCACTTTGATAGCACGAAATCGCTGGTGACCATTATCCGTGTCCGTTGCTTGGAGTGTGAGGCGGTCTTTACCATCCAGCCCTCGTTCATTGTGCGCTACAAGCGATACGATACAGATGCTATTGAGAAGTTGATGACGTTGCTGTTCATCACTGAAGATAGTTATCGGATGGCGGCTGTCAGCCAAGCTTTGGGCATGGATAGGCAACAAGCGGGCACCTGGGTGGCCTTGGCCGAGGCCGAGGGTGAGGCCATCTCGCCGATGGTTCTGTGGGGCTTGGTCCAATGGTTGGGACAACTGTCCCCGGCCCAGTTGAACCTGGCCTTGGGCGTCGAACCCCCGAGCCACGTGATTGAAGATGAGAAGCATCTGAAAGAATGCGGCCAAAAAGTGTATGTCCCGATCGTGTATGCGCCCAAAGAAGCCCTGATTTGGTGGATTGACTACATCGACAGCGTTTCGGAACAGGCCCTGCGGGATAGTCTGGAACGCTTCAAGGCTATCAGTGAGCGCTTGACCCACCTGACAGGGGCAACCGTGGATGGGTGGGATCCGGCCCAGAAGGCCTGGCAAGGGGCCTTTCCAGGTATGACCTTGGCCGAATGTCACTTGCATGCCATGCTCAAATTGGGGCAACATCTGGCTACCTTCAAACGTCAACGCAAAGCAATAGGCCAGCCCGTTTCCGAGCAGGAAGAGACCCAAATCCGCAACGCTTTCATCTGGGTCTTGCAGGTGGCTACACCCGAAGCGTACCAAGAAGCCCTGCATGAGTTGCCAGATGCTTTCAATGATGGCCCCTTGGCTTCTCGCAAGGATTCCTTGATGACCAAACAAGCTCTCTTCCAGGCCTGGACCACGGATGTTAAGCTGGCGGTGGTGACGACGGCCCTTGACCAGTGTATGAAGTTCTTGAACCGTAAACAGGATAACATGCAGACCCTCCACGGCCCCGACAGTGGCCTGGCCACGATGAATGCTTGGGCCGTCACCCGCAATTGCTGGCGCTTTCTCAAAGGTGCTAAACGTGCTGGCTTGTCTCCACTCGAATTGGCTGGAGCTAATTTCTTGGGCATCCCGTGGATGCAGTTGGTCAATCTGGTCTTATGCGCTTGGTCCACTTTGACCTTCGCAGCCGATGTGTTACTGGTAAGCACATAATTCATGACGATGTCCTAATTTCTATTTTCTAATTTCTAATCGGGGTAGTTTACCCCTCGAATCCACGTTGAACATTTTAAGACACGTCCCTGGGGATTTCTCGCCACTTCGTTCCTCGAAATGACATACCTGAGGTTATTTTGCTTGTTTCCGATAACCTCTATTTTTTCTGCGCTTTCTCTATTTTGGCCCAGGTGTCACGGAGGGACACCGTCCGGTTGAAGACCGGTTTTTCTGCGGTAGAATCGGGATCAAGGCAGAAATAGCCCTGTCTCAGGAACTGGTAACGGCTGCCTGGAGCGGTTCCGGCCAGGCTAGGCTCAACCTGGCAGTTGGTCAAGATTTCCAGAGAGTTCGGATTCAAATTGGCCGTAAAATCGGCTCCCTCTGGCACCTCGTTCGGGTCTGGTTTGGAGAAGAGGTGGTCGTATAGCCAGACCTCGGCTTCGAGGGCATGGGCGGCCGAAACCCAGTGCAGGGTTCCTTTGACCTTGCGCCCGTCTGGCGACCGGCCGCCGCGTGTCTCCGGGTCGTAGGTGCAATGCAGCTCGACCACCTGGCCGGTTTGTTCGTCCTTAATCACATCGATGCAGGTGATATAGTAGGCGTGCATGAGCCGTACTTCGTGGCCGGGGGCCAAGCGAAAGAACTTTTTCGGCGGATCTTCCCGGAAATCATCCCGTTCGATGTAGAGCACCCGTGAAAATGGCACCTGGCGCGTGCCCATGCTGGCATCCTCGGGATTGTTGACGGCCTCCATCTCTTCGACCTGGTCTTCGGGATAGTTGTCGATGATGACTTTCAGAGGATGCAAGACGGCCATCACCCGCTGGGCGCGCTGATTTAAATCTTGGCGTAGACAGTGCTCCAGCAGGGCGATATCGACGGTGCTGTTACTCTTGGCCACGCCGACCCGCTCGGCAAAGACCCGGATTGCCTCTGGGGTATAGCCCCGTCGCCGTAGGCCCGAGATGGTTGGCATGCGCGGGTCATCCCAGCCGGTGACGTGGCCTTCCCCGACCAGTTTCAGCAGCTTGCGCTTGCTCAGCACGGTCTGGCTCAGATTGAGGCGGGCAAATTCAATCTGTTGGGGGTGGTAGATGTGCAGTTGGTCCAGGAACCAGTCGTACAGGGGGCGATGATCTTCAAATTCCAGGGTACAAATCGAATGAGTGATGCCTTCGATGGAGTCGGATTGGCCGTGGGCCCAGTCGTACATGGGATAGATACACCACTTGTCGCCGGTCCGGTGATGGCTGGCGTGCAGGATGCGGTACATGACCGGATCACGCATATTTAAATTGCCGGAGGCCATGTCAACTTTTGCCCGCAGCACGCGGGAACCGTCCTCGAATTCACCGGCCCGCATGCGCTCGAACAGATCCAGGTTCTCCTCGACCGAGCGGTTACGATAGGGGCTGTTCTTGCCGGGCTTGGTCAGGGTACCCCGGTATTCTCTAATTTCCTCTGCACTCAAATCGTCAACGTAGGCCTGGCCGTCCTTGATGAGTTGCAGGGCGTACTGGTACAACTGGTCAAAGTAGTCAGAGGCGTAAAACAGCCGATCTGCCCAATCGAAACCAAGCCAGCGCACGTCCTCGATGATCGATTCGACGTATTCGGCTTCCTCTTTAATGGGGTTGGTATCGTCAAAGCGCAGGTTGCACAGGCCCCCGTATTGGGCGGCCAGACCAAAATTGAGACAGATCGATTTGGCGTGGCCAATATGCAGGTAGCCGTTCGGTTCCGGGGGAAAGCGGGTGTGAACTCGGCCCCCGTATTTGTTTGTCCGCAAATCTTCCTCAACAATATCCCGGATAAAGTTGGAGGGGGTGGTCGAATCGGTCGGGCTCATCGGGGCAGTTTCTTTTTCATTTCTTTTGTCATTATCTTGGGCAGTATTTGACGTTTTCATGGCTTTTTTCCCTCGATTTTGGGTAGCATGGTGGTTGGTTTATTGCATTTATAATAGCAGTCTGGGCGACGAATGACAAATGTCAGGCCTGGAACAACTGCCCAGGGCGACTCCCCATTCATTTGGTTTTAATGTATACTCAGTATATTCGGTTGCGTGTGTTGTCCTAAGTTAGTAGGAAGCAGGTCACGGACCTGCTTCGAGCAAAATATCAAGAAGAGGAGTTTTGCATACAGATGCCGATTAACCTGCAAGCCGGGCGTAACGTTGCCTATGTTCCCTGGCGCATTTCACGCAGCTTACGTATGGGGCTGGTCTTAACTAGCCTGGTGTTCTTATCTGCTTGCCAGGCGGTGTTCGGTGGTCGCTCGGAGCCGCCGCTGCCTACCATTGTGCCGGTCGAGCCAACTGCCACTCCTATGAGCGAAGCCGAAGCGACCACGGTGGTGGCCGAACCGTCGCCCACCTCAACGCTCTCTCCGACGCTGAGCACCCAGCCGGTGGGGGATACGACCGCCGGCCAGGCAGAACCAACGATCGCACCGACAGCCCCTCGTGCCACCGAAACAATCACCCCAACGCCTTTACCCACTGAATCGTCCGTGTCTGTCACCACCCCCACCGAGACCCCGTTGCCTACGGAGCTACCGCCGCCCACCGAACCACCGCCTGTGCCTTCCTTACCGCTGGAATCGATCTCCATCAACCTCATGCCCGTGGCCGGTGGTTTCACCAGGCCCCTCTTCCTGACCCACGCCGGTGATGGCAGCGGGCGACTGTTTGTGGTAGAACAGCCGGGCCGGATTTTTGTGATCAGCAACGGGGTGGTCAATCCCAGGCCCTTCCTGGATATCGTGTCCATCGTTGGTTCCGATGCCAATGAGCAGGGGTTGCTCAGCGTGGCTTTTCATCCAGATTATGCTAACAACGGTTTCTTTTTTGTCAATTACACCGACAAGCAGGGGGATACCGTCATCGCTCGTTACCAGGTGTCGGACAATCCCGACCTGGCTGATCCTAACACGGCCAAGATTCTGCTGACGATTGGCCAACCCTATGTTAACCATAATGGTGGACAACTGGCCTTTGGGCCCGATGGTTACCTTTACGTGGGTATGGGCGATGGGGGTGCGGCAAACGACCCCCACAATAACGGTCAAACTTTGAGTACGCTTCTGGGTAAGGTTCTGCGCCTTGACGTTGACCAGGCTGATCCTTATGGCGTCCCTCAGAATAATCCCTTTGTCAACCAGGGTGACGCTCGCCCCGAAATTTGGTCCTACGGCTGGCGCAATCCGTGGCGCTTCTCCTTTGACCGGGCTACCGGCGACATGTACATTGCCGACGTGGGACAAAATCAATATGAGGAGGTCCACGTCGAACTGGTCGGCACAGGCGGTGGCCAGAATTATGGCTGGCGCTTGATGGAAGGTCTGCATTGCTTTAACCCCCAGGATTGCGACCCGGCCAGCCTGGCAGTGGTATTACCTGTGGCCGAATATGATCACAGCCAGGGCTGCTCGGTGACCGGGGGCTATGTTTACCACGGGACTCGCTTTCCGGCGTTGACCAATATTTATTTTTACGGGGATTACTGCTCTGGTAAGATTTGGGGGTTGCGTCGGGAAGCTGATGGCCGTTGGTCTCAGGCCGAGTTGTGGCCGGGTGGCTATACCATCAGTTCCTTTGGTCAGGACGAAGCCGGGGAAGTCTACCTGGTAGATCATCGTGGCGATATTTTTCAAATTGGTAATTGAGGACTCAAATGGTTTCACAGATCAGCCGTTCCCTTTCTCTGATGGCTTTGGCCCATCTGACCATCGAGCTTTGTAACAATTTTATGCCGGTGACTTATCCTTTACTGATCAACCGGTTGGGGTTGACCTATACCCAGGTGGGTATCATTGCTTTGGTAGCCGGTATCTGTACCTCCCTCAGCCAGCCAGTCTTTGGTTATCTGAGTGATCGGTGGGGCGCGCGCCGGTTAACGGTTTTGAGCGTGGCCTGGGTCGGCTTGCTGATGGGCCTGGTAGGCTTGACCTGGAATTATCTATCTCTGGTGCTCTTGGTGGGGGTGGGTGGTCTGGGTTCAGCGGCTTTTCATCCGGCCGGAGCCACCCTGGCTTCGACCAGTGGTAGCAGCCGGCGGGGGGCCGCTATGTCCGTTTTCTCGGTCAGTGGTAATTTGGGGACGGCCTTGAGCCCCTTATTGGTGGCGACCGGAATCGGCTGGCTGGGATTACCGGGCACGTTAGTGGTGATACCGGTGGCCTTGCTGGTTAGCTTCTTTTTGGGCCGACAATTGAGCCAGGCCAGGCAGATAGCCCATGTTAGAGCGGTGATGTCTCCAGAGCGACCCCAGAGCAACCAGCCAAACCGGATCGAGAACGGGGTCCTGATAGGATTGGCCTTGATCATCGTCGCGGTTATGTGCCGATCCTGGTTTCAAGTGACCTTGATGACTTATCTGCCCGAGTGGCTGCGCAGCCAGGGAGCGAGTCTGGCGGCCGGAGGACAAATGTTGGCCGTGTTTATGGTATCGGTGGGGGCCGGCAGCTTGGCCGGTGGCGCTCTATCTGACCGGTTTGGTCGCTGGCAGGTACTGGCCTTGAGTTTGGGCTTGCTTGGCCCGTTCCACTGGCTTTTCCTGGCGGCTGCGGGCGTGTGGCAGATGGTGCTGGTGGGGGTCATGGGGACCTTGATCGGAGCCAGTTTCCCGGTGAGCCTGGTGATGGCCCAGGAGGCCTGGCCTGGCCGGGTCGGTCTGGCCTCGGCCCTGGTGATGGGCTTAGGCTGGGCCCCAGGCGGGCTGGGGGCCTCGGTCACCGGCTTTGTGGCCGACCAGTTCTCCCTGGCCGTGGGGCTTCAATCGCTGATCCTCCCCCCGCTCGTGGGTGTTGGCTGTATCTTGGTTTACGTGATTTTTCAACACCTCCCCCGGACATCCTCCCAGAAGCTGCCGCAGATATACTGACAGGTGCTATGGGTGTATTTCGATTTGGGGGCAAATATATTGTGGAGTCGAGGCTTCAGCCGGACGTGGCCCCGTTTGGACCGGCTGAAGCC
>DAOUMU010000091.1:0-44233 GCA_034409055.1 Anaerolineae bacterium
TACAGCTCGGCGGAAATCCTTCAGTAGTTGTTATGTCACTTTGTTCGGCAAATTACCGGCCTATTTTACATAATAGCTACCGAAAAACTTATGCCAAACCGGACTACAGGTCTAAAAATAGAGCGAATTTAGCTTTGTAGAGGACTCACCGGTCTTGCAAGCGGATGCCAAAGCTGTCGGAGGCTCGCTAGAGCAGGGTTTCCAGACAGAAACTAGCTAGGGTTGATAAGAAACGAACGGGCGACCCAACTGGGCCACCCGTAACCAAAAAACATACAGGCAGGTGTTCTTTAACTTTTGCTCATTATCCGCACATGTTCAATGGTATAAGGAAGCAAGGCCATATGGCGAGCGCGTTTGATGGCCACGGCCAGGCGACGCTGATGCCTGGCGCACGTACCAGTCTTGCGACGAGAGCGCATTCCTCCCCCTTCATTGACAAAGCGGCGTAAATTCTCAAAATTCTTCCAATTAATCTCTTTTGTTTTGTCTACACAAAAGGGGCACACCTTACGAGGGCTACGATAGGCTCGCCGGTAACTGGTACCAGCAGAAGGGTGGGAGGGCCGCTGCCTTCGCTGCCCTTCACTCCGGCCTTGATCCCGAAACTGGCCAGCGTCCTGCCTCTGACTTCGATTCTGCTGGGGAGACTTCGTTTCGCTCACTTCACGGTCTTGCGCCTGGTCATTATTTTGCATCTTGCCTTCTTCCAAAGGCTCATCAGCCATAATTATCTCCTAAATCGTACAAATTTTTATTTAATTTTATGAAGTTTTCCTTAAAAAAGTGTTAGTTTTTCGGCATTCAGGCTATTCAAAAATCAAGAGGATGATCTTCATCCAAATCCAGATCATCGGAAACAGAGTGGGCCCTTTGCTTGTTCCTGGGACCAAGAATAATCATGTCGCTGGCGACCACTTCCGTACGAAAATGCCGTTGACCACTCTCATCCTGCCAACTGCGCGTTTGCAATCTACCTTCTATGTAAACCTGTTGGCTTTTAAACAATTTTTGATTGCAAATTTCAGCCAGGTTACCCCAGGCAACCACATTAAACCATTCGGTTTCCTCGCGGCGCGTCCCATTGGGAGCAATCCAAGAACGACTCGAGGCTAAACTAAATGAAGTCACCGGCTTGCCAGAGGGCGTATAGCGCAATTCAGGATCTCTGCCCATATTACCAATAACCATTACTTTGTTTAATCCTCTTGACATTTTCTTTTACCTCTTTTCCTAGCCCTATATATAGTTCATTCGGATTAAAAATTAACTTTCAACCTTAACTAGCAAATAGCGAATAATATCCTCTGACAATTTTAAGTTACGCTCTAATTCCACAAGCCCTGAGGGAGGCATTTTTGTCTGGAACAAAACGTATATCCCTTCGCGATGATTGTTGATAGGATAAGCCAGAAGTCTACGTCCCCAGACATCAACAGACGTCACTTCGCCGTTGATGGCCTGCACGAACTGTGAGACCGTTTCTACGACGCCAGTGACGCCTTCATCATCAATCGTGGGCCGGACAATAAATGCCAACTCGTAATCTCGCACGCCAGTAACCTCCTTTCTATGGATTTTAGCCCTTGGTTCAGGCCAAGGGCAGAAAGAAATAAAGCCCACACAACATCCAGTGGCTTTATCTGGCGCAGGGTAATATATCACAAATGGTATAAAACGCAAATTAGAGCCAGATGGCTTTATGCTCACCGTTCGAATTGATTGTCAGCAAATAATAGATGTGATAAAATGCAAAGGTTAGATAAAAAAACCGGTGCTCATCATCATTAACGACGAATTGGATTGTTGCTTTTTGGCAAAAGAGCGCAAAGAGGTCTGTGGGCGGCGGTTCAAAGAAGAGATAGAAAGGATAAAAGATGAAACTATCACCCGATGAAGTAGCCCTTTATTACAAATTGATGTGGCCCTTGCAGTTCTACGTTAATCAGAAACTCAATATCCTACCCGATGTTGACTCGGTTGAGGCGTATGCCAGTGGCTATGATTTTGAAGATAAGCTGCCGGTACGCAACGCCCTTTACGAAAATACCGAACTAATTGATGCCTTTGTTGGTGAAAACCCGGCCCAACTTACCGAAGATGAACTGGCGATTGTGCGAGGCTGGAAAAACTTTGTAGCCGGTGATTTTTACATTGAGCGCTTTTTGAAAAAGGGAGCGATTTTTATCCACACCGGTGAGCCGCCCCAGGTTTACATAGTGCTGGGGCTAATGGACAGCCTTAAAGAGATGTTCCAGTACTACCAGCGGCCACCCATCCTGGTGAAGACGATCCTGCTGCCTTTCAAAAGACGCATTATTTACGATGGCCTGTTTCAGACCTACAGCATCTTTTTTGGCGGTGGTATTAAGGGAGACCTGAAAGAAATCTATATGGCCGCCAAACAAAACCAGCGCATCATCGAAACCCTGGAACCTGACCGCCACGCCAAACAGCAAGAAAAAGCCCGCCACAAACCAACCCGCGACTGGGGATCAGAAGTGGATGAACTGGTCAAAGCGGCCAACAAGTTAAAAGGAAGTAACGTGCCCATCCAAAGCGAAGCCTTCAGCCTGCTCAAAGCTGGCGCCGCCCTGGCCCAGTCTGCGGTGCATAACCCGGATGACCTGGATGCCCTGTGGAAGTTGAACAAGCGGGTAAACAGAGCTTTACGAAAATTAGAAACAGCCCTCTACCGGGCCGAGATGTAAAAAAATACGAATGCGGAGTGCAGAATGATGAACGCGGAATAAAAAAATTTCCGCACTCCGCATTCTCCATTCCGTATTGGTTAAAAGGTTAATCGATGGAACCAATTTGGAATTGGGGCAATCAGGTTATTGTTTCAATTCAGACTATTCATAACCCGGCTTTGGATGGCCTGTTTAACGCCATCACTTTTTTGGGCGAAGTCGAATTTTTCTTGCTTATTTTTCCCTTTGTGATCTGGGTGGTCAACAAATCGGCGGGGTTACACCTGGCCTACCTGGTTCTCATCTCCATTACTTTCAATACCTGGGCCAAATTGCTCATCAATCACCCCCGCCCTTTTGAATGGCCCTCAGCCGCCACCAGCCCCGTGCTTAAACTCAACCAAAAGGCCAGCGGTCCCGGCATCCCCAGTGGTCATACCCAAACCTCGCTGGTGCTTTGGTTTTACCTGGCTCATCAGCTCAGGCAGGGCTGGTTCTGGGTCATAGCCGCTATTCTCTTTGTCCTGGTCAGTTTCTCCCGGGTTTACCTGGGTGTTCACTTTCCTACCGATTTACTGGGGGGGGCCATCCTGGGGCTGATTATTCTGCTCCTGTTTGTAAAATTTGAGCCACAGATCACGGCCTTACTCTTGAACCGGTCCCTGAGACTACAAATTGGTCTGGCCATTGTCGTGCCGCTCCTCATTATCTTTATTCATCCTCACCCGGATACGATGGCCACCGTGAGCACAATGGGTGGTTTTAGTTTGGGCATCATTTTTGAGCGACAGCAGGTCAATTTTCAAGCCACCGGTCCCATCGGTCAACGTCTCCTTCGTTTTGTGGTCGGTCTGGTGCTGCTGGCAATTATTTTTGTGGGGTTGGATCTAATCATTCCGGCGCCGGAAAATGTTTTACACTTCCCAATGACCATCGTCCGTTATGCCGTTTCTGGATTCTGGACCAGTGGCGGTGCCCCCTGGCTTTTTAAGCGAACTAATCTGGCCTAGTACTCATTGCGAAATGCAGGCAGGACATCCCTATGCCCCACCGACGCATGGGGATGCGCCGGCTACTTTTTAACACCGACGTATGGGGATGTGCCGGCTACTTTTTAAGCGAATCAACCTGGCCTAGAGCTACCGGTTCACTTTACAAAATCGGATTTTTATGTAAACTTTTTATTATGACTATAAGAAATGTCTGCCAACAGCTTAAGCTAGTTGGACTGTTGGCATTGGTGATATTAACGGTACTAACCCCACCGGCCGTGGCCCAAGACCCGCCCCCGGCAGAGTCTGCCCCCTCTTTTGACCCTCGTTTTGGGATCGTTGACAGTTTTGTTAACACCGAGGCAGCCAATGCGACTGGGGCTGGCTGGACGCGGGTTTTCTTCCGCTGGGATGTCGTTCAGCCGGCCGGACCTTTTGACTGGAAACCGGCCAACGTGCCGGATACCTTGCTCAATGCTGAAATTGCCGCCGGGCGTGAAGTAGTGGCCGTGCTCATCGGCACGCCGGCCTGGGCCACGGATAGTCGTTTCTCGACTGCTGTACCGCCCCTGGAGTTCTGGGGCGATTTTGTGTTCAAGATTGCCAGCCAGTACAAGGGCCGCATTAAGCACTGGGTCATCTGGAACCAGCCGGATATTACCGACCCTGCTTCGTCCAATCACACCTGGGATGGTACCGAAGCAGATTATTATCTTCTCTTAAAAGAGGCATATCTCAAAATCAAGGCCGTTGATCCCGAAATGCAGGTTCATCTGGCCGGGCTCACCTACACCTGGGACCGTAATCGGGGCACCTCCCAGTACCTGTCACGCTTGCTGGAAATTATTGTAGCCGATCCGCAGGCGGCCGAGGAAAATTATTTCTTTGATGCCGTTAGTTACCATCTCTATTACGACCCTGGCCAGATATTGGAAATTTTAACCGACGTGCGGGGCATTCTCGACCGCTACGGCCTGGGACACAAACCGGTCTGGATTAATGAAACAAATGCTCCTCCTTCTGAGGATTACATCGAGCCGCTGGAGGCACCGGCTGCTTTTAACATTACCCTGGAAGAGCAGAGCGCCTTTGTCATCCAGGCTTTTGCCCTGGCCCTGGCCGGCGGCGCAGAACGGATCGCCTTCAACAAAATGCGCAATGAACGCAACCACCCAGAGTCGGTTGAGCCTTATGGCCTGTTGCGCGGTGACGATTCCCGACGTCCGGCTTTCAACGCTTTTCAAGTAGTAACCCGCCATTTTAGGGGGGAGCAAAACACAACCTGGCTACAATTGGGCAACGTCTACATTGTTACCATGGATCGCGGTGGGCAAACCACGACCGTCCTATGGAACGTGGCCCCCACGCCGGCCACCTTTAATCTCAATGCCATTGCCCCCCAGGCCCTGTTGGTTGACGAGCAGGGTAATGAACAAACAGTTGCTGCCAGTAACGGCGTTTATACCATCCAACTGCCGGGAGCCGTCTGCAGCAACGGCTCGAACTGTTTTATCGGTGGTGCACCCCGCTTAATTATCGAACAAGGTTCACCGGAGCAACGGCCTGCTCTATTGCCTGTGCTGACTCCCACCCCCAGCCCCTCCCCTGTCCTGACTGCCACGCCTGTACCGACCGATACACCCCTGCCATCACCACCGACATTGACGCCCACGCCAGCCCCCCCCCCGGCTTCACTGGCTCGGGCTGACCGGGAAGAAGCAGGAGATGCGCCAGTAGCCGATATTCTACCCTCACCCGAAGACGATCCGCCTCCGGTTTTGGCTGCCCTGCCTGACCCTGAGCTCGAGCTACCAGAGGCTGACCAGGCCATAGATGAGCCCATCACTCCAAACCCAACGACCGTTCCCCCAGTAACTCTGAGTACGGTCCTGAAACCCCGCCGGATATTGTGGTTGTTTGTTATCGGTTTGATTGTGTTTACGGTCAGTTACGGGGTGCAGGTGGCAATCTGGTACCGTTTGAAGCGGTAGGGGGAAGAAACGTTACGCCTGTTTTTGTGGGGAGGCTGTAACGCCTCGCGTACCTTACGAGGTATTTGGGGTAAAGGGTTTTTAAGAATGATCATCATTGATCAACTTACGGCTCACCTAACCACAGACGTAAGATATTGGGCCAGGGTAGGTCCCGGTCACCGGCCCCTACCCCCACGCGATGCAAACGCATCGCTGGCTGGTGAAATTCAGCCAGCGTAGTCAGGAGAGCTGCCCCTGTCGGCGTGACCAGTTCAAAGTCAGTCGATTGGGGACGGGTAGGGGTCTGTACCTGGCTGAGCAGTTCCAAGGTAGTGGGAGACGGCAATGGCAAGATACCATGGAGCGAATGGCTGAATTCGATCTGGCCGTGGCCCAGGGGTAAGGCCGAGGCATAGAGCCGTTCGACGGCCAGCAACTCCAGCCCAATGACTACGCCGACAATGTCGACGATCAAATCTAACACACTCTCCGGCTGAAAGTAAACCTCCTCAACCGGCATACCGTGAACCTTAGCTTCGGCTTCAGCCAGTCGCCGAAAGGTAGCCAGACTCTGCTGGCAGGCGCGGGGCGAGAGCCCCTTACCTTCAAGCAAGGTATGCAGGTCGGTCAGGGAGAGTTGGTCATGATAACCATCCTCAGCCAAATTCACGTACACTTTGGTCGCCCGCATCGTACCCCGACGAACTTCTGCACAGGTTAAGGTAAAGGCATCCCCCAGACTGAGTTTGGCCAACTCGGCCGACAAGGCCAGTAGCGCCAGCCCGGCATCGACCAGAGCTCCTAACAGCATATCACCGCTCACCCCGGAAAAGCAATCGCAGTAGGCAATCATGAAATCAGCTTCCTCTAAACGAGGGGCATAGCTTACCTGATCACAGTCACTATGTCAATCTAAGACCATAAGGATTAAAAATGATGTTTGTACTATAAATCACAAAATTTGTGACATTTGTCACGAAAAGGAATGACATTTGTCACTTGTGAAAATTCAAGGAAAGAGATAGGGTTTTGAAGTAAAGTTAATAGAAATTCTCTGTATCCTTGTGGATATCTTGCTTTTTCTCTAGACCTGATACCTTCTATCTTCTTCTACAATTACAGCCTGGGGATTTTCTTCCTTCGCCTCGAATCATCAAAATGATTTTAGGTCATATACTGACCTCATCACTCAGAGACTGATATTTCGAAATCTTCTTGGGCTCGTTTGAGCCTATCCTATACCACTACTCTGACGAGGAACCAACGCTGGCCGTTGCCGGGATGATCCCTGAGGTGACGGCGGCTGTGCTGGCAAATCTGACTAAAAATAAGAAACAGGAGGGAGATATGGTTTCGCCCGAGTTACTCCGGCGTTATCCGTTCTTTGTTGGCCTGAGCATGGAACAGATTGTCACCTTGGCCAAGACAGCCGACGAGATGACGGTGGAAGCAGAGCATTACTTCTTCCGCGAGGGAGAGGAACTGGACCACTTTTACCTCGTTTTGGAGGGAGAGGTTGGCATTCTAATTGATCTACCGGATCAGAGGGTGGATCAACCAATCAGCCAGCCACTCACCGACGATTTCAAAGCCAACGAGATCGTCATCAGTACCATCGGACCAGAGGAAATGTTTGCCTGGTCGGCCCTGGTCCCCTCGCACAATGCCACGTCCAGTGGCAAGGCCCTGACCCCAAGCCGGGTCATTTCGTTTGACTGCCGGGCACTTCGAGAGATTTTTAAAGAAGATGGTCAATTCAGCTATGTGATGATGCAGAAGGTGGCCCAAGTCATTCGAGAGCGGCTGCGCGATATGCGCATTGAATCCCTGAGTGTTTTATTAGCACACGCCTAGTTAGTTCTTGTTGCAAAACCTTGTCTACGGCGGGCATAGGGATGCCCCGGCTACGTTTTGCAACAGAAAGGGCAAAATAGTTTCAATCTACGTTCGATTGTGATGGAACATAATCAAGCCTAAAGCTGTATATCGTGGGATATAGCAGAGGAGTTATCACGAGTGTTAACACACCACCAATGATGAAAATATCCGTACCGTAGGGCAAACTTAAGTTTGTCCTACAAGCTCTATTTACAGAGGAGGTGACGTAATGGCTATAACCACAGTCTCTCAAAGTCCTTCTTTGAATGAGACGTTCTACACCAGCCTGTACGAGGTAGCGGAAGGTGAGCGGATTCGATCCTGCTTGCAGTGCGGTACGTGTAGTGGCATATGTCCTTTCGGGTACCTGATGGATTTTCCACCCGGCAAGATGATCGCCGCTTTGCGTACCCGGATGTTTGATCAGGTCATGGAGACCGACACGGTCTGGATGTGTGTGTCCTGTTACGCCTGTACGCAAGTCTGTCCATCTAAAATCCCGCTCACCCTCGGCCTGATGACCCGGACCAAGGAAGAACTGCTGCTGGCCGGCAACATTCCCTCTGAGCTTCAGGATGCCCTGGAGTACTCTCAACGGTATGGTAATCCCCTGGGCCAATCACCCCGCAAGCGAGCCAACTGGGCTACAGGGATCGAACCTGAAGTGACAATTATGAGCCAGGCCAGACGGCCGGTGGAGGTTCTGTGGTTCGTGGGCGACTATGCTTCTTATCATCCCCGGGTTCAGTTGGCCAGCAAGGCGCTGGCCAAGGTGTTGAATGCTCTGGGAGTCGACTTTGGCATTTTGGGGCATGAGGAAAGCAGCGACGGTGACTCGCAACGGCTAGCCGGTGAACGTGGCCTGTTTGAGATGTTGGCCGAGAAGAACAAACGGGCCTTCAGCAAGTACGAGTTCAAAGAGATCATCACGGCTGACCCGCATGCTTACAATGCCCTCAAGAACGAGTATCCGGCCCTGGGTATCTCCTATCCGGTTCGGCACTACACCCAATTTTTGGCCGAGCGGCTTGATCAACTCAAACCGTTACTGAAGCAGGAGACGGATACCCTGGTTACTTTCCACGATCCGTGTTATCTGGGTCGGGCCAATGGGGTATACGAAGAACCTCGCCAATTGCTGAAGGCTATCCCTGGCGTAGAGTTGGTGGAGATGTCACACAACCGGGAGACCAGTTTGTGCTGCGGTGGTGGCGGTGGCGGGATGTGGCTGGATGGTTTCCAGTGGGAGAAGGCTCACGTCCGGCTGTCCGAATGGCGGGTACGCGAAGCGGTCACGACCGGCGCGGATATTCTGGCCATAGCCTGTCCCTACGAAGCGCCACGCTTTGAAGACGCGGCCAAGATGGTCCAGGGAGCCGGACGGTTGGCGGTGAAGGACATCGCCGAACTGCTGGCTGAAGCACTTGGTGATTAAGGAGTTATCACGAGTGTTGACACACCACCAATGATGAAAATATCCGTACTGTAGGGCAAACTTAAGTTTGTCCTACAAGCTCTATTTACAGAGGAGGTGAAACCAATGAACATCGTAGTTCCAGTTAAGCTCGTACCGGACCTGGTTGAAGAGCTTATCATTGACGAGGACGGTACTGCCTTGGATACAACCTGGTTGCGCCTGATACTGAATGAATTCGACGACCACGCCATTGAGCAGGCCATCCTGCTCAAAGAGAGTGGCGGAGGCCGGGTCACGATTGTGGCGCCGGACGTTGAGGGCATAGACGATGTATTCTACGCCGCAGCGGCCAAAGGCGCCGACCGGCTGATCAAACTGGTCGGGGATTTTGAGGAAGGGGTGAACAATCACGCTCTGGGGCGAGTGTTGGCAGCCAGCATCAAAGAGCTTCAGCCCGACCTGGTGTTAACCGGGGTGCAAGCTCATAACGACCTGGATGGACCGGTGGGACCGCTACTGGCAGCCTATCTGGAAATGCCCTACGTTGGTTATGTGGCCGGCGTGACGGTCAGTGACAACAAAGCCATCGTACGCAAGGAGTACCCTGGCGGACTGATCGCAGAGATGGAGGTGGCCTTGCCGGCTGTGCTGGGCATTCAGGCTTCAGAAGAGCCGCCACGTTACGTGGCTTTCAGCAAAATCCGCCAGGCAATGAAGACTACCACCATTGAAGTGCAATCGGTGGCCGAGTTAGACCCCACCGGTGGGCCAGCCATTGGTCGCATGTTCCAGCCGGAGGTGGGCGAGCGAGCGACGATGATCGAAGGGGATGAAGAGGAAATCGCGGCCAGGCTTGTTAGAATATTCCAAGAGGTGGGCGTACTCTGATCGTCGGGGAAGACCTGTAGGCAGGAGGACAGAATGAACCAAGACATTTATGTACTGATTGAACACCTGCAAGGACAGGTGGCTAACATTTCTTACGTAATGCTGGCGGCAGCGCGCGTACTGGCCCAAGGTACAGGCGGTAGTGTTGTGGCCGTTTTACTGGGCCACGAGGCGCAGGGACTGGCAGCCGATTTGTCCGCCGACCGGGTGTTATCTGTAGACCACCCGGCCTTAGCGAACTTCACCCCGGATGCCTACCAACAAGTGTTGACCGGTTTGATCAAAGAGAACACCCCCCGGGCCGTATTATTTGGCGACACTTCTATCGGCGCAGAGGTGGCCAGTGGGCTTTCTGCCCGGTTGGGATTACCCCTGGTGAGCTACTGTCGTAGCGTCCGTACTGATGACGGCGCCCTCAAGTTTATTAGCCAGATTTGTGGGGGCAAGATTATGGTTGAAGGTGACTTGCCCGATCCTACGGTCTTGGTAATGATAATCCCAGGCGGCTTCAAACCGGAGCAGGGACAGAGCGAGCAGCCGCCCGTAGTGACTTCGGTAGCAGCCCCGGCCTTGGAAGAGTTACGCGTTACCCTGAAGAAATACATTGAGCCGGAGACAGGTGACGTGGACATCGCTAAGGAATCGATTCTGGTGGCTGTTGGGCGTGGTCTCCAGAATCAAGAGGACCTGGAGCTGGTGGAAGAGCTGGCAGAAGCCCTCGGTGGGGCAGTCTGTGCCTCACGTCCGGTAGTGGACCAAGGCTGGCTGCCGCACACACGGCTGGTGGGCAAGTCAGGCAAAAGGGTCAAACCTAAGGTTTACCTGGCTATGGGTATCAGTGGCGCGCCGGAGCACGTCGAGGCCATCACTGACAGTGGCATACTTATCGCCATTAACACCGATCCCTCTGCACCGATTTTTGATGTAGCCCAATACGGAGCAGATGTCGATATGCTCGATTTACTAGAGGTACTGACCGAACAGGTGCAAGAAGTTAAAGGTGGATAGGTTATGTCGTACGAAGTGATCAAGTCAATTGTTGCGCTGCTTGCTTTGCTGATTGCCGGTGGCCTCTTTGGTTGGCGCACCTACCAACTACTGTGGGTGAACCTGCGCCGTGGTCAGCCCAGCGGCCCCTTCGGGCAGTGGGGCGAGCGGGTCAAAGGCTTGATCGTATTTGTGGCAGCTCAACTGCGGCTGTTTCGTTTCTTGCTGCCGGGCACCGCTCACTTTTTTATCTTTTGGGGCTTTCTCATTCTTTTTCTGACCATTTTGCAGGCCATCATCGAAGGACTGGTGGCCTTTGCCGCCCCGGGCTTTGTGCTGCCCCTGATCGGACAGTTCGGGCCGCTGGCGTTGCTCCAGGACCTCTTTGCCGTATTGGTGATGGTTGCGGTTGGGTACGGCTTGACCATGCGCCTGGGGGTAAACCCCGAACGCTACAAAGGTAGTCACAAAAACCAGGGCGTGATGGTCCTGATGTTCATCTTTACCATTATGCTCAGCCTATTGGTAATGAACGGTATCCGCATCAACCAGGGAGAAGACCCGATCTACATCTGGCGCCCCATCTCGATGATCGTTGGCAAGATTTTTGCCGGACTGGGTGAGGGAACACAGATTGTCGTCGAAGAAATCAGTTATTGGATTCACCTGGGCGTGGTGCTGCTCTTTCTGACTGAACTACCCGGTGGCAAGCATTTTCACGTGGTCACCTCGATTCCGGCTGTTTTTCTGCGCAATCTGGATCCCCCCGGTCGCCTGCCTCCAGCGCCGGAGTTCGAGGGCGAGATTGGCGTCAGCGCGGTGGAGCGATTCCGCTGGCGGCAGATGCTCGACTTTTACACCTGTACCGAGTGTGGGCGCTGCCAGGACGTGTGCCCGGCTTACAATAGTGGCTTGTCTCTGTCACCCAAATTGCTGATGATGGGCTTGCGTGATCACCTGATGGAGCGGGGAGCGGGGAGCGGGGAGCGAAGAGCAAAGAGCGAAGAGCGAGGAGCGAAGAGCGAGGAGAGATTGGCTAAATCACTGGTGGGCGATGTAATCACCGACGAGGTATTATGGGCCTGTACCACCTGCTACGCCTGTGATCAGGAGTGCCCTTTGTTTATCGAGCACATCACGCCGATTGTGGATATGCGTCGCCACCTGGTGATTGAGGGACGAGTGGACGCCGAACTCCAAGATGCCTTAGCCAACCTGGGCCGCTATGGGAACTCTTTTGGCAAGTCAGAACGGATGCGCGCCAGGTGGAGCCGACCGATCAAGTCCAAGATCAAAGATGCCCGTAAGGCAGCAGTCGAGTACTTGTGGTTCGTCGGTGACTATGCTTCGTACAGCGCCAGTTTGACCGACATCACTCAAATGACGGCTGAGGTTTTTCAGCAGGCTGGCCTGGATTTCGGCATTATGTATGAAGGCGAGCACAACGCCGGTAACGACGTGCGCCGGGTGGGTGAAGAAGGCCTGTTCGAGATGCTGGTGGAGAAAAACGTGGCCGCGTTAAGCAAATGTAACTTCCAGGCAATCGTCACCACCGACCCACACTCCTACAACGTGCTCAAGTATGAGTACCCGGCCGAGATCAACGGTGGCCGACCGGTGTTGCATTACACTGAACTACTGGACCAACTGATTGCTTCCGGCCAGCTCAAGTTCAGCCAGAAGTTGGACTACAAAGTGACCTATCACGACCCATGCTACCTGGGGCGCTATAACGGTGTGTACGACGCGCCGCGCCGGGTGATCGCTGCGACTGGCTGCGAACTGGTTGAGATGCCCCGCCACGGCGACCGGGCCTTGTGTTGCGGCGCAGGCGGGGGACGTATCTGGATGGAGGAAGGTGAGGTCACAGAGCGTCCCAGTGAGGCTCGTATTCGCGAAGCAGTACAACTTGATGGTGTGTCAGCCTTTATCGTCGCCTGTCCGAAGGATGTGACAATGTATCGGGACGCGGTGAAGACCACCGGTCACGAGGACCGCCTCGCCGTCAAAGACCTGATTGAGTTAGTTCACGAAGCGCTGTGAAATTTAGCAAGGTGCATTTTAAATGATTTTAGACAGGCTCGGCGTGGACCAGGGCGAAGCCTCCCTGTGGGACAGTCCAAGCTATAAACTGGTGGACTGTAATCCAGCCGGAGCATTTCTAAAGTAAATGAAACAGAGCCAATTTAGAAAGGTGTGATCTACGTTGCACCCGAACGGAGGGAAACCTATGAGTGAAAAAGTTGGTGTCTATATCTGTCACTGCGGCACGAATATCGCCGGAACGGTGGATGTGGCAGAGGTGACCCGTTGGGTTGGTGAGCAACCCCACGTGGAGATTGCCCGCAACTATGAATTTATGTGTTCCAGCCTGGGACAGGATTTGGTCGAAGAGGATATCAAAGAGAAGGGCCTGACCCGGGTGGTGGTCGCGGCCTGCTCCCCTCATATGCACGAAAAAACCTTCCGGGGAGCGTGCCAACGGGCCGGCCTGAATCCATTCCTGTTCGAGATGGCCAACATCCGGGAGCTCAACTCATGGACGACTAATGACCCGGTAGCGGCGACGCAGAAGGCCAAAGCTATGATCAGGGGGGCTGTTGAACGGGTGGTTCACCACCAGCCACTGGAACCATTCCCGGTGGAAATTAACCCCAACACCCTGATTGTGGGAGGTGGCATTGCCGGTATTATGGCCGCACGAGAGTTAGCCCATGCGGGCCACCACGTCTACTTAGTAGAGCGGGAACCATCCATCGGTGGCCATATGGCTCGCTGGGATAAGACTTTCCCCACCCTGGACTGCGCAGCCTGCATTCTGACCCCCAGGATGGTAGACGTGGGCCAGCATCCCAACGTGACCCTGTTAACCTACAGCGAAGTCGAGCAGGTCGAGGGCTACATCGGTAACTTCACGGTGACGGTGCGCAAGAAGGCCCGCTACATCAACGAAGAGTTGTGCACTGGTTGCGGTATCTGCGAAGAGAAATGCCCCAAGAAGGTGGTCGATGAGGTTTTTGAGGCCGGCCTGGCCGACCGGAAGGCGGTTTACCGCCCCTTCCCCCAGGCGGTACCCAAGTACCCGGTCATTGACGCAGAGAACTGTATCTACTTTGAGCGAGGCAAATGCAAGGCCTGCCAGATTTTCTGTCCCACCGACGCGATTGATTTTGAACAGCAGGATGAGATCCTCCAATTCGAGGTGGGCACCATCGTCCTGGCCACCGGCTACGAACCGTTCGATGCCCGGCGTGTCCCTCAGTACGGCTACGGGCGGCTGGCTAATGTCTTCACCAGCGTCGAGTTCGAGCGGATGGTGAACGCCTCCGGCCCCACGGGTGGCCGGATCGTATTGCGTGATAAGGAAACCGAGCCCAAGAGCGTGGCCATCATCCACTGCGTCGGCTCTCGTGATGAGAATTACAATGAATATTGCTCCAGGGTCTGCTGCATGTATTCGTTGAAGTTTGCCCACCTGGTTAAAGAGCGGCTGTCTGGGGCTGAGGTTTATAATTTCTACATCGACATCCGGGCGGCCGGCAAGCGGTACGAAGAGTTCTACCACCGGGTGATGATGGAAGAGACCAATTTCATCCGGGGCCGGGTGGCCGAGGTGACGGATGTGGCTCGTACCCCTGAGGAAGAGGGCAAACTCATCGTTCAGGCCTACGATACGCTGTCCAGCGTGCAGCGTCGCATCCCGGTGGATATGGTCGTCCTGAGTGTCGGGGTGGAGGCCCGCCACGATGCTCAAGAGGTGGCCACCCTATTCGGTCTGGGCTGCGACTTTAGCGGGTTCTTCACCGAGCGCCATCCCAAACTCCGTCCGGTACATACAATGGTTGATGGCATCTGCATCGCCGGGGCCTGCCAGGGGCCTATGGCCATTCCCGAGGCGGTGGCCCAGGGGGCAGCAGCAGCGGCGCAGGTAGCCAGCTTCATCAGCCAGGGCACAGTGATGATGGAGCCGATAAAAGCTCACATCACTCCCGAAATGTGTTCTGGTTGTCGCATCTGTAACAATCTGTGTCCTTACAACGCCATCGAGTTTCGAGAGGAAGAGAAGGTTTCAGAGGTCATCACCGCCTTGTGCCAGGGTTGTGGTACCTGCGTAGCCGCCTGTCCCAGCGCAGCCATCACCGGGGCCCACTTCAGTCGAGATCAATTGATGGCCCAGGTGGAAGGCATCCTGTGGGATGTGCGAGAGTTCGAATTGGTGCCTGCCTGAGGGCGTTGAAGGTTAAAGGTTATTGAGGAGTTATCACGAGTGTTGACACACCACCAATGATAAAATTATCCGTACCGTAGGGCAAACTCAAGTTTGTTCTACCAGGTCTATTTACAGAGGAGAAAAGAAAATGAGCAAAACTTACGAACCTGTCATTGTTGGCTTCCTGTGCAATTGGTGCTCCTACCGGGCGGCCGACCTAGCCGGCACGTCCCGTCTCCATTACGCGCCCAATGTGCGCCCTATCCGGGTGATGTGTAGTGGCCGGGTGGAGCCTGACCTGGTACTCAAGGCGTTGCGGGAAGGAGCCGATGGGGTTATGATTGCCGGTTGCCATCCTGGTGAGTGTCACTACGTGGAAGGCAATATTAAGGCCCTACGCCGCTACAGCCTGCTCAAACGTATGCTACGCCAATTGGGCCTTGAGGAAGAACGGGTGCAACTGGTCTGGGCTTCCGCTTCGGAAGGAGTCGTGCTGGCCGAAGCAGTCAATCGAATGACGGAACAACTACGGGCTTTAGGCCGGCTACGCTGGCAAGAAACAGTGCTGAGTGGTAACGGTCACGGTCAGCCTGTGCCTGTTGAAACTCGGAGCGGCATGGAGATGTAGGAGCGGCATCCCTATGCCGCTCCTACGGAGTGAAGAGGAGGTAAAATATGGGAGATAACGGAAAACCTAAGTTCGCTATGTACTGGGCTGCCTCTTGTGGTGGCTGCGAGATTGCCGTGCTAAACATCGGCGATAAAATCCTGGTGGTGGACGAGATCTTCGATGTGGTTTTCTGGCCCGTCGCGGCTGACTTTAAATATGAGGACGTGCGCAATTACCCCGACGGCCACATTGATCTGTGCCTCTTTAACGGGGCAATCCGCACTTCGGAAAACGAGGAGATGGCCCACTTACTGCGCCAGAAGTCCAAAGTTTTGGTAGCCTTTGGCTCCTGTGCCTACGAGGGCTGTATCCCGGCTCTCTCCAACCTGACTACCAAAGAGGCCACCTTCCGGGCCGCCTACCTGGATAGTCCATCCACAGACAACCCGGAGAGGATAGTTCCCCAGCCGGTCACTTCGGTGCCGGAAGGAGAACTGCACATCCCCACCTTCTACAACACGGTCAAGGCCCTGGATCAAGTGGTACCGGTGGATTATTACATCCCCGGTTGCCCGCCGGAACCTCACCAAATCTGGGCCGTGCTGGAGGCTGTGGTGGCGGCTCTCACCCAGGGGGCTGAGTTGCCCCCTCCAGGCTCGGTCATTGGGGCCGGAACGGTGGCGGTTTGTGAAGAGTGTCCATTGGAGAAGCACGAGAAAACCATTGAGCGGTTCTACCGTCCTTTCGAGAAAATCCCGGAGCCAGGGATATGTCTGCTGGAACAGGGCCTTATGTGTATGGGGCCAGCCACCCGAGGCGGCTGTGGCGCGCTCTGTCCCCAGGTGGGTATGGGTTGTCGTGGCTGCTACGGTCCGCTCGAGGGGGTGGAGGACCAGGGAGCCAGGATACTGGCTGCTGTCGCCTCGGTTATGGGGGTTGGTGATCCCAGAATGGAAGAGGATGAACTGGAGCGAAAGATTGAGGCAGTCATTGACACCATCCCAGACCCGGCCGGTACTTTTTACCGCTTCAGCATGGCCCATTCGCTACTCCAGCGGGCTCGATTCAATGACGATGAGGCAGGAAAAGGAGAAGTCCAATGAAACAGATTAGTATAGACCCAATCACCCGCCTGGAAGGTCATGGCAAGATCGAGATCTTCCTTAACGATGAGGGGGAGGTTGCCAACAGTTACTTCGTCATTCCTGAATTCCGGGGATTTGAGCAGTTCTGCGTGGGGCGACCGGCCGAAGAAATGCCGCGTATTACTCAACGCATCTGCGGTGTCTGTCCAGAGGCCCACCATATGGCCGCGACCAAGACCTTGGATGCCCTGTTTCACGTTGAACCCTCTTCGGCAGCCAAGAAACTGCGGGAGATGTTCTACTCGGCCTTCTATGTGGCCGACCACACCACCCATTTCTACGCCCTGGGCGGCCCTGACTTCGTCGTCGGTCCCGATGCGCCGCCGGCCGAGCGGAATATTCTGGGTGTCGTCCATAAAGTAGGCGTGGATATCGGCAAACAGGTCATCGAAGCTCGCATGCGTAACCACCACGTCATTCAAAAGGTCGGCGGTCGAGGAGTCCATCCGGTGGCCGGTCTGCCCGGTGGCTGGAGCAGGGCCATCACCAAAGAGGAACAGCAAGAGATCGAGGAAGTAGCCCGCCAGAATGTGGAGTTTGGACTTTTCAGCCTGAAACTCTTTGAAGACGTCGTACTGGGTAATAAGGAATACGTAAATTTGGTTCTCTCGGATGCCTATACCCACCGTACCTACTACATGGGGACTGTGGATGAGAACAACCAGGTCAACTTCTACGATGGACTGATCCGGGTGGTAGACCCCGAGGGTAAAGAGTTCGTCAAATACCATCCCCGTGACTACGTCCAGCACGTAGCCGAGCACGTGGAACCCTGGACCTATTTGAAGTTCCCCTATCTAAAGGGCGTGGGCTGGCAAGGGTTTGTGGATGGCAAAGAGAGCGGGGTTTACTGCGCTACACCACTCTCCCGGCTGAATGCTACCGACGGAATGGCTACGCCCAAGGCCCAGGAAGCCTATGAAAAGATGTACGAAACGCTGGGCAGCCGGCGGATCAACGGGCGTTACGAACCCGTTCACTACCGGCTGGCCACCCATTGGGCACGATTGGTCGAGCTGCTCTATGCCGCCGAACGGATGCTGGAGTTGATCACCGACGAGGAGATCATCGATCCCAACGTGCGTCCCGTTGTGACCAATACCCCTGACGAGGGCGTAGGCTGCGTGGAAGCACCGCGCGGTACCTTGACCCACCACTACTGGACCGACGAGCAGGGTATTCTGACCAGGGTCAACCTGATCGTAGGCACGACCAATAACTATGCACCTATTACGATGTCCATTAAGAAAACCGCTCAGGCGCTCATCCAGAAGGGAACGGTGATCAGCAATGGGTTACTGAACCGGATCGAGATGGCCTTCCGGACCTACGATCCCTGTTTTGCCTGTGCCACCCACTCGCTGCCGGGACAGATGCCCCTTGAGGTAATCATTCGCGATATACAAGGTAATGTGGTGGAGCGGTTGAGCCAGTACGTTGATTAAAATCTGCCAGGGAATTATCACGAGTGTTGACAGACACACCACCAATGATGAAAATATCCGTACCGTAGGGCAAACTTAAGTTTGTCCTACAAGGTCCATTTACAGAGGAGGAGAATATGGTCTCACGTGAAATACTGCGACGCTATTCATTTTTTGTTGGCCTGAGCCTGGATCAGCTCGATATTTTGGCCAAGGCGGCCGAAGAAATGACCGTGGAGGCAGAGCATCACTTTTTCCGCGAGGGGGAGATGGTGGATCAGTTCTATCTCGTACGGGAGGGGGCGGTCAAAATTGTGTTCGAAGTGCCGGTTCGAGACACGGAACATAAACTGTCCGAGCAGTTCAGCCGCGAGTTTCAAACCAAGGACGTGGTCGTCAGTACCGTGGGGCCGGGGGAGATGTTCGGCTGGTCAGGGTTGATCCCCCCCCATAAAGCGACTGCCAGTGCAAAAGCGATGATGCCATCTAAGGTCATAGCGATTGACTGCCGGGAACTGCGAGATGTCTTTGAGGAAGATTGCCGCTTTGGTTATTTACTGACCCAGAAGGCGGCCCGGGTAATTCGAGAGCGGTTGCACGACTTACGCATCGAGTCGCTGTCCTTCCTGGTTGAGTGAGGTCCTATAGGGGGACATTTCGCGGTTCAATTCTGACTTTCAAAAATCTTCTCTTTTCTTGGCATCAATAGAGTGAAACTCTTCTGCACAAACAAAAAACCCTACCGGGCTTCGGTAGGGTTTTATCATCAGGAAAACCTGCTTGTTTGTACCAGGAATCACAGATGTCTGTAACATTTGTCGCGAAAAGATATGACATTTGTCACTTGTAAAAATTTAAGTAGCGTTTGAAAATAGGGTTAATCAGGAATCTGTTTGCATTTTTTGGACACTTTGCTTTTCCTTCCAGCTCTGATACTTCCTATCTTCTTCTACAATGACAGGTTAGTACCTGACCAAGAAAGTTTTGATGCGTGATAGTGACGATTTTAGCCGTTGATTAAGCGACAAAAACGACTAAAGTCGTTACTACGAACCTATCACAATTAATTTGGTCAGGTACGAAGATTTTTCCTCTTTCACCCCGAACCGCCAAAATGAATTTAAGTCATTTATGACCTCACTACTCAAATACTGATATTCCGAAATCTTCTTGTGCTTGTTTGAGCCTGACAATCCTATACCACTATCCTGACCAAGCGCCAACGCTGACCGTTACCAGGATGATCCCTTCGGTGACGCCGGCTGTGCTGGCAGGTCTGATATGGAAATAAAAAAGGCCAATGACGACCCCTTTATATTGGACCGAAGAACAATTGGATTTCTCTTTTGCTGGTGAGGTGACGCCAGACGTTGACAAGCTGCGCACCTGCATCCAGTGCGGCAGTTGTACGGCCTCGTGCCCCACTGCTAACCTGATGGACATCAGCCCACGACAACTGTGGGGATTGATTCGGTTGGGGTTGAAGGAGGAAGTGCTCCACAGCCAGACATTTTGGCTCTGCACCACCTGCAAAGCCTGCACAGTCCATTGTCCACGTGGTATCCTGCTCTCGGATACGATGGTTGGGCTCAAAACTTATGCGGTTCGGGCAGGAGCCCAGGTGCCGGCAGGTCTGAGTCTCCTGCGGGATACCGTCAAGACCACGCACAACATCTCCGGTGACCTGAATGCAGAACGACTCACCTGGAGTAAGAACCTTCCCCAACGCTTGACCGGCATCGAGGGCAAAAAAGAGGCTGACGTACTCTACTTTGTGGGTTGCATTGCCTCTTTTTACCCGCGCGTTTATAGCATCCCCCAGGCCTTCGGGCGCATTCTCAACTACGTCGGGGTTAGCTTCACCACGATGGGTGGCCACGAATGGTGCTGCGGTTATCCCCTTTATAACGCCGGGATGAAGGATGAAATGGTCGACCTGGTTGAGCATAACATCGCGCAGGTTAAAGAATTGGGTATTGCCAGGCTGGTTACCACCTGCCCCTCTTGTTTTTATGCCTGGCAGCGTCTCTACCCCCAGTTTGCCAGCCTGCCCGCTAACCTGACGATTATGCATGCCACCCAATTCCTGGCCGAATTGCTGGACAATCGACGCATCAGGCCGAACATTTTGCCACGCGTGGTTACCTATCACGATCCCTGTGACCTGGGTCGCAAGAGCGAAGAATACGACGCGCCTCGCCATATCTTGAAGAGCCTGCCCGGCGTGGAATGCCGCGAGATGGCCAACATACGTGATAATGCCTTGTGCTGCGGGGGCGGCGGAGACGTGGAAATCTTCAGCGACGAGGCGACGATGGATGTGGCCATACGCCGGGTACGGCAGGCGTTGGACGTGGAAGCTCACACCATCGTGTCGGCCTGCCAGCAATGCAAGCGAACCCTGCTGAATGCCGTCCAACGGATGCGACAGCGGGTGAAGGTACTGGACGTGGCCGAACTGATTTGGGAATCGATGCTGAATAAAGTAGAGTGGTAGCAAGAGAAGATACGACGGGCAAGTTGGCAACTTACCCTACATAATTTACCTATGAGCTCATCAGCCAAGAAGATGTCGGCAGACAGAATCGGCCTTTATCTTTGTCACTGCGGCACTAACATCGCCGGCACGGTAGATATGGCCAACGTAGCTGAATTCGTCCGGCGACTGGACGGCGTGACCATTGTTCGGGACCACGAGTTTCTGTGCTCCAACTCCGGTCAAAAACTCATCCAGGAAGACATCAATAGGTTGGGACTGACCGGGGTCGTCGTCGCTGCCTGTTCGCCGCTGATGCACGAGCCCACTTTTCGCCAGGCATGCCAGGCGGCAGGTTTGAACCCCTTCAACCTGCAGATGGCCAACATCCGCGAGCACGTCTCATGGGTCACGTCGGACGGTCACCAGGCGACTCAGAAGAGCAAAAGCATTATCGTGGCCGCTGTCCACCGGGTGAGGCATCACCAGCCTCTCGATGTCAGGCAAGCGCCTGTTACCCCCGCCGTGTTGGTCGTGGGAGGGGGCATCGCTGGCATTGAGGCTGCCCTGCGCCTGGCCGACGCAGGCAAGCAGGTCATCCTGGTTGAGCACGAGCCAAGCATCGGTGGCCATGTAGCGATGCTCGACAGAACCTTCCCCAGCCTTGATTGCGCGGTATGTATCCTTGTTCCCAAGATGGTTAATGTGATGGAACATCCCAACATCACGCTGCTCAGTTACAGCCAGGTGGATGAGGTATCGGGCTTTGTGGGCAATTTCCGCGTGTGGGTGCGCAAAAAGGCCCGCTACGTGGACGAGGCGCTGTGCACCGGCTGTGGCCTCTGCGTCGAAAAGTGCCCCTGGCAGAACATCCCCTCTGAATTTGACCAGGGAATGGACACACGGCCGGCGATCTATTTTCCCTTTCCCCAGGCAGTGCCGCACCTGCCACTGATTGACCCGCCTCATTGTGCCTATTTTCGGTGGGATACTTGCCAAGTTTGCCAGAACCTCTGTCCGACCGGCGCTATTGACTTTAAACAACAGGACGAAATACAAGAGTTCGAGGTGGGGGCCATCATCCTGGCCACCGGGTTTCAGTTGTTCGACCCGGGTCGGGCCATCCAATACGGCTACGGGCGCTGGGACAACATCCTCACCAGTCTGGAATTTGAGAGGCTATGCCATCCCTCCGGACCGACGGGGGGCAAAATCGTGATGAAGGATGGTCGTGAACCGGAGAGTATCGCCATTTTGCATTGTATCGGCAGCCGTGACCAGAAGTTCAACCGATATTGCTCTCGTATCTGCTGTATGACCTCGCTCAAATTTGCTATGATGGTCAAAGAACGGACGCGTGCCCGTGTCTTTAACTTTTACATTGATATGCGGGCTTTTGGCAAAGGCTACGAAGAGTTCTACGAACAGGTACAACGAGCGGGGGTAATTTTTGTCCACGGCAAAGGGGCCGAGGTCATTTACCGGGAGGGTAAATTACTGGTCAAGGCCGAAGATACGTTGCTGGGGCGGCGAGTGATCGTGCCGGTGGATATGGTCGTCCTGGCAGCCGGGCTGGAACCTCGCCAGGACGCAGCAGAGATGGCCCGCCTTTTCGGCATCGGCTGTACCCAAGAAGGCTTCTTTGCAGAGAAGCACCCCAAATTGGCCCCGGTAGAGACAACCGTCGAGGGAATATTCATCGCCGGTGCCTGCCAGGGTCCCAAAGATATTCCCGACAGCGTGACCCAGGGAGCGGCAGCCGCAGCCAGTGCCCTGACTCTCATTGACAAAGGGATGGTAGAGGTTGAGCCTATCGCTGCCGTGGTCAACCCGGCTCTTTGTAGTGGCTGTCAATTGTGCCTGAGCGACTGTCCTTATCAAGCCATCAGCCAGGTGCCATTTCAGAAGCGCATGGTGGCCTGGGTCAATGAGGTGTTGTGCAAAGGCTGCGGCACCTGTGTGGTCACCTGTCCTGCCGGCGCTATGACCCAACTCGGCTACACCAACGAGCAAATCTTTGCCGAAATTGAGGGCTTGCTGAGTACATTGTAAGCTAAGGATGCCGTCCTACCAATCAAAATTTGCCTTACAGTGCAGTAACAAGTAGCAGGTCTAAGTTTTGCGAGGTTGAAACCGGACGGCATGGGGATGCCGTCCTACTTCTACTCTCCGTTCGTACCCCATTCCTCTGGCTTTCTTCCGTTTGCTCCGCAGCCCCCACTCCTCGGGATTGTTTCGCATATTCTCAATCATAAAAGGGATACGCCGAAGGATATACAGTTCCGGGTTGGGGGCCCAATCAAGGCGACGGCGCGTCCGTAAGGCGTTCACGTCCAGCCGCAGGTCAATGTAGTCGCCCATCCATGATCGCTCGAAGGGCATATGACCGGTGATGCGTCCCAGCTTCTCGCGCATTATAATGCCCGGACGGGCCAGAAATTTGGGCACGTAGATCGGAAAACGGGGCAAGCCATAAAAACTGCGTGTCACCTCCCGGTAGAGTTCCAGGTGGGTGGTGGATCCATCCGGGGATGCCTGCAAAACTTCCCCTGGTTCCAAATCATCACATTTCTCAACCACCCGGATGTAAAACGAGAGTAAATCCCGCACATGCAGATAGGGAACTGCTGACTGTCCTTGCCCGCCCAGGATGCGGGCGTTCCAGCGGTTAGAACACCATGTCCGCAAAAACTCGTCCAGTGGCTCATACTCACACCAATCGCTGAAGATGGCCGCCAGACGCAGAATGCACGAAGGAACGCGGTCCTGAAACTCCTGCATCATTTCTTCGCCCATCCGCTTTGATCGGGCGTAGGGAACGGGAGCGGTTGGCGGGATATCTTCGGTCACCGCTTGGCCCGGTTTGGGGAAGGGACAGGCAGCGACAGAACTGGTGTAAATGAATTTTCTCAGTTTCAGCGGCACCGAAAGTTCCAGGACGTTTCGAGTGCCTATTACGTTGGTACGCATGTATTCCGGGTGATCCTCTCCCGTAAAATCGTAGTAGGCCGCCAGGTGCAAAAGTAGGTCGGCTCCTCCCATCTCCCTGATCCGAGAAAATACCTCTCGCAGACGGTCGAAATAGCCGATATCTACCTGGAACCAATGAATGCCCGGTCCTTCAGGTACCCCCGCTTCCTTTGGCGACCGGCGACCGATAGCGAAGATCTGATACTCCTTACGTAATTGTCGCATCAACCGGCCTCCCAAGAAGCCGGTTGCGCCAGTGATAATCACCCCCGGTCTGGCCATGTTTATCTTATCTCTATGTCTGATTTAATGAGTGCAGCTTACGGTAAATGTCGTAATTGACCTGGTCGTGAAGCCCCTCCGGGAAGAGCCACGTTCGGGGAAAGGTGGTAAAGATCGAGAGGGTTGTTTGTGGAGCGCTGGCCTTGAACGTTGGTGCCAGGCCAGCCTGGTCAATCAGAAATGAGTGATACCCACCCGACCCAATACCCCAAACGATGTCGTAAATGATGTAGCGCAGCCTTTCGGCAGCCCTGAGCTTCATAATGACGACAGGAATGACTTTCCACCATCGATATGCAAACCAGGTAACGCCGTGTTCGTCGGTGCTCAGGCAGGGAAAAAAGGAGGAGCGGGGCCATTGCTGCCACGTCACCAGCAGGTCAAAGAGTTGGCCCGGTTCTATGTCTACGGGGAAGGTGTGCAGATTCTCTACCGTGCAACGCGACAGGTCGCAACCAGCATCGCTCAAAACCTGGCGGGCGGCTGACAACTCCGTCCCGGAAAGGATGCGGGTGGGAGGAGGTTCGGCCACTATTCCGGCGACAAACCGTCCCAAATCGTAAAACGGCCCCAGAAGGAAATCCTCAAGCGTTTCCAAGTACATCGAACTGCCCTGGCTGGCCACAGCATTATCCACCACATAGTCTCCACTACATAAGCGATTCATCCCCATTATAGCACGCAGGCCATTCTATGTTCCACCAATTGTGACGTTCATCGTCAGGAGTAGGGATTTCCCCACGACAAAGGAGGGTATTCCCCCACAACGTCCGCCTCATTGATGGGAGAGCCTGTTCATGCTGCGCCCCCGAGGTTTACCGAGCAGCTTCTCGATAAGTATCTTCTCAAAAAGTAGGGGCGAGGCAACTCGGATTGAGGGTCTCGGAGCAAACAACCTGCTCTCCGAGTTGCCTTGCCCCTACCCACCCCGAATTATTGAGATGATACCTCGATAACTATGTCTAGCAGCAATGTTTGTAGCAAATATCACAAAACTTGTGACAAATGTCACTTTTTTTTGTGACATTTATCACTTTCAAAAACTTTAGGGCTGATTTAAGATTAAATTAGGGTTAATAGAAGCTTATGTCTTTTGCGTATTTCCTCTTCTTTTACAATTACGAACTGACGATTTTCCCCTTTCGCTCCCGACTATTGAAACAGGGCTAGCAGCCTGAAAGCATTTATCCTCCTACGCAAAACGGCCTCTACTCGACAGACATACTACTTTTAGAGAAAAGTTAACACCGACCGTCGCCGGGGTAATTCTCCAGGTAACGGCGGCTATAGTGGCAGAATTGATAGAACCTATAGGAGGAAATTATGGTCTCACCTGAGTTGATCCGCCGTTACCCATTTTTTGCTGGTCTAAGTAAGGAGCAGATCATCGCCCTATCCAGAGTAGGGAGCGAGATGACGGTGGAAGCAGGGCATTACTTCTTCCGCGAGGGAGAGGAACTGGTTCATTTTTATTTCGTCGTGACAGGAAAGGTTGGCATTGTAATTGATCTACCAGATCGGAGTGTGAGCCACCCAATCAGTCGACAACTCTTGGGCAATCTCGAAACTACGGAGCTTGTTGTCAGCCACACCGGCCCTGGGGAAATGTTTGGCTGGTCGGCCTTGGTCTCCCCGCACAACGCCACGTCCAGTAGCAAGGCTCTGAATTCGTGTCAGGTGCTTTCATTTGATTGCCGGGAACTTCGGAAGATATTTGAAAAAGATCATCAATTTGGCCAACTAATGATGCAAAAAGTGGCCCAGGTTATTCGAGGGCGGCTACGCGATATGCGCATCGAGTCCCTGAGTGATTTGTTAGTACACGCAGTGTGATGAGCGCAAAATAACAACGATAGTAACTATTCACCTTCATGTCATTCTGAGGAGCGTAGCGACGAAGAATCTCCTATTCCGCCGGTGAAGAGACTCTTCGGCTTCGCTTCGCTACGCCTCAGAGTGACAAGGTGAATAGTTACCAACGATAAATATAGGACGTCCAACTTGGCGTACTACACAAGGTAGTGTTGACGAGGTTGCACCCCCTCACCGCCAACCCGGAGCAGATACGAGTGAGATTACAAACCACTCTGGAGAATCAACTGCACTGGACCGAAGCCTTAGAGGAGATGTTCGAAGAACATACGAGTGAACTGACCTTTCTTTATGAACAACTCCAAGGCAAGGAAACGATATGCAAGCAACTGCTGGGCAAAGTCTTGACCGCGCAGGAAGAGGAACGTACCCGCCTGGCTCGTGAACTGCACGATAGTATCGGTCAATCGCTGACTGCCATTATCATGACGACAGCCACCGTTGAGAACAACCTTCCCCCCGGCTTCCCTGGTGCAAAGGAGAAATTGGCCAACGTGCGTGATATCGCTGCGCAGGCTTTGCGAGACTTGCGCAGCCTCATTTGTGACCTACGCCCGGAGATTCTGGACGACCTGGGCCTGACTCTAGCCGTGCGCAGTCAAGCCAAAAAATACTTGGAACCGAACGGTGTTAAGGTACGATTCAGAGTGACCGATCTAAAAGAGCGGCTGCCCGCCGAAGTAGAGATAGCGGTTTTTCGGGTTATCCAGGAGGCTATCACTAACATCGCCCGCCACGCCCAGGCAAGTCAGGCTCACATCTCACTGACTAAAAAAGATGACCGGCTCATTGTACGCATAGAGGATAATGGTATAGGGTTTGACCCCGGTCAGGTGCTGAATGGGCAGGGACAAGGCTGGGGAATGCGCGGTATGAAAGAACGTATCACCTTGCTAGGCGGAGAATTTTACGTTGGCTCCAAGCCGGGCAGGGGGACCTTGGTGCTGGCCGAAGTTCCACTGAACCAGCATTGAGAGCTTGGGCTAAGGGACCTACCATTGGGTAAGATTCAAGTCTTGATAGCTGACGACCATAGCATCGTACGCGCTGGCATCCGCTCGCTGTTGGAAGGCTACGCCGATATAGAAGTCGTTGGCGAGGCCAGTAGCGGCTGGGAAGCCATCGAGTTGGCCACCCGCCTTAAGCCCGACGTGATACTGATGGACATCGCCATGGGCGACTTGAGTGGCCTGGAAGCTACGCAAGAGATCAAAGAACGTGTCCCTCATATAAACGTGCTGGCCCTGACAATGCACGATCGCGAAGAATACTTCTTCGCCATGCTCAAGGCTGGCGCCTTGGGTTACGTGTTGAAAGAGAGCGGGCCCGACGAATTGATGGCCGCTATCCGGGCGGTGTATTACGGCCAGGCCTTCCTCTCCCCTTCCGTAACAAAGGCCGTCTTGGAGGACTATCTGGCCCAACACCCAAACCAAACCCAATCACGCTATGATAGCCTGACCCTACGCGAGAAGGAAGTGCTCCGCCTGATCGCCGAGGGGAAGACGACGCGTGAGATAGCCAATATGCTGCACCTGAGCATAAAAACCGTTGAGAAGCACCGGGTCAAATTGATGCGAAAGCTGGAATTGGATAATATCGCTGAACTGATTAAATACGCCATTAGAAAGGGTCTTACTGAAGTGAACCAGCGCTAAATGGCTACTACAAATTTAGATATCACGCACAGAAAGCCCACCAGCTTGATTGGTGGGCTTTGTCATTCCTGGGAATGGAGATAGCCAGTCACCCGCCTGTATATTTGCGCCTTTTTTCACGGAGTAGGGATTCCCCCATGGCTAAGGAGTATATTTCCCCATAGACGGCTAGCATGGAAGAGTCTATAATCAATAAATAAGGTGACAGGTATTACTGCTGATATAAATTATTATAAATTGCTATAGTAATGTAATGCAAACCGCAGCACAAGTAGTGTATTGTGGATGATTTGTTGACCACCAAACAGTTGCAGGAGTTGCTTCAGCTAGACCGTACAACGATTTACCGTATGCTCAAGGAGGGCCGGCTAACTGGAATTAAGGTGGGTAACCAGTGGCGCTTTACGCGCCAAGATGTAAAAGCGCTGTTGTCCGGTGCATCCTCCATTGAAAGTGATCACGGTCCTCAGAGCACCGCTCCAATTCCCTCTACCAAGATTATCCCCTTGACATGCATCCAAGTCATCCAAGATGTCTTCGCCGAGATTGCTGGAGTAGGAGCAGTTACAATCGCGCCCAACGG
This sequence comes from Anaerolineae bacterium, assembly GCA_034409055.1. GTDB lineage: Bacteria > Chloroflexota > Anaerolineae > 4572-78 > J111 > DAOUMU01. Next base: position 28,059 of record DAOUMU010000091.1, read on the forward strand.
TGAACTGCTGACGAAACTGAGTCACTGTTGTCGCTTCTGTGACCTGATTATGGCTAGCGAATCGGGTCGCCAGGTCTGTATCAACTTGTGGCGCAAGCTAGTCAGGCAGCCTGAAGATCAACCCAAATTCGCTACCTGTAATGCCGGCTTGCAATATATGCGCGCTCGTATCAGGGTGAATGACCAGTTCGAGGGAATGTTGATCGCCGGACAATTTTACACCGAGCCACCCGAAGCCAATGAAAAACAGGCTCGCGTCCGACAATTAGCTGAAACATACGGCCTTGATGCCCAGGCGTTAGCTGAGACCGCCCAAGAACTCCCGGTCTTTGACGCTCATAGATGTGCTCAACTCGGGGTGTGGTTAAAAAGTATCGTCCATCACTTCACTTAGGCAAAATTATTTTTTGCGTTTGTTTGTGACAAACATCACAAAAATAGCCGGGGTTATCGGGTGTTATTTTATCGTAACTACCTACCATGTCATTCTGAACGAACGCAGCGAGTGAAGAATCCCCAAGGTTTTGGTAAATACCCAAGGGGCACAGGGTAGACCTCTTTTGGGCCAAAGTTTCGGAGATTCCTCGTCGTTTATGCCCTTTGGGTACTCCGCTCCTCGGAATGACATGAGGGTAGGCAGTTACGTTTTATCCTTTATAAAGATTTTTGAGTAGAAGGAGGGATTGCAATGAAGCTATCGAGAAGGCAATTTTTCAAACTGGGAGGGGCAGCCTCCACGGCGCTGGTCGCTGGGGCTTTACCGTCGCCAGCCATAGCCGCCCCTCGCTCATCGAAGGTCAAATGGACCACGGAGACGGCTACCATCTGCCCCTATTGTGCTGTGGGCTGTGGGATAATCGTTGGCACGCGCGACGGCAAAGTGGTCAACACCGAGGGTGATCCCGACCATCCCATCAACCAAGGCGCGCTGTGTAGCAAAGGCAGCGCCCTGAAACAACTGGCCAACAGCGACCGCCGGATTACCAAACCAATGTACCGGGCTCCTGGGGCCAGTGAATGGCAGGAAGTGGAATGGGATTGGGCCCTGGACGAGGTTGCCCAACGGGTCAAGCAGACGCGCGACGCCTACTGGATTGAGACCGACGCCGATGGACGCCTGGTGCGCCGCACCGAGGCGATTGCATCCGTCGGCAGCGCCGCGCTCGACAATGAGGAATGTATTCTACTGGTTAAAGCATTGCGGTCTATGGGCCTGGTGTACATTGAACACCAGGCGCGCATATGACACTCCGCTACTGTTGCGGCTCTGGCAGAGTCGTTCGGTAGAGGAGCGATGACGAACCATTGGATTGACCTCAAAAACAGTGACGTCATCTTGATCATGGGCTCTAATGCCGCCGAAAATCACCCCGTCTCCTTCAAGTGGGTGACCCAGGCCATGGACAACGGAGCTACCCTGATCAGTGTAGACCCCCGCTTCACTCGCACGTCGGCCAAGGCCGACATTTACGCCCCCATCCGGGCCGGTACGGACATCGCCTTCCTGGGTGGGCTCATTAAATACATCCTGGACAATGACCTTTACCACCAGGAATACATTGTCGAGCACACCAACGCCCCCTTCCTCATCAATCCCGATTTTAAGTTCGAGGAAGGCGTCTTTTGTGGCTACGATGCCAGTAAGCGCAAGTACGACCAGTCCACCTGGACCTATCAAACCGACGCGGAGGGCATCCCCCTGGAAGACGCCACTTTGGCAGACCCGAATAGCGTCTTCCAGTTGCTCAAGCAGCACTATGCCCACTACGACCTAGATACCGTATCCCAAATCACCGGCACGCCCAAAGAAGATTTGCTCAAAATCTACGAGACCTTCGCTGGCACCGGTGCGCCGGACAAAGTGGCTACCATCATGTATGCCATGGGCTGGACGCAGCACACCTACGGTACGCAAAACATCCGGACAGCGGCCATCATCCAATTGCTGCTGGGAAACGTCGGGCGAGCGGGTGGCGGCATCAATGCCCTGCGGGGCGAGAGCAACGTGCAAGGTTCCACCGATCACTGTCTGCTCTTCCACATCCTGCCCGGTTATCTCAGCCCACCCCAGGCCAAGGACGAGACTCTGGAAGCTTATCTGGCTGCCTATACCCCTAGCTCCAACGACCCCAAGAGCGCCAACTGGTGGCAACATTACCCCAAGTATGCGGTCAGCCTGTTCAAGTGGATGTATGGCGACAACGCTACGCCGGAAAACGAGTTCGGTTACCAGTGGATGCCCAAGCTAGCCGACGGCGGCAACTATTCCTGGCTGTCCCTGTTTGAGGCCATGTATGCCGGTGATATCAAAGGCTTCTTTGCCTGGGGACAAAACCCGGCCGTGGGTGGGGCCAACGCCAATATGAATCGCAAGGCTATGGAGAACCTGGATTGGATGGTTGCCGTGAACCTGTGGGATACGGAAACCTCCAGTTTCTGGCAGCGGCCTGGCGTGGATCCGGCCAACATCAAGACCGAGGTCTTCTCACTGCCGGTGGCCGCCTCTGTAGAAAAAGAAGGCAGCATCACCAACTCCGGTCGCTGGGGACAGTGGCGCTGGAAGGCCGTGGATCCGCCTGACGAGGCCAAGGCCGACTCGTGGATTATCAACCAATTAATGATTCGGCTGCGCAAGCTCTATGAAGCCGACCCCGGACCCAACCCAGACCCCATCCTTAAGCTGGCCTGGGACTACGGCTCCGGCGAAGTGGACCCCCACCAAGTGGCCAAAGAGGTCAACGGCTGGGCGGTGAACGACGTAAAGGACGCCGATGGCAACGTGATTGTGCCGGCCGGCAAGCAGGTGAAGAATTTTACCCAATTGTGCGACGATGGCAGCACCGCCTGCGCCAACTGGCTCTACTCGGGCAGTTACAACGAGGAGGGCAACATGATGGCCCGCCGCGACAATACCGACGCCCATCCGGCCGGTATCGGGCTTTACAGCAACTGGGCCTGGGCCTGGCCGGTAAACCGGCGCATCATCTACAACCGGGCCTCGTGTGATGCCCAGGGACAACCCTTCGACCCGGACCGCTTCGTCATTCGCTGGAACGGCGAGAAGTGGGAGGGCGACGTGCCCGACGGCGGCTGGCCACCCGAGGCCAAACACGCCTTTATTATGAAACCGGAAGGCCACGCTCGTATCTTTGGTGCTGGCCGGGCCGATGGTCCCTTCCCCACCCATTACGAACCGTGGGAAAGCCCGGTTGATAACCTGCTCTATCCCAACCAACAGATCAACCCGGCTTTCAAGATTTGGGACTCAGAGATGGACTACCAGGGCACCCGGGACAAATATCCCCTGGTGGGTACCACCTATCGACTTTCGGAGCACTGGCAAAGCGGGGCAATGACCCGCAACCAGCCCTGGCTGGCCGAGATGCAACCCAATATGTTCGTCGAGATGAGTCCCGAACTGGCTGCCGAAAAAGGTATCCAGAACGGCGAAAAGGTCGTCGTGGAGTCGGCGCGCGGCTCCATTGAAGCTGTGGCTATAGTTACCCGGCGCATGCGTCCTCTCCACGTGGGTGGGCAGGTCATCCACCAGGTGGGCATGCCCTGGCACTGGGGCTACAAGGGGTTGGTCACCGGCGGCAGTGCTAACGAACTGACCCCGCCAGTGGGCGATGCCAACACGATGATTCCCGAAACCAAGGCGTTCCTCTGTGACGTCAGGAAGATAGCATAGAAAGGCGGTGATAGAAATGTCAAAAGCAATGCTGATTGATCTAACCAAGTGCATTGGTTGTCGGGCTTGCCAGGCCACCTGTAAGCAGTGGAACGACTTACCGGCGGAAGCGACCAGCAACTGGGGTAGCTACGAAAACCCACCCCGGCGGTCGGCCAAAACCTGGAGCACGATTACTTTTAATGAAGTAGAGGTGGGGGGCAAATTTGCCTGGGTCTTCGCCAAGCGACAGTGTATGCATTGCGAAGAACCGGCCTGCGTGGCAGCCTGCATCGTGGGTGCCCTGCGCAAAACCCCCGAAGGGCCGGTGGTCTACGATGACTACAAGTGCATTGGCTGCCGCTACTGCACCCTGGTCTGTCCCTTTGGCGTACCCACCTTTGAGTGGGATACTCCGGTACCCTACATTCGCAAGTGCACCATGTGTACAGACCGGCTGGCCGAAGGCCAGGAACCGGCCTGCTCCAAAGCCTGCCCCACCGAGGCCCTCCTCTTTGGCGAGCGCGAGGAGCTTTTGCAAGAGGCCCGCACCCGCATCCAGGCCAAACCCGACAAGTACGTTAACCACATCTATGGGGAGAAAGAAGCGGGTGGCACCTCGAACCTGTATGTCTCCCCCGTTCCCTTCGCCATGCTGGGCTTCCCTCTCCTGAGTCCGGAGCCGATCGGACGCTACGCCGAGGTGGCTATGCGGGCCGTGCCCCCCACCATTGTGGGAGTTGCGGCGGCAATGGCCGGTGTCTACTGGATCATCCAACGTCGAGAAAAAATGAGCCAGGCGGCGCTGCAGAGTGAAATCAGCGCTGTGGCAAAGGAGGAACAGCACGATGAGAGCTGAGGCTAGTACTGAGTTTAGACCAAGTGAACGACCCTTTCCGGTAGTTAGCACCGCCATTCTGGGGGTCTTGATGGCCATCGGGCTGGTGGTGGCGATTATCCGCTTCATCAACGGCATCGGCGCCATCAGCAACCTGAGCGACGGCCGCGCCTGGGGCTTGTGGATCAGCTTCGACCTCTACTGCGGGGTGGCCTTAGCCGCGGGCGGCTTCACTATGGCCGCGGTGGTCTATATCTTCAATTTAAAGAAGTACTACCCCATCGTCCGCTCGGCCATCCTGACCGCCTTCCTGGGCTATCTAATGGTCATCTCTGCCGTGATAGTAGACCTGGGCCAACCCTGGCGTATCTGGCACATCATTATCTACTGGAACCCGCACTCCCCCCTCTTTGAGGTCGGCTGGTGTGTGTTGCTCTACACCATCGTCCTGACCCTGGAGTTCAGTCCCAACCTCTTTGAACGTTTCAATATGCAAGCGCCGTTGGGCCTGATCCGGGCCATCCAGATCCCGCTGATCATCGCCGGTATCGTCCTGTCCACGCTGCACCAATCGTCGCTGGGCTCCACCCTGCTGTTGATGCCGGACAAGATTCATCCCTTATGGTTCACCTCTACCCTGCCCATCCTCTTCTTCCTGTCGGCGGTGGCGGTGGGGGTGGCCATGGTCATCGTCGAAACGACGCTGGGGAGTAAGGGGTTAGGCCACGAGGTAGACCTGGAAATCCAGGCCGGTCTGGGCAGGGCGCTGCCCTACCTGCTGGGTTTGTACCTGGTGGTCAATCTAGGCAATCTACTGGTAGAAGGTGAGTTTGGTCTGATCTTCTCCAGCGGGTTGTACAGTACCCTGTTCCTGGTGGAGATCGTCGGCGGCGTGATCCTACCCCTTATCCTCTTTGCCCTGCCCGCCGTACGACAGAGCCGAACGGCACTTTTCTGGAGCGCCTTGCTGGTTGTTTTCGGGCTGGTGCTCAATCGTTTCAACGTGAGCCTGGTCGCCCTGGCCCCACGCCCCGGCACGATCTACTTCCCGCACCCGATGGAGTTCGCCATCTCGATATCCATTGTCGCCGCCGGCATCCTGGCCTACATCCTGGCCAATCGCTACCTGCCCATCAGCCATCACGCCCTCACTATATTTGAGTCTGACTAAAAGGGTTGAACATAACATTGATTAAATTCTGACCAAGTAGCGGCGCTTGCTTATAGAGACTGGAGATTAGAGATTGGAGATAGCGTTATCATTTTTCCCTATCTCTATCTCTATCCTCCAAGAGGAGACATTTGAATAAGATGGATGTCGATATCCAACGCTACGTTCAGGCGATGCCGCAATATCAGGAGCCGCTTAACTTCTTGCAAAGCATCCTCGACTTCCAGGCAGCTCTGGCAGAGAAGATAGAACCCGGCCTACGAATCGAGCCGGCCGTGGCTCGTGAGAAGTGGCGAGCCGGACACCCCCTGTTCGCCGGCGAGTCGCTGTCCGTCCCCGCCCCTCTGTTTCAGGAGGCCCTGGCGGACCTCCGCCCTTTGCTGCCTCCAGGGGAAATGGCACAGACAGCTCTCGACCGGCTGCTGGCCTCACAATTGCAGATTGGCGATTTTGGGGAGGCCCGTATCCAGCAGTTGGCCGACGCCACATCTACTGACCCCGATATTCTGGCCCTGCTGTTGCGCACTGTATTGTCGCCTTTCTTCGCGAAGTGGGCTATGCCGTATCGGGATTTGGTTGAGACGGCTGTCTGGCGACGTGGCCTCTGCCCTATGTGTGGCTCTGAGCCCTGGCTGGCCCGGCTGGCCCACGACAGTGGCCGGCGTATTCTGGCCTGTGCTCTGTGCCGCACTGAGTGGATCTTCGACCGGCTGCACTGTCCCTTTTGTGGAGGGGATGATCAGCCTCAGCTTCGTCACTTCACCGTGGACGGTGATGAAGCGCACCGCGTTGACTGTTGTGACCGATGCCAACGTTACATCAAAACGGTGGACGAGCGCGCCTTGGGTCGTCCGGCCAACCTGCCGGTGGAGGACGTGATCACCGCTCACCTCGACGTGCTGGCAAGAGAGCAGGGGTATCAGTGACAAATAGCAAATAAGTGGACAGTAGTGAAGCCGTCACGAAAAGACGCTTCAGGAGAAATTGAGATATGAAAACAGTCGAAGAACTTTTGAAAGCCAAAGGACAAGACGTCTGGTCTATTGCACCCAATGCTTCGGTTTATGATGCCCTCAAATTGATGGCCGAAAAGGATGTGGGAGCCTTAGTGGTCGTCGAAAAAGAGAAGCTGGTTGGCATCATCTCGGAACGGGATTACGCCAGGAAGATAATCCTGAGAGGAAAATCGTCCGTGGGTACACCCATCAGGGACATTATGACCCCAAAAGTGCTCACTGTCCGTCCCGAACAAACAATAAAAGAATGTATGAAGTTGATGACTTCCATACGTATCCGGCATCTACCAGTAGTCGCCGATAACCAGTTGATTGGCATTGTTTCAATCGGGGATGTGGTCAAGGAGGTCATTTCTGAAGAGATTAATGACCAATAGTTTTGGCAAATAGCAGGCAGCAGGTAGCAGGTCACCGGTAGTCGGGGAACGGCAAGCGATTCCCTGTCTACCGTCTACTTGCGCATCGAGTCGCTGTCCTTCCTGGTTGAGTGAGGTCCTGGCAGCTTGCCGGAGAAAGACCCCAGGAGGTTTCTGACAGGGTCTTTGGGAGCAAAGTTACCTGGATTATCCGGTTGATTTGCCAGTGAAATTAGCTCTAAAAACCTCCTGAGGTCTGGCAAAACTATTTTTTCGGCAGAGTGCCAGGCCATGGGTTGGCCTTTGGTCGCCCAATTTGACAATTCTGACAGCAAAATCAATCAACCGTTCTTCAATAATCGTCCCCTTTGGCCACTATCTACCTCCAAAAGCCCCATTCACAATTGACTATTGTCTATTCACAACCTTCGGCAATTATCGACAAAAAATGTCGATGTTTGGCCCTTAAACGCCTCCTACCAGTCATCATTTGGTATTGAACAATAATATGATGTGTTTTTATAATAGTTGAGACAGGCTTAAGTTTTCCGACTATAGACAGAAGAAGTGCCGATTATACAGCACTATTTCCGCCTACCAAAGTTCGAACCAGACGGTGAAGTCGACGCCCAAACTTGAAGAAAGGCGGAAAGGGTGTTGGTCGAGGGGGGTGTGGTAGAGGGTTAAGTTGAGTCAGAGATTTTGACGGCTCAACGCGGATTTGAGGGGTAAGAAGATGCTGAAAACTGAGAAATTAGAAACGAGTGGGCAACCCCTCTAATTTCTATTTTCTAATTTCTAATCGGGATAGCTCAAGTTGATTTTACCCCTCGAATCCACGTTGAACCATTTTGACAATGAGCCCGGCGGTGTTTTCATGGAGCCCCGTTCTGATTGGCCTGCGTTCTATGTGGCGCGGCTTACCTTAAGCATCAGCCAGCACGTAGCTGATGGAGCTATATCTCAAAATGAAGCTAAATTTGTCTTTTACTAGACTCTTAACTCCAAAGATTGTGTTATTACTTGGTCGGGTAATCGTCCTGATCATAACCTCTATAACCGCCATTGGCCTCATCGCAGCCCTGCGCCCATCACCGATGACGGCATCCCTTCAGAGCGGTTCCTCACCTTCACCGGCGCATCGAGTAATCGGCTCATTGGTTTTGACCAGGACAACCAACCTGACCACGGCTCAAACCCTACCTCTCGACCCCACCGCCCAAAACCTCGAACTGGTCGGTCATCTCACCGCCACGGCCAGGGCCGTCTTTGTTCAGCAAGACTACGCTTACCTGGCCGCCGGGGAGGAGGGTTTACAGGTCATTGACGTTTCTGACCCAACCAGCCCGACCCTGGTTAGCACTGCCGCCATTAGCGGCTCTATTGAAGACGTGGCCGTCACCGGCTCCGTGGCGGTGGCGCTGGTTGGATCAGAGGCAGTTGGCCATCTGCAACTGCTTGACGTTTCCACACCCGCCGCGCCGCTTGAGTTGGGGCGGCATACCCTGCCGGAGCAAGGCCACCAGGTGGTGTTAGCCGGCCACTACGCTTACGTCCCTGCCGGCGATAGCGGGTTGCGCATCATCGATATTTCAACGCCGGACGCCCCCACCGAGATAGGGGCCTACCCGGCCGCGGGCGCTATGAGCGTGACCGTGGCGGGTGATTACGCGTATTTGTTTGCCAACCAGTTACACATCATCGATCTGACCAATCCCGCCGCACCCACGGCCGTTAACGCGTACCGCCTGGTGTGGGGCTGGGGTCTGCGCGGCAAAGCCGTTGGGGATCGCCTCTACTTGATCGTCCAGTCGGGCACCGATTGGTCTTTCGTCAAAATCTTTGACATCTCCGACCCGACTGTCCTGAAGCCCATCGAGACGGAGCGCGAGATGCCGGTGGATGTCATGGAGATGAGGACCTACAGTCCTGACATGACTGCCGGAGACGATCGGGTCTACCTGGTCGATTGCGGTGGCCTGCGGATGATAGATGTCTCAAATCCGACCCGGCCGATTGCGATTGGCTTTTACAAACAAAGCCACGCATACGGGGTTCAGGTCACCGTGGCAGATAGTTATGTTTATGTTGCCGACCAAAATGGCCTGTTTATTTTCAAGCCACAGCCGGTTGAAATTCCGGAGCCCAGCCTGACCACTGGCCTGATCGGTCATTTTGGCGGCGAAACGAACGCCGTTTTTGTGGGTGATGACTATGCCTACGTGGGCTTCGGTCCGGAAATGGCTATCTTGGACATCGCCGATCCCACTGCGCCCCGCCGCATCGGTTACCTGGTCTTGCCGGATCGCATCGGTAACCTGTTCGTGCCGCGCAAACAGGAAAGCACCGTGCAAGCGATAACGGTGGTTGGCGCTTACGCTTACGTGGCTGAAAGTTATGGTTTGTGGGTGGTGGACGTGTCAGACCCCACCCGGCCCTTTACCGTTGGATACACCCTGGTTCAAGGGGGCGTGAATACAGATGTGACCGTCAGGGGCCAGTATGCTTATCTGACCAAGCACTGGAATAGCGGGCGATCCGGCAGCGGCAATATCAGCCTCGGCTACCTCAAGGTGGTGGACGTGTCGGACCCGCTTAATCCTCATGAGGTGGGCGAATTCAGACTGTCAGAAGGCGGCGGCGCGACGAACTCCGGGGGCCGGGCGGTGGCGGTGATCGACCAGGTGGCCTACGTGGCCGACTCTGCCCTGCACGGCTTGCGTACGTTTGATATTTCGAACCCCGCCGACCCAATCGAAATCGGCAATTCACGCGGCGGGGCTGAAGATTTTGTGTTGCGGGACGGCTACGCCTACACCAGCAACGGTCTCCAGGATGACTTTCGGGTGATCGATGTGTCAGACCCGGCCACGCTCAACACGCTTGGCATCTATGAAACTCCGGGGCACACCGGAGACGTGGTCCTGGTTGATAATTACGCCTATTTGGTGGAAGATCCGCCCTTTATTCACTCCGAACCGGTCGGCGACTACGGCTTGCGCATCCTGGATATTTCCAACCCCCTCAGTCCCACCGCCGTTGGCTTCTACCCCACCACCGGCCATATCGCCGCTTTGGCCGTCAAAGACCATTACGTCTACTTCACCGGGCAGGGGGCGCTGCGCGTTCTGGACGTTTCAGACCCGGCCAACCCGGTTGAAGTTGGCGCTTACCAGACCCCGCCCTCAGCTTCAGCGATCAATGTGGTCAACCATCAGGCTTACGTGGTCACCGGCCAGAAATGGGAAACGCCGGGTTTGCAGGTGGTGGATATTGCCGACCCGGCTGAACCGATGACCATCCAGGAGGCAGCCACAACCTTGGGGCTGGCCACGCCGGTCATCAGCGGGTATGCCTATCTGATCGATCAAACCGACCTGCGCATCCTGGACGTTTCCAACCCCCTCTCCCTGACCCAGGTTGGCGTTTACACCACCGTGGCGCCCATGGATAAGCTCGTCACCAGGGGCAATTTCGCCTACCTGACCTTCGGCGATCGTTATCGTTATCGTTCCGAGTGGCAACTGGCGGTCCTGGACCTATCGAACCCCGCTGCGCCGGCGCAAGTGGACAGTTACGCGCTCCCCCCCGTTGATCATTACGATATACCGGAACCGGATCTGGCGCTCATAGATGACTACCTTTACCTGGTCAGCGCCGGCACCGGGCTGCGGGTCTTTGACATTTCTGAGCCCTCGAAGCTGGTTGAGGTCAAGACAGGCCAGGAGATCGCCGGGGAACACCTGGCGCTGGGCAATGGCTATGCCTATCTGACCGGCAGTTGGCTGCAAATTCTGGATATTTCCGACCCGGCCAACCCGGTGATGGTGGGCGCGGCAAACCTGGGGCTATTCGGCATCAGGTGGTCTATCAAGGGGATTGCCGTGGATGATACCTACGCCTACCTCATTGACGGCGACGTGGGACTGCGGGTCATAGACATCTCCACCCCCACCGCGCCGGTTGAGGTTGGCTTCTCGCCCATCCCGGGCGATCCGGAAGACCTGGTTGTTGATCATGGCCGCATCCTGGTGGCTACCCGGAATGGCGGACTCTTTCTTTTCCGGTCCAGGCCGGTTGGCGAACCGGCACCGCCAACAACCACCCTTCAGCCGGCGCGCTCCTCACCGACTCGCGCTGTCTTGCGGCCGGTTGCTCCGTCACCCTCCACCCCAAGCGCGGCGCCTCTTCCCCCTCAATCCAAGCATATCGAATTAGTGGGGCGCTTCGAAAACAAGGTGGACCAGCTCATCGTGCGGGGAGATTACGCTTACGCCAAAGATGATGACACCCTGAAGGTGCTGGACATCTCAGATCGGGCCAGGCTCATGGAGATCGGCCAGGTGGCACTCCCCTGTAGAATAGCGGGCCTGAAGATTGCCGCTGATTACGCTTATGTCAACTGCTCGAATGAGAGCCTGGTCGTGGTCAGTCTATCCGATTTAAATCACCCCACCGTGGTGGGCCGTTACGACCTTGAGGATTTTGTCTGGCTGACGCACACCGCCATTGCCGGCCACTATGCTTACCTGGCGACGTTTTCCAGCCTGTATATTCTCGACATTTCCGACCCCATTTCCCCCACCCAGGTCGGCCTCTACCCCGAACCGCATCTTCGCTACACTACCCTGGTCGATAACTATGCTTTCACGACCGGTTTTTCCGGCCTGTATATTCTCGACATTTCCGACCCTATTTCTCCCAGCCTGGTCGGCCGCTACCACCAGCCTTATGGCAGCAGCCCCGCTCAAGCGATCGTCGCCGGCAATTACCTCTACCTACCCGACCAGGATCACGGTCTACAGACCTTTGATATTTCCAACCCGGCCAGGCCGATCAGGGTCAAAGCCAACCTCCGGCAGCAAAGGGTTGTTTCCATCACCCAGGATTACCTTTACGTCACTGGCCGCGATGGCCTGCAAGTGATGGACATCTCAAACCCCGCCGACCCGGTTGAAATCAACTCGTTTGACCTTCCGCCAGAAGCCGGGACCATCATCGAAGGCGACTACGCCTACATCCTGGAAAGACAGCCTTTTAGCGTGCGGGTGTTAGATATTTCCGACCCAACCGCCCCCACCGAACTCGGTTCCTATCACATGCCGGAGAGCGCTTATGTTCTTGCCCTGGTCGATGACTACATTTACGTTGGCGACGGTGAGGGCCGTCTATTCATTTTGCAATTTACATTGGAGAAGTCTGTGGGCGGTGGGTGAATGGGAGGCGTTAGGCCAATTGCATTAGGAGGTTGCTGTCATAAAGATCAAAACCTGGGTTATAGCGGTGCTACTCATCGCCCTCATCATCCTGGCTTCGATGTCCTGCCAGAGCGGATCCGGAGACAAATCCAAAGAAGTCCGGTTCTCCTCGCCCTGTTCTGACGTCGATGATCCGTGGACCCTCATGTCTCAAGACGAGAGGATCGAGGCGTGTCAAGAAATCATCGGTGAAAAAGCGGCGGAACTGGAGAAGATGGATTTTGAGCTGCAAGATTGCCAGGTGACCCAAGCCAAAGTCCAAGACTGTTGCATCGGCGTCGAACTCACCTGCACATACACCTGCGGTGACACCAAATAGCCCGCTGCCCCCTCAGTCATATTGAAGCGGCACAACCCGAAAGGAGGAAATGATAAAGATGCCAAAAACAACCATTCTCTTGCTGACATTCGCCCTTCTAATCGTCAACGCTCAGGGAAAATTTCAGTTTGGTCACACTGCGCTAACCGCAAGGCGGCTTAGCTCGGGGTCGTTGGGCGGCTCAACTTTCAGAAATCTGCAAATCTGTTCCCACTAACTAAAAATTTCCCCTGTTGTATAATCCTCTATTCTGCGCTATGATAATGTATCATCAGTAAGGGAGTTCCAGAATTTAAATGCTCCCAAAACTGTATCGTCCGCGTGTTACGTGTTGCGTGTTGCGTGAGGGTTTTCGGCCAAATTTAACACGCAGCACGCAACACGCAGCACGATTTTGGGAGCATTACCCGTACCGGGCACAGGTATTTTTCTGGAACTGCCTAATTTGAGGTCGATCTATGAGTTTGGTCATTGTTGATACTCCCATTCCATTAAAAAAGGATGTGGACGGTGTTGTGCGCGTTGGCAATACCCGTGTCACATTAGATACATTGTACGTATTCAAGATGTCGGCCTATCAGGTGCAGATGATCCGACGGTATTAGAATGGGCGGCACAACAAGGTCGGGTATTGTTGACCCACGATGTCAGTATGATAACCAAGTATGCCTAATTATTTTAGGCCAAATTTCCTGGGGGGAAGACATTGACTCTATGACTTGACTGGAAAACTGAAAGGTAAACTGATGCCAAACCACCGACTAACAACACGAACTGTCATCATCACGGTTTCTATCTCTCTGTTGTTCTTGATTACAAATACGGTCCAGGCTGGCGATGGTCTATGGCACAGCTTAGGACCAGAGGGTGGTCTCATTCAAATCCTCGCCATTGATCCGCAGAATCCGCAGATATTATATGCAGGCACCACCGGCGGCGGTATGTTCAAGAGCACTGATGGCGGCGACAATTGGCAGCCGGTCAATAATGGTCTCATGGGGGATGGACCGCCCGCCATTCAAGTGTTTGCCATTGATCCGCTGAATCCACAGAACCTGTATGCCGGCAAATCAGGAGAACTTTCTCCTCCTGGAGTATTCAAAAGTACAAACGGTGGGGAAAATTGGACCACAGCCGATACCGGTCTGCCGAATGATAGATACTTCTACAACCTGCTAATTGACCCGCAGACGCCGCAAACGCTCTATGCCGTTGCCTGCTGCTATGGAATATATAAAAGCACCGATGGGGGGAACAATTGGAGTGCTATTGACGCTGGCATAGGTAATTGGGGCATCAGTGATTTAGTAATCGACCCCCAGACACCCCAAACGCTCTACCTTCTTTCAGGTGCTGGCTTGTATAAGAGCCTTGATGGGGGTGACAACTGGGATGTCGTCAATACCGATTTTGACCTTAGACTGGCCAGCATTTTGGCCCTTGATCCACGGACGCCGCAAACGCTGTATGCTGTCATCATTAAATTCGTTTCCCCAGATCCTGATACCTATACCAGTAGGATGTTAAAGAGTGTGGATGGGGGGAGTAATTGGAGTCCCAGTGACAATAGCCAGCTCAACACCAAAGTCAATAATCTGGCCATTGACCCGCAAACGCCGCAGACGATGTACGTGACCACCGATGACGGAGTATACAAGAGTACAACGGGTGGTAGCAATTGGTCGGCCATTAACGACGGTATACCCAGCCGCCCCGTTCAAGCTTTGGCCATTAATCCGGTAACACCGCAAATTTTGTATGTCGGCGTTCACGGGCTGATGGAGGGTAATGGACGAAATGGTGTCTATAAGAGCACGGATGGCGGAGACAGTTGGTATGCAACAAATTCGGGTTTAACAAACAAGTTTATTAGCACCCTGGCTATCACTCCCGAAACACAGCCAACGCTCTATGCCGGCACCTACGGCCTCGGTCTCTTCAAGAGCACCGACGGCGGCCACACTTGGGCTTTTGCCGATAACGATCTGCCCAGGCCATATATCCAGGCTTTGGTGTTTGACTCACATACACCGGCCACGCTTTATGTCAGTACCGGTGACGGGCTGTTTAAGAGTACGGATGCGGGGAGTAGTTGGCAGCCAGCCAGCACCGGTCTGCCCGAATCGGCATATGTTGAAGCTTTGATCGTTGACCCTCAGGTCCCTGACATTCTCTATGCCGCTCATCTAGATTACGGTCTTATGGCTGGTCAAGTATTCAAAAGTGTCAATGGAGGGGCTAGTTGGAACTCGAGTAACGCCGGTTTACCTGACGATTGCTTCGTTCGTACCATCGCCATTGACCCGCAAACACCACAAACGCTTTATGCTGGAACAAGCAACGGTGACGCCGGCTGTGGCATCTATAAGAGCAGTGATGGCGGCGACAATTGGAGTCCGGTGAACAGCGGTTTGCCGAGCGTGGCTGATCCTGGTCTATTTGTCAGGATCAACGCCCTGGCAATCGATCCCCAAGCACCCTCGACCCTGTATGCTGGGTTAGGTAGTTCTTTCGAAGGTGATGAGGTCGGGCTTTACAAAACTGTAGACGGTGGTGATACCTGGCAGCGGACCGGTAACGGCTTGCCTGAGGTGCCGATCACGGGACTAGCCATTGATCCCCAATCTCCAAACATCCTTTACGCTAGTACATTTAACATCTGGGGCGGCTATGGGGGTCATGGAGTATACCAAAGTACGGATAGTGGTAATAGTTGGCATCCAATCAATACCGGCCTGACCAATCCATTTGTCTTTCCTCTGGCGATTGATCCACTCTCGCCGCAGAAACTCTACGCAGGTACATTCGGTGGTGGAGTCTCTGTTGTCAATCTATCGGTAACATATATTTATCTGCCGGTCATATCAGGTGACTAACGGCCATTTTAAGGGATATTATTTGCAAAGGTGGCAGCTAACAAACCCGTTTAAGCCGAGCACCCAAGCTCGCTTTTTGTTGTTGCGGGTATCTAATTGAGGCTGATTTTCCCCGCCAAGTTGGTGTAAAATGGGGTTGTATTGGCTGATGGGGTGGCGTTTTGTGTAGTGCCTCACCTTTTTGCTGTAGGATTCGTCGCGCGCCGGCTTAACGGGGGCGTTCGATGAAACAAATATTCTAAAGCGATTCCGGAATTTAGCGAAGGGGGCAAGGTTTTGCAACAAGCACCTGGCGCCCCCAGAAAACAGTAGACGGTAGACGTTGGACGAGGATAAGGATCCTGTCTATTGTCTACCGTCTATTTAGCCTAATGGAGATTCTTCGCTTCGCTCAGAATGACATGTAGTGAAGTCTCGTTGTAGTGTTAGAAGAGTCCGACCACCTTGCCTTCCTCGTCCAGGTCTACTTGGAGAAAGACCGGCCTGGAAGGAAGTCCCGGCATCGTCCGCATCTCACCGCACAACGGGTAGATGAAGCCGGCTCCCACGCTGGCCCGCACCTCCCGAATGGGCAGCACAAAGCCTCTCGGCACTCCCTTCAAGCTCGGATCGTGGCTCAAACTCAAATGGGTCTTGGCCATACACATCGGCAGGTTGCCAAAACCGGCCTT
>DAOUMU010000092.1:0-6788 GCA_034409055.1 Anaerolineae bacterium
CCTTGTCAGCCAGCCCTTGCGAAAGCACTCTCGATTACACCAGTTTCGTCTCACTTCGCTTTACCAACAGGCTCTGTTCACCGGTCAGTTTCCCTCCCTGCTAAGTTGGTTGGGCTTGTAGGTTTCCAACACCTTCCTACATAATCCTCCAGATGAAATTCTCTTCCGCCGTGACACGGCGCACTGCTCGGCTACGACTGCCACTTGCCCATCTCGATGTCCTATGCTTTCGCTCGTTCACCGATACCTGAGTCGCAACCCCTTATCTTTGTGTCCCCGCTTGCGAGCAGGCTCGTCAAGGGTAGGTTGCCTCTCCCCAACGCCAGGACTGTTTGGTCAGCCGGGTCCTCCTCATCTTCCGGCTTCTCTCTCAGGAAACAGATGGCTCTCCCAAGTCCCCAGACTACCCCCTTGAATGCATGCCCCGCTCTTAGACCCCGGTGGTGTCCTCAACACTCGCCTTAACGCCTTCAGGACTGCTGCCTTCCGCCTCGCTCACAGCGTCGGCTTTCCCGTCAATAAACTGGCGGTTATCCTAACGGTCCACGACTATACAAATTTCGAGGCTCAATACCCAAAGGGCACGCTGTCACGCGGCTGCATCCTTGCTCCCCCCGGCTTCGGACTCCCGTTACCGGGCTGATCCGCAGGGTTCGCTACCGATCTGTTGGCTAGACTTTGAGCGGGTGGGACTTTCACCCACTGGCTAGCGATAATGTATTTCATAAGCCCTTGGCTTAATCCCAATATTCTGGGTTTAGCTTGGCGCAAGAGCCATTTGTTAGCCTGCTGGCTTTTTTGGAAAAGGATCTACGTCCAGTGCATCAGTTAAGACTTTACCACT
Source organism: Anaerolineae bacterium (assembly GCA_034409055.1). Taxonomy (GTDB): domain Bacteria; phylum Chloroflexota; class Anaerolineae; order 4572-78; family J111; genus DAOUMU01. The sequence continues at coordinate 845 of DAOUMU010000092.1, forward strand.
ACCCGAAAAAGCGTTGGCGCGTGGGTCGTGGCTGGCCTGTAAAACCCGGTAACAGGTCTGATAAATTTGGCCAGGATTGTCTGTTCCGGCCAGGCCGTGCCCGTTGCCGTTTGGGGGCGTGTTGGTATCCAAGTATGCCAAGATTTCTCCCACCAACACCATCGCTTGAGACAAGTCCCCCCTTGCCAAGCAGACCTCAGCCAGACCGGCCAGGGGTTCGGTGGCTAGATGCGCTTGGCCCATATCCTGGCGCAGAGCCAAAGCCCGCTGATAGGCGGCGGCAGCCTCGTCCAGGCAGCCCAGACCCATCAGTATTTGACCAAAGCGGGTCAGGTTATCGGCCAGTGTAGGGCGAGCGCTGATTTTCTGAGCTATTTCCACGCCCTGCCCCCCATATGAACGGGCTTTTTGATGATTCCCCAGATGAAAGTAGATCAGTCCCAGGTTAACCAGACGCTTGCTTTCGCCACGCTGATCATTTCCTGCCAGGGGCGGCGGCGGCCTGTCAAAATAGAATTTGGCGGCCGTGTAATTTCCCTGCCTCCGGTAGAACTTGCCCAGGGTATTATTGCAGTGTTTCACCCCCGCCCAATAGCAACTTTGCCGAAAGATGTTGAGCGCCTGCTCGAAGTGCGTTTTAGCGGTGGCAGGGTCTCCCAACTCCCCGTGAGTCAACCCCAGGTTGTGAACGGCCAGGCCGTGCCCCATCCGATCACCGATTTCACTAAAGAGGGTGATCGCCTGCTCAAAGGAGGCCCGGCTGCGGTTGTAATCCCCCACCTGCCGGAAGTATCGCCCCAAATTGTAAATCGCCCAACCCTTGCCGCGCCGGTCTTCAGTCTCTTGGTAGATGGACAGAGCCTGTTCGATGTGACTACCGGCTCGGTCAAATTGACCCAGCGGCAGGTACGTCATGCAAAGGTTGAGATGCGCCCAGGCTTCACCCCGCCGGTTGCCGCCGGCGCGACAGAATTGCAACGCCTCTTTGAGGTAGCGCTCGGCCTGGCTGTAGTCGCACAACTCCTCGTAAGCGAACCCCAGGGCATTAAGAGTATACCCCACGAATGACTCGGGACCAAGTTTTCGGAACAATTGCAAGGCGCGTTCCAGAAACACCAGGGCCTGGCTAGACTCGCCCTGGTACGATTGGGAGAGACCTAACGTATAAAGCGCATACGCCTCGGTTTGTTGGTCGCCAACCTTTTGGGCCAAGTCAATACTCTGCTCCAAATATGGACGCGCCTCGTAAAATTTTCCCTGCCTGTGCTTGAAATCGCCAATTCGGGACAGCGCCCAGGCCTGCCCCTCTTGATGACCGCTGCTCATCACGTCGTAGGCTTTGCGGGCGCATTGTATGCCCAGTTCATACAGGCCGCGCAGATCAACAATAGACTCGCAGAGAAGAGCCTTTAGCATCCGCAGCACCGGGTCTGTCAGTCGGGCCCGACAGGCTTCCCCAAACGCGGCGATGATATTATTCAGTTCTAAATCAAGCATCTCAAGATGGCCGAGGTTTGTTTCCGCGTAGTGAGCAAAGTAGGCGGCCATACGCTCGATGGCTTCCAACGAAGGTCCCTTCGCCTGGGCGTAATCGGCAATGATCTGATGCAGGGTGTAACGATTGGGCGCGATACTTTCCACCAGCCCGTGATCAACCAGCGTGTCGAAAATTGGGGCCGGCACCGCTGTTACGGCCAGAGCCGCCTCTTCAGAAAATGTGTTGGGTTTGGAGGGAAAGAGCGATAGATCAAGCCAGGCCTGGCGGGCCCTCGGATTGAGCGCCGTTTTGTTCAGACCAATGGTTGCTTCGAGCGAGAGCGGCAGGATAGATCGGCTCACCAGGGGCGATTGGGGCTGGCTCATCTGCAAGCAGGCCTCGGTTGTCTTTAACCCGGCCAGCGCTTCGCGCAGCCGCCGCGATTGGTTGCCGTGGCTCTGTTTGCGCAGATAACCGCCCATCAACACCAGTGCCAGTGGCAAGCCACCCACCCGCTGCACCAAAGCCTGCGCTTCGTCCGGTTCGTCCGCCACGGCTTGCGGCGATAACTGTGCCAGCAGTTCCAACCCCTGCTGTAGATCAAGTTCCCACACTTTGGTCATGTTGTCGCCAGCAATGTCCAAGGCCACGTTAATCAACCTGGAAGTAGCCAGATGAGCGCAATTTGGCCCACCGAGTTTTAGCGCCAGGGCCGACTCAGCCTGCCAGGCATCGTCGATAATCAGCAGCATCCGGCGTAAGCCAATGGCTGCATGCACCAACGCAGCCCGTTCGGCAACGGTCGGTCGGGCGGCGATGGCTTCGGCTGAAACGCCCATAGCCGCCGCCCACGTACCTAGCAGGGCCGGGAGGTCTGGCCGGCGGCCAAGACCGGCCCAGAGCACTCCGTCGGCAAAGTGACTCAGAATCTCGGGGGCATGCGCCAATTCAATGGCAAGGGAAGTTTTACCAACACCGGGCAGACCAGTCAGGGCCACTAAAGCCCTGTTGTCGCCATTGAGCAAACGCCGTTTGAGTTCAAGTAACAGGTCATCCCGGCCAATAAGGTTGTGCGCCGGACGCGGCGGAGCCAGAAATGGAACCTGAGTGACGGCGTCGATCTTTCCCAGTTGATCTGAGGCGGCAGCGCCCCCATATGCCTCTTCTTGTTCTTGCAGGATATCGGCCAGCATTTCCAGGGCGCGTTTTTGTTCGCTGTAGTAGGTTCCTTTTGATACGTGCAGTTGTTCCATAACCCACTCCGGGCTGCGGCCATGCAAATACTGTTCCGCCACAATGAAATACCGCCGCCAACTTTTTTGCTGCAGGTCAGGGGAACCATTTTCCGGTTTCAGAGCGTCAAGCGCCGCCTGCAGAATTTCACGTAGGGCTAGACCGCGTCCGGCCGATGTATTGGTGTAACCGGCCGCCCGATGGCGAGCTTTAACGATAGCCAAGTCAGCCAGGGGATGCTCCCCCAACGCTTTGAGCGAGTCCCAATCTTTTAAGACACGGCGAATCGCCACTTCATCCAGGGTAAAGTTGAGTTTATCCAAATTCCCGGCTCCTTCCGCCTCTGCCGGGGGAAAAAACAGCGTTCAGATTAATGTTTGCTAGACAATCGATACTTTTTCTGAACTTTTTCTGAACTCCGTCCAGTCGGACGAGTATATCATAGACAATAGCTGGAGGCATCGCCCATTATAAACAAATAAGAAGAATTTAGAAAGATAAGGAGGCTCTTTTGAACATTGAAGATATCCAACGCGTGCTCATCGTCGGGGGCGGAACAATGGGACAGGAGATCGGGTTGCAGTGCGCTATGTACGGTTATAACGTGACCCTCTACGATATTGCTCCGGAAATGTTGGAAACTGCAACCGCCCGGCACAAATTCATTTTGGCCCGTCTGGTGGCCGAAGGTCATCTGGTCCAGGAACAGGCTGACGATACCCTGACCCGGATCAGTTACACGACAAATCCCGAGACAGCCGCCCAAGGGATAGACCTGCTCAGCGAATCGGTGCCGGAAGACCCCGAGTTGAAAGGGAAGGTGCTGGCTCAATTTAATATGCTCTGCCCGCCGCGCGCCATCTTTACCACCAATACTTCAAGTCTCATTCCCTCGATGTTTGCCGAAGCTACCGGCCGTCCAGCCCAATTTGCCGCGTTTCACTTTCACCACGAAGTGTGGGTGTCTAACGTGGTCGACATTATGCCCCACCCCGGCACAGCCGAGAAGACCGTACAGTTGCTGTATGCCTTTGCCGGGCGCATCGGGCAAATTCCTATTGTTTCCCGACGAGAAAATTTTGGTTATGTGTTTAACGCTATCTACAACGGTTTAAACCGGGAAGCGATTGCTCTGGCGGCCAATGGTATCGCCTCGGTTGAAGATATTGACCGGGCCTGGATGGGCGTGATGAAGATGCCCATCGGCCCATTTGGGATGTTAGACGGCGTTGGCCTGGACACGGTCTGGCGAATTGTCGCTTACTGGGCTGGCCAGCTTGATGACCCCCAACTGCAAACAAATGCCGGCTTTCTTAAAACCTATGTCGACCGGGGCCATTTGGGCGTTAAGAGCGGGCGGGGCTTTTATACTTATCCTGAGCCGGCGTTTCAACAGCCGGGATTCCTTGAGACCTCAGTTCGAGATAAGAGATGATTCGCTTCTATGTCACTCTGAGCGCAGCGAAGAGTCCCCAAAACCTTACTTTTTCAACCCAGATTCGGGGGATTCTTCGGCCTATGACCTCAGAATGACATGCGTTTTTGTTATCCCGGACTCAGGCTTGTATCTGTGGAGGAGAATCCAAATGAAAACATCAGGGGTGGTTCCCTGAGTTGTGATATACACAAGATATTTGTGGATTGAACTTTGAAAAAAGGGCCACCTGTGGTAGAAATTGTGATCAGTAAAACACCAATTTCACCAGGAGGTAGTCCCATAGCTAATAGAATACGTCCAGTGGACGAAAAAGTCGAGTCGGTCAGGCTTGCTCTGAAGCAAATCAATATTGCCGAGGCAGCGCGTCAGGCCGAAGTTCCAGAGAGTAGCTTGCGCTACGATTTGGATAAGTTGGACCAGGCCTTGCCGGCCGTGTTGGCGAATCGAAGGCCAGGGCCAAAGCCGCCAAAGCCGGCAGCAGAACCCCCGGTCAAGGCAAGTCAAGCAGAAGAACCTGGCCCCTGTCCAAAGTGTGGGGGAAAAGTCAGGAAGAACGGCACCTATTGGGTGCTCAACTGGGGGCTGATGTTGACGATGGGGTGGCTGGGGGTTCAGAAAAAGCTGTTGCAACGCTGGCGTTGTGCCGGGTGTGGCTATGAACTGGTTTCGTCCGAACGGGCTCAACAGGCAGAGGCCCGCCGGGCCTGGTGGCAGCAAGTCAATCGGTTGATCGCCTTGAGCCGCTTCAAGTTGAGGTTGTCGGTCCGGCTGACCCAAATCCTGGTCAAGTTTGTGTATGCCCGCCAGGTGTCGGTCGGACAGATCGCACGGGTGACCCAGCAGGCGGGGCAGGGGGCGAAAGGGGCGCTGGGCAAGCTGAACCAGTGCCGCCAGGCGGTCGCCCACTTCTTGTTGTTCGATGAGACCTTTCCCAAAATGAAAAAGAGGAGCTATAGTCTGGGCGTGGCTATCTGTGAACATGGTCTCATCCGCAGTGTGGGTTGTATCAGGCAGAAGGCCAAAGACATTCCGGCTCAACTGCGCCAGGTGGTGGGGGGACATTTTCAACCGACTTACTTCTTAACCGATCTGGATGTACTCTACCACAAATATATGCAAGCGGCTGGCTTGAACTTGACCCATCTGCGGGACAAAGTGCACCTCATCCGGCAGATTGTGCGCCTGTTTGATCAAGCTATCCGCGATGTCAGCCTGGACGTGCCCAAGGGCTTGCCGCAGCGAGAACGCAAAAAGCAACTTCAACTCAAACGTCGTCTCTTGCACAAACAATTGCTCCCCCTATTGGGGTTGGCCTTCAAGGCCTTCAGCCCAGGGTACGAAGGTGTCTGTGTCTTGCTCCTGGAGGGCCTCATCTGCCAATTACAAGACCCAGCCCTGGTCATCCAAACCGCCAGTGTGCAAACCCTGACCCGGCGTTTGCAACGCTTCGTTAACAAGCACGGCGATACGATCAACTTACTCCTGCACCTGTCGGTGGTACAAGGTACCCCAACCACAACCAACGCCTTGGAGAGCAAGAATAGTATCTTCAAGCCCTTTAGTCTCATCGCCAAATTCTTCCCTGAACCTCTTCAGAGCGAATCGTTCTTTTGTGGCGTGGCCTTGATGGAAAACTTCGATGTCAAAACGCGTGGCCCCAACAAGGGCACCAGTGCGATGCAGCGTGCCCAAATCAATCTGGAAGACCTCGGTGCTACTGATTTCTTCTCAGCAGTGGGACTACCTGAGCCACAAATATCTCTAGCCAATATCACATATTAGGGAGCCATCCCAAA
>DAOUMU010000093.1:0-8509 GCA_034409055.1 Anaerolineae bacterium
TTTCGACCAAAAACATTGTCCGGCCCTACGCCTTTGTGGGCGGTATCACCTCCAGTGACGAAGCCCATACCATTCGGGTGGGACGTTTTTGGGACGGCGGCTCCGGCAATAACGGCCACTGGAACGACCCCCCCGGCTACCGCACCCTGACCCACGAGTTTGGCCACTATGCCCTCTATCTGTACGACGAGTACTTCTTCCGCCTGGTTGATGCCAACGGGTTCAGCCGCGAACTCGACGCCTTTTGCACGGATGAAACGGTCCTGGATAACGACAAGGATGCCACCAACGCCAGCCTGATGTTCTACCAATACAACGCCACCGAACTGGCCGACAAAACCTACAACTGGGACCAGAACTGCGCCAGTACCGAACAGTACCGCCTCAACAACGGCCAGTCTGACTGGGAAACGGTGCTCAACTATTACGACGGACCGGATTGGGTCCTCAACACGCCCAGTGAACGAGGGTATGTCATGGCCGGGCCCGAGGCGTTCCCAACCCAGTTACTGCCCTTGCCCACGGTTGTGACCAGTAACAGCGGCAAGGCTGGGCCATCCCGCCAACTGACCGTCCTCAACCCGCACAGCCAGCCAGCACATCATGCGGTGGTGGCCCTGTACACGATACGCGACAACGACACCATCGCCATCGACCAGGGTCTGACCGATTCGCAGGGGCAGATTGCCGTCTATGGTGCGGTTGAGGGGGATACCATCCGGGCCGCAACCTTTGATGGGGCCCTGACTGGAGGGCTGGCTGTGGGCAGCGAAACCAGCTACCAATTGAAGTTGACACCCTCTGGAGCCCCCCCAGCCCCCCAGTGGGGGGAGGCCCCGATGCAAGCAGACGGCAGCCCACCCTACCTCAACCTTATCCCTGGCACCGAGGGCGATACCCTGACCTTGAGGGTGCAGGGTACACCGGCGAATAGCCCGCCTCTGGATGCGGTCGTCATTCCGGGCGAGGGGGGGGGCAGTCCTCAACACACTTCGCTGGTCCCCAGTCCGTCTGAGGGTGGCCCCGTCGGTACTGTTAGCCTGAGCGGCGTGGGGTTGGGAACCGGCCAGGTGCGGGTCAGTGGTGATGCTTTACCGAGCGCGCTCAACAGTGACTACAACCTGCAACAGGTGCGGGCCATAACCACCAATCACCTTTACTCGGAGGATGGTAACTTTGAGTTGCACATTCCGCCCGAGGGTGTACCCGCCGACGGGTATACCACGGTTTTGCCCACCGGCTACGTGCCGGGGCCACTGCCTGCGGGCAAGCAGGTCATCGGCAGCGCTTATGAGGTCCGGCTATCCGGGGCGCTGGCCGAATTGGACAAAGCGGGGCTGGTGCGGCTGCATTACCACCCGGCGGTGATGGGGGTCTATACCGACACGGCCATCTACTATTGGGATGCATACAACACCGTATGGCTGAGGCAGGGGGGCGAGTCGAGCCAGGTCGATAATGCCCGGTCTGTACCAGCCAGCCGGCTGGGGATCTATGCCTTGATGGGGGTGCCGGTGGCCGGAGCGGATCAGGTCTATTTGCCGATTGTCGTGAAAGAATAATCGGAGGGTTTGGAGGCAAAAATGAATCAATTACAGATATGGAGGTGTTTATCAGGTACTAAGTTGCTCTTTAGACTCAGTAGATCCAATTTTCAAGCTCGGAGCGGTCCAACTAGAGCAAATTTGGATGTACTGAGACTCATCAGTGGGGTGGGCTTGTTACTGACCCTGGGGGGACTGATTTTGTTTGCCTGGCTTCTACCCCAACCGGCCACGGCTCAGACCGGTGACCTGTTCTCTTTACAGTGGTCTTCAGCCGAGTCTGATAACACGTTTGCCCTGGCCTGGGGAGATTATGATAATGATGGCGACCTGGACCTGGCCGTGGGGAACTGGGGACGTAACCGGCTGTACCGCAACGATGGGCTGGAAGCGGACGGCGTGACCCCTCTGTTCAGCCCGGTCTGGTCGTCGAATGAGGCAGACAATACCTATAGCCTGGCCTGGGGAGACGTTGATGGCGACGGCGACCTGGACCTGGCCGTGGGCAATGGGTGTAGAAGGGATATAGGGACTTGCCACCGAAACCGGCTGTATCGTAACGACGACGGAATGTTGACAGAGAACGCGGTCTGGTCATCTGCTGAAATCGATGCCACGGCCAGCGTAGCCTGGGGGGATTATGATGGCGACGGCGACCTGGACCTGGTCGTGGGGAATTGGGCCGACTCAACAGGCGGAACTCCGGACAGCCAACCCAACCGGCTTTACCGTAATGACGGCGGGATGCTGACGGAGAGTGCCGTTTGGTCGTCGGACGAAGAAGATTTGACCAACAGCGTGGCCTGGGGGGACTGGGACAACGATGGCGACCTCGACCTGGCCGTGGGGAACGGAAATTTAAGCGGAGGTCAAGCCAACCGGCTGTACTGCAACCAGGCCGGGATTCTGAGTGTCTGTTGGTCGTCGGATGAAAGCGACGAGACCATTAGCCTGACCTGGGGTGATTACGACGACGATGGCGACCTCGACCTAGCCGTGGGGAATGGCTGTTTAAGCAATCTGATTACTTGCCATCGTAACCGCTTATACCGGAACGATGGTCTGGCCGGCGACGGGGTAACCCCCTTATTGAACCTGGTCTGGTCGTCAAACGAACAAGACAACACTGTTAACGTGGTCTGGGGTGATTATGACAATGATGGTGACCTCGACTTAGCCGTGGGAAATTTTTGTCAAATCGCTCCCTTTATCTGCGAACCTAACCGGCTGTATCGCAACGACGGCGGAGGATTGACGAATGAGGCAGCCTGGTCGTCGAACGAAGAAGATTACACCATCAGCATAGCCTGGGGCGACTACGATGGGGATGGGGACCTTGACCTGGCCGTGGGGAATGCATTTAATGGCCAGGCCAACCGATTGTACCGCAACAACGGGGCCGGGCTAACAAACAGTTCGGTCTGGTCGTCAGACGAGGTCGATGACAGTCGTGGTGTAGCCTGGGGAGACTACGACCATGATGACGATCTGGACCTGGCGGTGGGGAACAGCAGTAGCCGATCGAACCGGCTATACCACAATGATGGGGGAGACCTGGTAGCCAGCGCGGGCTGGTCGTCGGACGAGACAGACAATAGTCTGAGCGTGGCCTGGGGTGATTATGATGGGGATGGTGATCTCGACCTGGCCGTCGGAAACAGAGAGCAACCCAATCGGTTGTACCGCAACGATAGTGGGACGTTGGCAACCAGCGCGGTCTGGTCGTCGAACGAAGAAGATTACACCCTCAGCCTGGCCTGGGGCGATTACGATGGTGATGGCGACCTCGACCTGGCCGTGGGGAATGGTTGTTCAGACGATTTGATTACTTGCCATCGTAACCGTTTATACCGGAACGACGGCCTGGCCGGGGATGGGGTGACGCCCCTATTCAACCTGGTCTGGTCGTCAGACGAACAGGAGTTCACTAAGAGTGTGGCCTGGGGCGATTACGACGGCGATGGCGACCTGGACCTGGCTGCCGGAAACAAAGAGTTGCCCAACCGGCTGTATCGCAACGAGGGTGGAGGATTGACGGATGAGGCAGTCTGGTCGTCAAATGAAAGCAATACTACTTTTAGTGTGGCCTGGGGAGACTATGACGGCGATGGCGACCTCGACCTGGCCGCAGGGAACTTCGGTCAACGCAACCGGCTGTACCGCAATGACGACGGGATGCTGACAGAGAGTGCCGTTTGGTCGTCGAACGAAGTCGACCTCACCCAGAGCCTGGCCTGGGGGGATTATGATGGTGATGGCGACCTCGACCTGGCGGCGGGAAATGGTGGGGGGAGTGGATCTCCTTTTGGTCAGCCGAACCGGTTGTACCGCAATGACGGGGGCACACTGACGGCCAGTGCCGTCTGGTCGTCGGACGAAGCCGACTCCACCATCAGTGTGGCCTGGGGGGACTACGATGGGGATGGTGACCTTGACCTGGCGATGGGGAATTACAAAGAGGTCAACCGGCTCTACCAAAACCTGCGGCGAGGGAGTGCGCCGCAGATGAATAATCCCCCCTATCTCACTATCTCGCGGCCTGGTATCACCGACGAGGCCGATTTCTTCTCCACCCCACAGATCATTCAAGCAGCCGACATTCCCATCAGCTATAGCCTGTTCGATCCCGAAGGCGACATCGTCCCCAAAATCTTTCCCGAATTCTCGCCAAACGGCGGGGGGCAGTGGTTTCCAGCTACGCCCGGTTCCGGCGGTGATGGGATAACAAACCTGACCGCTTCCCCGGCGGGTACGCCTCACACCTTTGTCTGGCACGCTGCCGCCAACCTGATTAAGAGCGATAATGTCATCTTTCGGATCAAGGCCCAACCCCATTACACCCACAGCCTCATTCTCTGGTCGGCTGTGGATGGCCAAAGCCCCTCCTTTCGAGTGGCAGCCCCCTGGTACATCAAAGTGGTGGACGACAACGGCAATCCCGTCGCCGGTGTACCGGTTTATGCCAACGGCCAACCTATCACCCAAACCGTCACCGGTCTGACGGTTACCGACCGGGCGGGCTTGCTCAACCCCGGCCCCCTCGACTTTGGCACCACCCTGGTCGCTTTGGCCCAGGTCCAGGAACAAACCACCCCCCGCGCTGCGCACGATGGCTGGGCCTATCGCCTCTACCTGACCAATCTGAATCTCGACGGTGAGGGCGCCCCTCAGCCCGATGTGGTTAGCCAACCGGGCGAGCAGCGCCTGACCGTGGGCCAGGATACTCCTCTGATCCTGTTCAATATTGTCGTCTCCGTGGAGTGGGATGCTACCAAAGCCTACCTGATGATGCTCGAAGACGCCTTTGGCCAAGCCTCTGACTATCTCTACGATATCACCGACGGCCAGATGGCCTTTGGCCAGGTCAACATCTACGACCAGGCCGAGCATTGGGCCGAAGCCGATTTTCAGTTCTCCACCAAAAACATTGTCCGGCCCTACGCCTTTGTCGGTGGCATAACCTCAGAAGATGAAGCCCATACCATCCGCGTGGGACGCTTTTGGGATGGAGGCTCCGGTAATAACGGTAACTGGAATGAACCCCACGGCTACCGCACCCTGGTCCACGAGTTTGCTCACTACGCTCTCTATCTGTACGACGAGTATTTCATGCGCGAGGTTGATGAGGGTGGCAATTTCATTAGAGAAGTGGACGCCTTCTGTACCCGTGAGGAGGTGATGAACAATAACGAAGAGGCCACCAATGCCAGCCTCATGTTCTACCAATACAACGCCACCGAACTGGCCGATAAAACCTACAACTGGGACCAGAATTGCACCAATACCGAACAGTACCGCCTTAACGACGGTCAGTCTGATTGGGAAACGGTGTTGAGTCACTACGATGGGCCGGGGTGGACGCTCAACAGCCCCAGTGAACAAGGCGGAGTGATGGCCGGGCCTGATGAATTTCCAACGGCATTGCTGCCCTTCCCGGAGGTCATCAGCCACAATCTTGGTTTGGTTGGCGGCTCATCGCGTCAACTGACCGTCCTGAGTCCCCAGGGTCAGCCGATACATAACGCCCTGGTCGCCTTGTACACGACCGTTGACCAGGTAACCCTCGCTATTGACCAGGGCCTGACCGACCGGCAGGGACAGATTGCCGTCTACGGGGCGGCTCCCGGCGATACCATCCGAGCCGCAACCTTTGACGGGGCCCTGGCTGGCGGTCTGCCTGTGGGCAGCGAGACCAGCTTTCAATTGACCCTGATGTCCACCGGTACGAGTGGGCCAGAAGTTCAGGCAGGTGAGTCCCCTCCCTACCTCAATCTCATTCCGGGCACTGAAGGCGATACCTTGACCTTGATGGTACGGGGCACGCCAGCAGACAGTTCGCTCCTGGACGCAGTTGTCATCCCGGGCGAGGGCGGCGGCAGTCCCCAACCAACCTCGCTGGCCTACAGTTCGTCTGAGGGCGGCCACGTGGGCACCGTCAGCTTGAGCGGCGTAGGGCTGGGAACGGGCCGGGTACGGGTCAGTGGTGATGCTTTACCGGGCGCCATCAACAGTGACTACAATCTGCAACAGGTCCGGGCGATTACAGCCAACCACCTCTACTCCGAGGATGGCAACTTTGAGTTGCACATTCCACCCCAGGGCATCCCGGCCGATGGGTATGCCACGGTTTTGCCCACCGGCTACGTGCCGGGGCCACTACCTGCGGGCAAGCAGGTCATCGGCAGCGCTTACGAGGTCCGGTTGTCCGGGGCGGTGACCGAGTTGGGCAAAGAGGGGCTGGTGCGGCTGCATTACCACCCGGCGGTGATGGGCGTTTATACCGATACAACCATTTACTACTGGAATCCCAGCCACAAGGTCTGGCAGGAACAAGGCGGTGCGTCCAGCCAGGTGGATAATGCCCTGACCGTACCAGCCAGGCGATTGGGGATCTATGCCTTGATGGGGGCTCAAGTTGCGGGAATTGGAGATAATCATGTCTATCTGCCGATTATTTTGAAGCAGTAGAGAGAGGGCAGGGATAAAGTGGCAATGATGCCCACAAGGAGAGAGAGAATAAAAAAATTACTTGGGGTCTTTGTCTGTCTGGCAGGCTTATGGGCTTCGTGGTTGTTTATTGACCTGGTGGCAAGCGCCGCTAACAACACCCAATCCAACATAACTGTAGAGGATACCCAAATCGCAACTACCGGTCTCAATGAGTTACCTTCTACAAACATACCCGATGCTGTTAGCCCTCTCCCCTTCCTGCTTGGCAAAAACAACTGCGAACCAGCTACAACCCCGCCCATCAGTTGGTCAACACCGGTCAAGCTGGCAAACAACGCCGGCCATTCCCTCTCACCGGCGTTGGCTGTGGACGCGGCGAACACGCTCCACGCCGTCTGGTACGATAATAGTTCCGGCAACTTGGAGATTCTCTACGCCAACAAGGCAGTAGATCAGACAGACTGGTCAACGCCGGTGAACGTTTCCAACACGCCCACCGACTCCTATTGGCCGGCAATCGTTGTAGATGGATCAGGTAATGTGCATGTAGCCTGGCAAGACGACGATGGTAGCCAAGACATTCTTTATGCGATGAAACCGGCCAGCAGTTCAACCTGGCTGGCCCCGGTGAACATCTCCAATTCGCCGGGCACTGCCCGCTTCGCCGCTTTGGCCGCCGACAACGCAGATAATGTGCATGTCGTCTGGAATGATAACACGCCCGGTAACGATGAGATCTACTACGCTATGCGACCCCAGGGGAGCACCACCTGGACGACACCAGTTGCAATGGCCAGCACCCCCGGTACCTCCTGGGCTCCGACCATCACCGCCGACGCCGCTGGTACACTTCACCTGGCCTGGCACGATTTCACGCCAGGGGTGGCCGAGATTTACTACGCCACGAAGCCGCAGCAAAACGAGCCCTGGAGTAGCCCCCTGAATGTTTCTTTGACCACAGGCGCATCCTACTTCCCGGCCCTGACCGTGGACAGCAGCAACACAGTGCACCTGGTCTGGGTAGATGCCATCGTCACAGATTTTGGAGCACCGTTCGAAATTCTCTATGCCCAAAAACCACCGGGAGAAGCGTGGACTCCTTACATCAATCTCTCTCGGGGCACAGGGAACGCCGAGATGCCCGCTCTGGCAGTTGGCCCAGAGGGTACTTTGCACGTAGCCTGGGATACCACCGATGATCCCCGGCTGCTTTACGTGCGCCGGCCCGCCGAAATGGGCTGGACAAACCCTATGACCGTGACCACGATCTCACCGGCTGCCCAGTTTCCAGCCCCAGTTCTGGCCGCCAACCTGACCGACACGGTCCATTTGATCTGGAGTGATTACGGCCCTCTGGCCCGGGACATTCTCCACAGCACGGCCACACCTCCCCCCATTCCCGAAGACCACGTCCTGGTGTTAGACGAACAGGGCCTGGCCATCGCCGGAGCCTGTGTCTACCGGAACGGTGTTCCCACTGTCAGCACCGACGACAATGGTATTTACATCCCTCCAACCCTGGCAATGGGAGATACGCTGACCGCCTTGCAACTCATAGTCGAGCAACCCACCAACCGAGAGGGTCACACTACGTCCGACAGCAACGGCGTCAACTGGGGCTACCGCATCCACCTGACCGATGTAACCCTGATCGACAACGGCACACCGGTCACCCACGTGGTCACCCAGACGGGCCAACAGCGGCTGGTCATCAAACAGACCAATCCCCTGGTTCTTTTTAACATGGTGGTTTCCGTCGAGTGGGACGCCACCGACGAGTACCTGGCCATGCTCGAAGACGCTTTTCGCCAAGCCTCTAAATACCTCTACGACGTGACCGACGGCCAGATGGCCTTGGGTCAGGTCACCATCTACGACCGGGCCCAGTATTGGGCCGACGCCGACTTTCAGTTCTCCACCAAAAACATTGTCCGGCCCTACGCCTTTGTGGGCGGTATCACCTCCAGTGACGAAGCCCATACCATTCGGGTGGGACGTTTTTGGGACGGCGGCTC
>DAOUMU010000094.1:0-11317 GCA_034409055.1 Anaerolineae bacterium
AACTCTATAGTCAAGCTGAACGCATCTTCATCGACCAGGAACAGGGCATTGCTCCGATTTACTACTACACCTACGTGCGGCTGTACAAGCCCTGGCTGACCCCCGTCATCGGTCCGGTGGGTGGTGATCCCGTGGCCGAATGGCGGATCGATTGGGAGGCTAAACAAGCCGCCCGCGGTGAGTAACCGGTAGAATTTTGTAAACTTCATTTATAATAAAAACAGGGTGGGACTACAAAGGTCCCACCCTTTATTTATGTTTCGATCTGCTTCGCCCCTCCATCGCCAGCCCCAGTCTTTCCTCAGCCAATAGTCTCAGCAAAACTTACTGATAGCGCCCGATGTTAAATGTCTCTTGTTGTTGTATCCTGAAATCAACTCTATTAAATTGTAACTGCCTACCCTCATGTCATTCCGAGGAGCTCAGCGACGAGGAATCTCCGAAACTTTGGCCCAAAAGAGGTCCTACTTTACCAAAACCTTGGGGATTCTTCACTCGCTGCGCTCGTTCAGAATGACATGGTAGGTAGTTACATTAAATCTATCACATTCAGGAGAGACAACAATGAAGAACATCCAAAAATTACCCTTTTATCTAACCACCCTAATCTTACTGGCGGTATATTTTAGCCTGGCTTACAGCCAACCTGGCCTGAGCTTGACTGCTCAGGCCCCAACAAGCCCCTTACCGGCCCAACCAGGGCTGGTTAAAGAAACGGCGAAGCTGAGTCGCCATCCGGCAGGGCAATCTGTCCCTTTATCTCAAGGTGATGGATATGAAGAGGATGAGTTTTTTGAGCCTCCTCAACTGAGTGGGCCTGAACAAAGGCTCGACACCACCCATTTCCGCATCCACTACACCCTCTCCGGCGATGATGCCGTTTCAATGGCCGATGATAATGCCAACAACCACCCGGATTATGTTGACGCCGTGGCTCAGGCGATGGAGTATGCCTGGCAGGTTGAGATTGACCAATATGGCTGGGCAGCGCCGCCACCCGATAACGGCTGGGGGGGCAACAATCTCTACGACGTTTATCTGCACAACATCTTTGAAGATGGCACCGCGGGCTATACCGATGGTGGTTTCCCCGAAACGATTATTGGCGACAATCCTCACACGCCTGCCGTTGAAACCCGGGCCTCCTTCTCTTTTATCGGCCTTGATAATGATTACGTCGAAGAAGCAAAGGCCCCCCTAACCCGACTTGATTTCATGCGCTCGACCGCCGCCCACGAGTTTATGCATGCCCTCCAATTTGGCTACGATGGCGAAGAACCGGCAGATTGGCTGTGGGAAGCCACGGCCACCTGGATACAGGATGAGGTTTACGATGATTTGAACGACGGCAATAAAGAGCTACCGGCCGTTTTTAAATCGCCGGATAGCTGCCAGCTCGCCGAGGGGGGCCAGGCACGGATCGAGTCCGACGGTCACTGGTACGGGCTGTGGATTTTCCTGCGTTACATTTCCGAACAGCACGGTCACCAAGCCGTACGCGCCATTTGGGAGCAGGCTCGCCACCTGGATGGCTATGCGACCCTGGAAGCGGCTTTAGCCAACGCCGGCCTCTCCCTCGATGAAACGCAACGCGGATTTGCGGTATCCCTGCTGACCCGAGATTTTGAAGAAGGCGCCGACTACCCCACCGTCCGTTTGGAGGGCGAGACCCGGACGGGGCAAACCTTTATCCCCGTCGATGGGGTGGGCCAAATGGCCGCCGATTATATCCAGATTCAGGCCGACCGGCCGGTAACGGTTAGCCTTAGTGCCACGGATTTGACCGGTATGCTGGTTGGCATAGAGAATGGACAGGCCCATATCTTCCGCATGCCGGGCAATCAGGCCACGGTTGAGGCCGGTCAATTTGAGTATCTCTATCTGATTGTGGTCAATCTCAAGCGGGCTGTCAGCGAGGTGGCCTGCCACATGACAGATTATAGCGTAACGGTACAGCCGGCGAACACCACCGGCCGGTCACCTGACCAGATTGTGGCCGTGCCTAATTTTCAACCGCCTTCCGTTGAACCCTTATTGGATCCCGACGAATATGGGGCCGAGGAAGATGATTGGGGGGACGAAGATGAGGAGGATTGGGCTGATGACGACTGGTCCGATAGTGAGGTCATTGCTCCCCCCACCGAGTTACTGCCCACTCACGTTCCCGATGACTACCATCTGGACGGGGCTTATCAATTTGTCTCTTCGGAATTTGAGCTTGACCAGGAAGAATTGCTCTAGTTTGCCCCGGGGGCGGTCCGGTAACCGCCATTGATTTCTTCGGGCCGGGTGAGGATTTTATAAATTAAAACGCCCCTCGGCGTTATGCCGGGGGATTTTTCTTATGCTATAATCCCATAAGGTTTGACTATGCGCTTTGGGTTACAAATCAAGTTAACGCTCTCCCATTTAATTGTCACGCTTGTTTCGGTCTTTATTTTAATGGCCATCATTCTGGCCGGCTATTGGATCTATCTGCGTACCGATGCGGTAGCCAGTTGGGCCGGCGACCAGGCCGCCGTTATTGCCGATGACATCGTCTGGCTACTCGACGACGATCCGTTAACTGGCCAGACCGCCGCAGAAATTCTCTACAGCTTGGGCTTTGAGCCGGCACCTGATACGGATGACCCAGAACTGCTGGTCATTTTCGCGCCTGACGGGCAGGTGCTGGCCAGCAGTAATGAACGGCGGTTTCGTTCCGGGACACGCATAGACTTCAGCCAACTGCCCGGTTTTGACCGAACATTGGCCCAAATGAGCCACGCTGAAATCGAGGCCCAAAACCTTGAAGATTTAGTGGCCTATGCCGCCGAAGGAAAAGATCACATCGGTCAGGCCGCCATTATCGACTTAGAGGGTGAACAGTTGGGCTGGGTGTATTACCGCAGCAGCAGCGAGGTGATTGTGCCTTTTACCTCGACCGAGGCCCTGGCCGGGCTGGCCCTCATTTTGTTGGGGGCCGCCTTAATTGCCACGGTTGTTTCCGGCCTGGTGGGTGGGCTGTTAGCTTACTCTTTCAGTCGTCGCTTAAAACGCTTGAGCCAGGTCAGTGCCGCCCTGGCCACCGGCGATTTAGGGCAACGAGTCCCCAACAGCCTGCGTACCGATGAAATTGACCAGGTCGGGGCGCAGTTCAACGCGATGGCCGATCAATTAACCGCACAAATGCACCAACTGCGCCAGCTCGCCGAGCGCAACGCCTTGCTAGCCGAAGAATCACGCAGCCTGGCTAAACTGGAAGAGCGCAACCGGCTGGCCCGTGAGCTGCACGACGCCCTCAAACAGCAGATTTTTGGTTTAAGTTTAACGGCCGCTTCAATTCGTCAATTGTGGCAAAAGGATGCCGGCCTGGCCAGCGAGCGATTGGTCCAGTTGGAACAGCAGGCCCGCGACGTGCATCAAGAAATGGATGGCATTATTCGCCAACTGCGGCCGGCGGCCTTAGAAGACCGGGGCCTGGCCCCGGCTTTAGGCCAGTTGGTGGCTAACTGGCAAGAACAAACCGGCCTGCCGGTCAGCCTGACCATTAATGGTGAGCGAGCCCTGCCTTTAGCCACCGAGCAAACCTTTTATCGCATCGCCCAAGAGGCGCTCAATAATATCGCTCGACACGCCGGGGCCAAGCAGGTTGAGATGTGGCTCAAATACAGGCCGGAACAGGTCGAACTGGGTGTGGCCGATGATGGCCACGGCTTTGACCCCACCCAGCCACAGCCGGTCCAATCGCTGGGATTGCGCGGTATGCAGGAGCGAATTGAAGAGCTAGGCGGTCAATTTACCCTAAACAGCGCCCCCGGACGCGGCACAACCATCGTGGCTTCGTTACAAACATCCCTGCCAGGAGCAGCTTATGACTGAGCCAATTTCTGTATTCATTGTTGAAGATCATCCCATCGTGCGCCAGGGCCTGCGCCAGTTGCTGGAAGTGCAGGACGATATCCAACTGGTCGGTGAGGCGGAAAGTGGCGAACAGGCTCTTGAGCAACTGGCCGACCTGCTGCCCGATGTTGTGTTGATGGATTTGGGCCTGCCGGGAATGAGCGGCATTGAAGCCACCCGCCAGATTCGTAAGGCGAGCCCTCATACCCAGGTGGTGGTGTTGACCAGCTACCATGAAGACGCCCTGGTTTTTCCGGCCATCAAAGCGGGTGCGCTCAGTTACCTGCTCAAAAGCGCCCTGCCTGAAGAGGTGGTTGAAGCGGTTCGGGCCGCTGCCCGCCGTGAAACCCGGCTTCATCCCCGCGTGGCCAAGCGCCTGATGCAGGAGGTGGCCGGCGACCGGCCTTCGCTAGATGCCCTGACCCCACGTGAACTGGAAGTGCTTAAACTGATCGCCCGGGGTAAAGACAACCGAGCCATTGCCGGGGCCCTGGTCTTGAGTGAGAAAACCGTTAAAACCCACGTAAGCAATATTCTCGACAAACTCCAACTGGCCGACCGTACCCAGGCCGCCATCTACGCCATCCGGCAGCGGGTTGTTCCTTTAGATGACGAGCAGGACAACTGAATCAACTCGGCCACGGGCGCGGCCTGAGCTGGCTATCATCCTTGAAACGAGCAAACTGGAACTCGTCCAGCGACATTGACGGCTGGCCATCCACCACCCACTCGCTCAGTAGCTTGCCCACGATAGGCCCCAGACAAAACCCGTGACCACTAAAGCCGGTGGCTAAAAGATAGCCCTGGATTCCATCAACCGGTCCAATGATGGGCAGGCGATCCGGCGTCATAGCCAGCGTACCGGCCCACATCCGCAGAAAGTTGGCGTTTTGCAAAGCTGGCACCACCAAGGCGATACTGGCCACATGGGGTAGGGCTTTGGCCGGCACCTCCTTGTCAAATGTCCCAAATTGGACACCAATGCCCCCGACATGGATGTGTCCTTTGCGGGCGGGCCGAAAGTAAAGAGCCAGATCGTGAGACGAGACAAATTCCGTAAAAAGGGGCGGCATAGGCTGGGTCACGCCGATGAAATTGCGGGCAGGTTCCACCGGAATGTGGATACCCAGCGCCGCCTGACTTAGACCAGGGGTCTTCGCGCCACCGGCATGGATTAGCAACGGTGTCTCGATTCTGAGTTCTTCGTCTCGCCCCCGGGCCAGCACCGACCTCACCTGACCTGCCTCAGTCTCCACGTCCACTGCTTCCGTATGGGTTAGCAAGGTCGCTCCGGCCCGCCTGGCGGCCAGGGCAAAGGCCCAGGTCGACAGGATTGGGTTAGCGACGCCATCGGTGGCACAATACTTGGCCCCGACAAATAGATCGGCGACCAGATATGGTGCACGTCGTCGCAGTTGCTCCCGATCCCAGACCTTAACCATTAACCCGTCTGCCAATTCTTCTTCCGCCTCGGCCTTCAGTTGGGCCATCCGCGCTTCAGTGGAGGCCAGACGAATGTTCCCGCCCTGCACGTACTCCATATCAAAGTCCAGCTCGGTTTCCAGTCCTGCCCAGAGCTTGATGCTGGCCATAGCCAAACCCCGTTCGAACCGGTCGCGACATTGGGCCCGCACCCCACCGGCACTGCGGGCCGAGGCCTCGACCCCAATGGCCGATTTCTCCAGCAGCACCGTTCGGACACCTCGCCGGGCCAGGTAGTAGGCAATGGCGCCCCCCACGATGCCGCCACCAATAATGACTGCCGGAGCCTCTATGGTACGTGATCGGGTCATCTGGTAACTCCTTCTTCATAACTGCTCAGCACCGGCTCGAAAGCCGACAAAGGTAAGGGGAAGACGGGCGGCCGGACACGAAGCTGGCCCAGTTCCGCCCACGTTTGACCCATCTCTTGGGCTACCTGGGCGGTCACCAAGGGGCCACAAACACGGCCCTGGCAATTGCCCATGCCACAGCGGGTCAGGGCTTTAACGGCTTCTAACGAGTCAGCCCCCTGCCGTACGGTCTGACCAATTTGTGCCCGGCTGACTCCTTCACAACGACAGATAATTGTATCAGGCTCGACCAGTTCGTCCAGCCCGGGACCGGGCGTGAATAACTCACCGTAGAGCTGTTGGAAGCGCTGCTCCCGCTGCAAAGCAGACCTCAATCGCTCGATGCCGTTAGAAATCGGAACCGGGTCAGGTTGCTTTGGGTTTTTCGCTTTCACCTGAGCCGCCGCAGCCAGACCGGCCATCTGCCCCTCGACCAGGGCCAGTTCGGCCCCACCGATGCCGGCGCAGTCCCCCACAACAAACACACCCGGCACATTGCTCTGCATAGACTCGTCCCGAACAGGCACGAAGCCACCCCACTCCGGTCGCCACTCATGGCGAACGCCCAGCAGCCGGGCCAGTTCGGTGGCCGGTACAAAGCCGTAGTTGCAGCAGAGGGTGTCACAGGTCAAACTCCGGGACGTGGCCGGGATCGGCCGCCACTGCCGGTCCAGTTGAGCGATGGTCACCCCGGTCACTTCTTCCTGGCCGTGAACAGCCATCACCCCCCAACCGGTGTAGAACGGTACCCCGGCCTGGCGCAGCGTCCACCAACTGCTCCACCCTTCGGCCAGGCGGTCCCATTGCCCCCACAGGGCCAGGCTGTGCTGCAGTGGACGACGCAACCCTCTACGCAGAAGCGGCGATCCGTCTAATACGGCGATCACTTCTGCCCCGGCTTGCACCAGCCCGGCTGCTACCACGAGCTGCAACGGTCCGGTACCGGCCAGCACGATTTGGCGGCCGGGCAAGATGCGCTGCTCTTTCAGCAATGTCTGTACTGCCCCCGTCGTCATCACGCCGGGCAGAGTCCAGCCCGGAAAGGCTGCGACGCGCTCATAAGCGCCGGTGGCGAGAATGATGGCTTGGGCCTGGATGGTAGCGGTCGCTTCAGGCCCGCACAAGCCCAGTCGATTGCCTTCAAATGCGCCCCAGACGGTCGTTTCGGTCAACAATTCGACCCCTGCGGCAACTACCTGCTGCCACAGGTTCCTGCCCTCCCGCTGGTGGTTACCTGGTTGGAGCGATTTGAACTCCGCCGCCGGTTGCCGGTAGTACTGACCACCTGGCTGACGGTAGTTGTCTACCAACATCACCTGAGTCCCAGCCTGGGCGGCAGCCAAGGCGGCGCTCAATCCGGCCGGTCCGGCCCCGACCACGGCTACTTCTACCTGCACGATATCTTTTGACCCATTCATACGATCGGCTCCCTGGGCTGTTCGGTCTTTACGACCATACCGTCAGCGACCGGCGTCAGGCAGGCCCGTACATTGGGCCTGTCGTTCACCGTTACGGTGCAGTCAAAGCAAATGCCGATGCCGCAGAAGAGGCCCCTCGGCTGACCTTGTTGGGTCCGGCGCCAGGCTCGCCGGCCCCCGGCCAGCAAGGCCCCGGCGATGGTCTCGCCCAGGAATGCCTGCACCGGCCTCCCGTCCACCGTGATGGTTACAGCCTGGCTGGGTTGAGTTTCAGTTTCAATACGCATCCTACTGCCTCGATATTCTTGGATAAGGGGGACTTCAAAGAAGTCAAAAAGTTGCGTAATTGTAGCGCAGTGTCTGTTAAGAACAAAATCGGAACATAGCCTTTAGTCTTCAGTGTCGTTCCGCTTTGAATGTTGCACCCTGGCCACCAGCCTGTCAAAATACCAGTGCAGGCCAGGCAACACCAGACTATGCAAGCGAGCCAGCAGACTCATTTCCAGGCCGGGGGTAATGAGCCAAGTCCGTTTTTCAAGACCGCGCACAATGGCCCGGGCCACCTGATCGGCTGAGAGAAGGTTGGCCCCGGCGGTGATACGTTTGGTTTCAGGGGGTTTGGTTCGGTTTTCTGCGACCAATTGCGGGGTATCGGTATCAGGGGGATAGACGATAGAAACTCCAATACCGTAGGGTTTCAACTCGCCCCGCAGCGACTCGGCCAGGCCGCGCACGGCAAACTTGGTCGGGCTATAGGGCGTGTAGCCAAAGAGGCCAATGAGACCGGCCCCGGAGGAGACCAGGACGAGGTGCCCCTGTCGCCGTTTTTCCATAGCCGGTAAAGCCGCCTTGATGCTGTACAGTGTCCCAAAGTAATTGACGGCCATCGTTTGCTCAAAGATTTCCAGCGGCAGTTCGCTAAAGTAGCCGGGCTGGGCTGTCCCGGCGCAGGTAATTAGCACATCCGGTGGTCCCAGTTCAGCCATGGCCGTTTCAATGGCTTGTGTGGCCTGGCTACGTTCGGCCACATCCGCCGGAATAGCCATTATCCGTTGCGAGGACTTGACCCGGACTGCCTCAAGCTCGGCTTTGGCCGTCTCCAGGTTGGCCGGGGTGCGGGCTATGATTGAAATATGCGCTCCCTGTTCGGCCAGCCGTTTAGCGGTGGCTTTGCCAATCCCGCTGGAGCCGCCGGTGATGATGACGTGTTTTTGCTGAAATCGCAACGTAGCTCCTAAATCATCCGAAATCGTTCCCCAACAATGAAATACACGCATACTATAATAATTTTAAGGTAAATTGACCAATTTGCACGTTCTCCGCATGTTTTGGCCACGTTTATTTGGTATAATGGGGTTAATTATTCGCTTCTTTTCTCTCGCGTCCCAACTGAGTTTGGACACGAGATTGGCCCGGCAACTTTGTTTCCAATCTAATGGAATTTAAGAAAATAATCGGGGAATAGATGGCCGGGTATGGGGATGCCCGGCCTACTCCCATTAATTTTTTAACCTTCATGAGATTGGGAACGCGAAAGAAAGGATGGTTATAAGCATGTCAATTGACCCGCCAGTCTTAGGTTTGCCTGGTACATTATCAAGTCCCAACTCCTCAACTGCACCTCACTTGTCTGGATTGCCAGCCATTACTGCGATAGCAATCTTTCTATTGACTCTAATGGGGACAAGTCTGATGAGCAGTCCAGTCGCAGCAGCCCCCCCACCCGCGCTGCCTGCCTCCATTCCACCGGGATATTCGTCAGAGATCATCCATGTCAGGTTTCGAGAAGGTACCCCGGTGCATCCACCCGAGGCACCGTTGCCTCCAGACCTTAGAAACTCGATCATCAGTATCACCCGGCTTTTCAGCTTACCGGAGAAGGATCTGGACCGGATGAGGGTCAGGGGAATGATCCGCCAGGCGCAGAGCCTGCCCAACTTGAATTTGTGGTTCAAGATCACCTTGAAACCCGGTACCGATATTGATGATTTTATTGAAAAACTGAAGCGTCTGGACAGTGTGGAAATCGTGGAACCTGCCCCTTTACCAGCCCCACCGCCGGCAATCACACCTGATTTCACCGGGAATCAAGGCTATCTCAATGCCGCGACCGGTGGCATCGAGGCCCGCTATGCCTGGACGATTCCTGGAGGCAACGGTAGCGGGGTCAAGATCTACGATGTTGAGTATAGTTGGAACCAAACTCACGAAGACCTCAGCAAGGCCAACGGAATTGCCTTACTGCTGAGTCCGGGCGAATCAAGCAGTGATCCTTTTAACAACAACAATCATGGGACGGCCGTCCTCGGCGAAATAATCGCCGACAACGATACCAAGGGTGTTACCGGTATTTCGTGGGGAGCCAACATCGGTCTGGCCCCCGCTAACACCACTCCCGGAGGGTATAAGCCGGAGAACGCTATTGTCCTGGCCGTGGCTAATGGCTCACCAGGAGATGTAATCCTGGTTGAGCAGCAGTATTGGGTATGTGGCTTAGGTGGCACCAGTTTTGGCCCAGTCGAATGGCTTTCTCCGGTCTTTAATGCGATCCAAACTGCGACAGCCAATGGCTTTGTGGTCGTGGAAGCAGCCGGAAATGGGGCAGTGAACCTGGATCAGGCCTCTTGCCTTAACAAGTTTAACCGGGCTGTGCAGGACTCCGGAGCAATCATCGTGGGGGCGGGCCGCCCCCCCAGCAGCGGCTTCGACCGCCAACGCGAAAGTTTCTCCTCTTACGGCAGCCGGGTCGATGTGCAAGGTTGGGGCAGTGACGTTATGGCTACGGGATACGGTGATTTCTATAATGACCCAGGTAACCCTACCGATCCTAATTTTTGGTACACTAAATTTAGTGGTACGTCCAGTGCTTCACCGATTGTGGCCGGTGCAGTGGCCAATCTACAAGGCATCGCCAAGCAGCTTGGCACGCTACTCACTCCCAGCCAGATAAGAACATTGCTGGTGCAAACCGGGAGCCCTCAGTTGGGAAACACGGCCGAGCATATTGGTCCGCGTCCTGATTTGCAGCAGGCCCTGGTCCAGCTTTACCCACCCGACCTCAGCCTGACTAAAGCCGTCAGTCCGACCGACCCTGTTCTGCCTGGCCAGACCATCACCTACACCCTCACCTTTAGCAATACCAGGACAGACACCACCAACGTAGTTATCACCGATATTGTGCCCATCACCTTGACGGGTGTGAGCGTCGTCAGTAGCGGGGTGACCATCACCAATACCGGCGTAAATCCGGGCTTTGTGTGGGATGTGCAAGACCTGGCCTGGGGCGAGGGTGGCGTCATTACCATCACCGGCCAGATCAACCCTGCCCTGGCGGCGACGGTGTTTACCAACACCGCCGAAATCACCGGCACGGGTGATACCACCCCCGGCAACAACAGCAGTGCGGTGGGGGTGACGGTTGTTATGCCCGACCTGACCGTCGGCAAGGTGAACGATGTCGGAGGAACGGTCAGCCTGGGCACCAACTTCAACTGGACGGTAACCGTCGCCAACACGGGTGGCGCCCCGGCTACCTTCAGCACCGGCCAGACCATTCTGACCGACGCACTGCCCGGCAGCGGGGCCACCTACGGGACGCCGTCGGTCCAAAACGCAACCAACGTTACCAACGCAGCCAACATCCAGTGCTCCATCGCCGGCAATGACCTGACCTGTATCGCCAACGGAGCAGCGGTGACGCTGGGCGCAACCAATGGCAGTTTCCAGGTGACCATGCCCGTGACGCCGACGACCACGGGCACGCTGACGAACCCGCGTCTGGGCGGCTTTTGCCGGGTAGACCCCAACAACAAGGTGACCGAGAGCAACGAAAGCAACAACGATGGCACCGACACTGTCACCATCAACAACAACATCTACCTCCCCCTCATTTTCAAGAATTGATAGTATCATAGAACCAGAATTAGCAATGAAAAAGTAGCTTCCGGTGAGACAACCTCATAAAGCATCCAACCACGTAAAACGTAAAAGTGAGCCGTAGATAAGTCATTACGCTTCACGTTTTACGTCACTTGCCCTGTGGGTTCACGAGTTGGCTGGCGACATCAAGCGGAAGTTACTTTTTGCCCCGCTGGCAAGCCAAATTCCGGTTTGATTGTAGTGGTTCAGAATTAGTTGCAGTTCAACCCGGCCCCCCTAACCCCCCAGAGGGGGGAACTTTGGCGC
>DAOUMU010000095.1:0-2863 GCA_034409055.1 Anaerolineae bacterium
AACTCTATAGTCAAGCTGAACGCATCTTCATCGACCAGGAACAGGGCATTGCTCCGATTTACTACTACACCTACGTGCGGCTGTACAAGCCCTGGCTGACCCCCGTCATCGGTCCGGTGGGTGGTGACCCCGTGGCCGAATGGCGGATCGATTGGGAGGCTAAACAGGCTGCCCGCGGTGAGTAACCTCTTTTTTCCCTCCTCCTCGTGAGTGAGGGGTGAGAGGGAAAAACAGCGGCGCAGTCTTATAGCCCAAGGCTGCGTCGCTTTTTCTAAAGTAAGTGTTTAGCGGCCAGTTGTCAGCAGTTAGTGGTAACTACTATGTCATTCTGAGCGACCACAGGGAGCGAAGAATCTCCTGTTTCAGGCTGGATTTGCCCTTGTTACCGGAGATTCCTCGTCGCTGCGCTCCTCGGAATGACATGAGGGTAGGCAGTTACAATTAGTGAACCGTTGCCTGCTGAGGGTTGACCGCTGACAGCTTATACGTAGAAAGGAAGGTACTATGCTAGCCTATGTTATCCGCCGTATTTTATGGTCTATTCCGGTCATTTTGCTGCTGGCTTTTGCTATTTTTGCTCTTATGCGAGCCATTCCAGGCGGACCCTTTGATTTTGCCGGCGATAAAAGCCTGCCCAGATCTGTGGTGCAGAACCTGGAGCGCCGCCATCACCTGGATTGGTCCCTGGGCTGGCAGTTTTCTTCTTATGTGCTGGGTGACGATATCACGGGGGCCATTTGTGGGAGCCTATCGTTCTTAGCCAGTTGTGAGCCGGTCCAGGCTTCGGCCCACATTGGCGTTTCCAGGGGGCTGATTCGCGGTGACCTGGGGATGGCCTTAAAACTGCGGGGCCGGACCGTGAATGACCTGGTCAAAGAGTCTTTACCGATCTCTTTTCAACTGGGGATCATTGCCATGACCCTGGCGATACTGATTGGCATTCCGGCCGGGATCATAGCGGCCCTTAAGCAAAACTCCTGGCTTGACTACAGCAGCAGCTTTGTGGCCGTGCTCGGTCTGTCCATTCCCAACCTGGTTTTGGGACCGTTACTGATCTGGATTTTTCCGCTGACCCTGGGCCAGCTCTATCCCGACACCATCGGTGAGGTATTTAAGATTGCTACCTGGGGAGCCAAGCCGCCCTTTTTCCTGGGGATTTTTCCGACTTCGCTGGGCCTGGAGTTTTGGTCGCACGCGGCCCTGCCGGCGATTACGCTGGGCACCGGCTTCTCCGCGGCCATTGCCCGCCTGACCCGGGCGAGCCTGTTGCAGGTCATTCGGGAGGATTACATTCGCACGGCTCGGGCTAAAGGGCTGCGGGAGCGGATTGTGGTGCTGCGCCACGCTTTAAAGAATAGCCTCATCCCGGTTATTACCGTGCTGGGGCCCCTGTTGGTGGCCGTGGTGACCGGTACTTTTGTGGTCGAGCAAATTTTTGGCATCCCGGGGATGGGCAAGCATTTTGTGAACAGTATTGGCAATCGTGATTACACCGTTATTACGGGGGTGACCCTGATTTATGCCGTCTTACTGGTTATGGGCAACCTGGCGGTTGATATTATCTATGGCTGGCTTGACCCGCGCATTCGCTATAGCTAAGGGAAAACCTTTGTCGTAGAGGCATCCCCCTATGCCTACGACGGGCATAGGGATGCCCTGGCTACCTTTAACAGCTAGTTTCCAGGGCAAAACGTGGGCAAGGCAGCCCTATGCTTTGCCGCTGGTGTATGGGGATGCGCCGGCCAGGGAGTTTTGTACCGAAAACTAGCCAGAGATGTAATGGTCAACAACAGTTTGAACAATGCCAACCGAAAGCCCGAGGCTAACCCACAGGGCAGGGCCATCGGGCTGAAAGAGCGAAGGATGCTAAAAGCACCCTAAAAAGCCAAATTTCAGCCCGATAGGGCTTTGCTCTTTTAGTGCGGGTCTTTAGGCCCGCAGTCGGCGGTGTTCAAAGTGTCGTTGACCACTACAGAAAACTAGCCAGCGAAGCCGTTAGCGATCAGTTTTTAGCCATCAGTAGCTGCCAACTGCTGACTGATGACTCAATGTCGTTAAGTTAAGACCTGACAGGTTTTCAAAGGTGTCATTTTGAGCCAGATTCGTTCTGATCAGGGATGTATTTACGCCGAAAAGTGGCATGTGAAACCTGTCAGGTCTGGAATGGCTTCCTTAACTTAATGACATTGACTGATGACTGACCACTGATGACTGACGACTGAAGACTGCCTACTAAAAAATTAGAGAGGGAGAACAAATTATGGCCGTTGCTGAACAAGCCCCAGAGTCTCTGGCGGTGCCTCAGCGCCGGGAGCGTACCCCGCTGGGCGACGCGATTAACCAACTCCTTAAAAACAAAGTGGCCGTTGGCAGCGCTGTTCTTATTGGACTGTTGATCTTGATGGCTATTTTGGCCGGTTTTCTGAACAGTTATTATTTGCAGGGTTTTCAAGGCGAATTGGAACGGACCAATCAACTGGCCTATGCCAAGCAAACGTTGCAAGATAATAATGCCAAGCCGGGCGAGCTCTCTCAAAACCCCAATCTGCAGGGGTTTTTGTATTGGCTGGGGGCGGATAATCTGGGCCGGGATTTGTGGAGCCGAACGTTGTACGGGGCCCGGGTTTCGATGGCCGTGGCCATTGTGGCGGCCACGGTGAGCCTGATCATTGGGCTGGTTTATGGCATGGTGGCCGGTTATAGCGGGGGGCGGGTTGACGATTTGATGATGCGGGTGGTTGACTTTCTGTACGGTCTGCCGGTGTTGATTGTGGTCATTCTGATGCAGGTTTACTTTAAGTCCCTGGCTCGACGGGGCGGGGAGGAGGGGCTGGTCGGGTTTGTGTTGAATATTGACCAATCG
>DAOUMU010000096.1:0-3766 GCA_034409055.1 Anaerolineae bacterium
CGGATTTGTGGGGTAAAAAGCCAGACCTGACAGGTTTTAGCGAAAATTTGCCAGATAATACAGGTAAATTGTAGCAAATTGGCAACAAATAGCGACAGATTACTAAACCTGTCAGGTCTTACCCCTCGAATCCACGTAGAGCCTATTTATTCTTGCCAGAAAAAGAAAGCTCGATCGCTGACTTCGCTGACCGGTCTACCGGCTTGTTGTCCATTCTTGTCGGTGGTTATTTCCTCAATAAACACAAACCATTCATATCTTCGGCCTGTGAATTCATCGGCCAAACCCCAGAACATGTCGGCTGGTACAAGCCAAAAATTATCTTTCAGATTGTGACCGCCAAAAGAAATTTGGCCGTTTTGCATCCAGGTCAGGCGGACGGCGTACCACTCATTTGGTTTGAGAGGCCCCATATCTTCCCAACGCAACACCAGTTCTTCATTACGGCTATAAATTTTGCCCTCTTCAGGCCCCAGCAGGATGGGCTTGCCGTAACGGGGGGGAGGAGTTGGCGTGGGCGTAGGGGTAATGGTGGCAGTTGACGCACCAGCCGGGATATTAGTAGGCGTTGGAGTGGGGGTTAGGGTGGGGGTGGGTGTCAAGGTAATGGTGGGGGTGGGAGTCGGCGTACCGGTAGGGCTGGGGCTGGGTGTAGGCGTAAGGGTAAACGTAGCGGTAGTAGTGGCGGTGGCAGTAGACGTGGCTGTGGCTGTGGGCGGGTTGATCAGCAGGGCCAGGCGTTGGGGCTCCTCAGATAAATCGGGCCAAAACTGTAACAGGCCAAAGATTAACCCGATCAGCACAATGACCCCCAGGCCCAGTCGTAAAACAGATGACGGTTTAGCCTCTAGATAAGCCCCGCAATGAGGACAGGTACGCAAAATCCCGGCTGCGGAGTGACCACACACCCGGCAGCGAATGCGACCCGGAGTGGCCGGGTTTGAGTAACCACAGTGGGGACATAAATCCCACTGGAGCTTGACCGGTTTGTGACAATTAGGACAACGGTGACTGGCTGACATTGCGTTTCACTATTCCTCTAAAATGGTCCTGGCGATAAAATTAGCCAGGATTTCATTGCCCAATGCATTATAATGGCAACAATCATCTCCATACACCGCCTCAAGCTCATCGTCGAAAATATCCAGGCCACTGTAGAAGTTTACCCCATTCTCCCTCAAAGTGGCAGCTTTTTCGGCCAGTATCGGATAAATTTTCTCGACACCAACCTTGGATATTTGATCGGGATTCAGGGCAATTCTGGCCTCTTCATCGGTAAATCTTTTTTTTGAATAATATTGATTCGGTTGGAGAAAGTGAAAATAAGATATGCCGCGCCTGGTCAAAACATCATTCATAATGATCGATGAATTGGCCCAGTTTTGGGCGATTCTTTCAAACAAAATATCCTCATCCAGTTTTTGCTCACCCGGATTAATATGTATTAGCGAGGTGAACGTATCTGACTTGATCTGTTCCAGGGTGGCCAGTTCTGCTCGATACTTATTGAGGAGGAAGGCGTAATATTGCTCTAAAATGAAACCGACGAAAGCAATATGGTTGTTATTGATCTTTTGGGCCAGGTTATTGAGACTGGTTCTATAACGATTAATCTTGGCCAGAGACTCAATTGTTTTGGGAGATGGCGTGGTTTGATTAGTTAAATTTGCCAGGGGAAGCATAATATACGAAACGGGCATCGAAATATCGACCCCATCCTGATAATTGATATAGGACATCGAAGCCTCGTTAAAGCCATCGATATTGATGACCATATCAAAATCTTGGCCAATCGACAGAAAATAGTTTAAAACCAATAATTGTTGGGGCTGTTTATAGGCCCCGGCCGCAAAATTCAAGATGACAATTTCTTTATCTTTGAAAAAGTCGTTTCGTTTTAGTTTTTGGATGAAACGATCTCGGTTCTCATTTTGGCTGAATATCTCGGCCACAGAACCACCAAAGATGCCGATAAGATATTCATTCTCACTCTTCTTGAGATACGGGTAGTCGTAGGGTGAAATGAAACCATAGTTATTAAATCGTCTATCGATACCCGGTTTAACTACAAAACCAAAAAATGGATGAAATCTACGACTGGTCAAATTGTCTGATAGTTCGTTACTGGCCTCCTCAGTTTCTGCGATGACCCCGATGAGTTCATACTTCTTTTGACGGGTGTAAAATAAGCCTCCCTCACGGAAAAAATAAATACCCAGAGCCATCAATTCGGCCAGGATCAAAAAAACCACGAGATTGACCACCACCACAGCCGCCCATTTTTGGGCCAGTTTTGTAGATGACCGGGCAAAATCCCAACGTCGAGCATAATTGGCCAGGACTACCAGAAACAGAAAAATTAATAAAACGATGATACCAGCCCCAACTTTGTTTAACCAAGATGAATTGGTTTCAAGAACAAATGTTGGCTGGTCAATTTCGACGACCGTGGCTTGGTTGCCAAAAAGAGCAATATAAATTTCAATAGTTTCTGCCCGCTCATCTACGACGAAACTGTGAGTGAGCGAACTCCAGGCTGGCTGGCCTTTGTCATCTAAAGTGGTGACCAACGGATTTGGATCAGAGATTTCGTCCTGCGTGATGAGTTGGCCAGCCTGATCGAATTGAACCACGCGCAGGACAACCTTGGCTGAACTCCGTCCCTGGTGGGGTAACCGGTAGTTGGTGGTCAAGCTGTAGCCTTGAAGCGGCACAATATCATCGATTTTGGTCTTGATAGCCACCCAGGTTTCAAGGTCTGAGCGGGGAATGCTCATAGCCAGGACAGTATGATTGGCATCATCAACAGCCGGCCGCAGGTCAACCGTGCCTTCCGCCTTAAAGATCTCCCAACCACTCAACTCGGCCTCAAAATCAGGATTGGGGAGGAGATTGGGGGAAGTGTAAATGGTCCGGTTGATCCACCACCATAAAATTAGTAAACCCACGCCGATGAGCAGCAATAGGGCAATTTTAGATGCGATGCGATGGGGAGTACTAATAAGCTGCATTAGGTGATAGACCCTGCCAACAGGTTGATACACCTGGTTAAGCTAGATATCCACTAAATTTTAGCTAATTCACCTAGAAAGGCAAACAGGTCAGGATTTTCCGGTTTTAATCTTTCACCCTTAACGAAGAGTTGCTCATAGTCAAGCAGTGAGGTATGATGGTGCCTATGGACCTGGTTTTGCAGGGACTGGCGGCGCGTGGTCATAACGTATAGGTGCCGGTCGAACGGGGAGCGGATTCGGTCGAGGTCAGATCATCTGGCGACTGGACGAAGGTGCGTTCGTGGCCGGCAGTGATATGCGCGCCGAGGGGGCAGCGGTGGGGTGGTAGATGGAGATCATACAACGTACGGTCGTTAGTCGATGGTGGGGAACTATTATTGGTATCGGGTTGGTAAATCTGGCCACCTTCACCTGGGCTACCAATATGGTTCTGGGTCGCTGGCTGCGAGACGATATTGGTCCCCTCACGCTGGCGGCGGGTCGGTTTCTTGTCGGCTCACTGATCTTCGTCACCCTGCTGCAGTGGCGGCCACCAGCGGAGCGCCGTTTGGGAGGGGATCGTTGGTGGCTGCTGGGAATGGCTCTGAGCGGGGTAGCCATATTTGCACCGACCTTATACCTCTTGAATAGACATTATAGAGATTAAATGGCTTCATAGTGCCAAGGTCTAAAGTTTAACCTGAAATTGTGCAACCCACAGCAAGTTTCCATCACTTTGTCTCGAAAGTTCTCTTTCCAATTTCGGAGCTTGT
>DAOUMU010000097.1:0-28800 GCA_034409055.1 Anaerolineae bacterium
AGCGAGTGAAGAATCCCCAAGGTTTTGGTAAAGTAGACCTCTTTTGGGCCAAAGTTTCGGAGATTCCTCGTCGTTTATGCCCTTTGGGTACTGCGCTCCTCGGAATGACATGAGGGTAGGCAGTTACTTTTCCTGAGAGATAATGAGTTGTAACTGCGGTGAACACGCCAGCCTAAACTCACGCCCCGACTGAAACTGCGGTAATTACGGCCTCTGAATCATCAAAATAACTGATTTAGTATAACAAATGATCGCTAAAGAATCGCTAAAAAGTCATTAAGAAATCATTAAATGCGGCAAATGTCACCAATTTTAATCTTTTTTATATAAAATTCTCTATCTTTATATAATTTTGATAGACTGATCGGGAATTTAAGGGTATAATGTAAGTAAGCTGGGTGTAGTATCGCTCTGGTGAATAGGCACCTGGCTCGGAACGTTAACATGGTGATTGGACAATTTTTTGGTGCGCTCTTCCCAAAAGGGTTTGTTGGCAGTTTGTTATTGACAACTCGATATGGTGGTTGCTTTGGAAGAGCGCATTTTTGTTGTCTGACTTTGGCCACTTGTCGTGACCGCCCAGATAACCTGTTCTGTTCTTCGCTCCGCTGAAATTCGACCATTTCATTCGCGTCAGGCAGCTACCTACTATGTCATTCTGAACAGGTGAAGAATCCCCAAGGTTTTGGTAAATACCCAAGGGGCACAGGGTAGACCTCTTTTGGGCCAGAGTTTCGGGGATTCCTCGTCGTTTATGCCCTTTGGGTACTGCGCTCCTCGGAATGACATGAGGGTAGGTAGTTACCGCGTCAGTAAACAGCAAAAGGTTGGGGACTTCTCCCCGGGGACTGGCTGGAGATTATGGTGATGAGCGATCGACTGGAGATTTGGACCTTAGGGGGCTTGACCATCAAGCGGGGTAAAACCACGCTTGACCGGCTGGTGCCGCACAAAGCCGCGGCCCTGTTAGTCTACCTGGCCTGCACCGGACGACCACACCCACGTCGGGTGCTGGCCAATTTGCTGTGGGACGAGAGCCCTGAACTCCGGGCGATGAACAGCCTGCGGGTGTTGCTCACCAGCCTGCGCCGGGAACTGGATCCTTACGTAACCATTAGCCGGGAGACGGTGGTCTTTAACCAGGTCAGACCCTACTGGCTGGACATGGCGGTGTTGGAAGAGGGATTGGCCCCGGTCCGGCTCCGACCCGGCAGCCTCTGCCCTGAGGAGGTGGCCCGCTTAGCCCAGGTGTTGAGCCTCTACCGGGGCGATTTCCTGCACGGATTCTACCTGCGCGGCAGTCGGACCTTTGAAGAATGGCAGGTGCTGGAGCGGGAACGACTGCGGCTGCAAACCCTTGAGGCCCTGCACCAGTTAGTCGCCGCTGCGCTGGCTCTGGGCGAGTACCAGGCCGGGCTCGAGCAGGTTGGGCGCTTGCTGGAGCTTGACCCCCTGCACGAAGAAGCCCATCGCCAAAAGATGCGCCTCTTGGCCGCTAGCGGCCAGCGCCACGCCGCTCTGGCCCAGTACGATTACTATCGCCATCTCCTGGCCGAGGAGTTGGACCTGGAGCCAGCGGCTGAGACCACCGCGCTGTACCAGCAGATTCGAACTGGCGAACAAGCAATCGCCTCTACCCCTGTGCCCGACCCCGCTGCCGCTCTGCCGCCCTGTCCCTACCACCGGGGCTGTCGCCTTTTGGCGAAGATGATCGGCCCTTTTTCTTTGGCCAGGGGACCTTCACGGCGCGCCTGGTTGAGGCCGTGCATCGGCACACGGTTGTGGCCGTGGTTGGTCCCTCTAGCAGCGGCAAATTCCCGGTCCTTATTATGGCCGGGTTGCTGCCCCAGTTGCACCAGAAAAAGACCCCCGACCCCCGACTGCTGACAGCCGAGTTTGAGGGAACTAACCTTTGACCGGTCTGGTGGAACGGATGTCTGGATGACGTTGGCCTGACTTGCCACATGGTGAGGAATAGCGGCCGTGTCCTGACGTAATTGTCGGGGAGATCCTGTACCTGGTAACTGCCGATAAATGCTGGCGGGTATCCTGCATTCAAATGCTGATACATTGTTCTTTCAACACCAGCCCGCCAACGCCAAAAGAGGTATTGCCCCACCATTAGTGGTCCCAACACAATCATCACCGGGAATGAGGCTGTCCATAACCCCGATATCAGCAACCCCATAACCCCCACAATGGCAACCAGGGCAAATGCCAGGGCAATCAACCCGGCCTGTACCCCATACGCCGGCATGATTCTCATCTCGCGGATTGACGGTGGTGTCTACACCAACGGGGAAGGATATGAATTGAACGCCATCGCCGGGGTGGTGATTGGCGGAACCAGCTTGAGGGGAGGGTATGGCGAAGTCTGGGGAACAATTGTCGGGGTGTTGATCATGACCACGGTCAACAATGCGCTGGTGATGTACAGTGTGCCCACTGAATGGAAGAATGTGGTAATAGGGACTATAATTATTGCCGCAGTTCTGATTGATGTAACACGCAAGCGAAAAACAGTTATCAGTGAGCAGTAATCAGTTACCAGTTATCTCATTCACTGATTACTGCTCACCGATAACTGATTACTCAATACCGTCCTATCTCAAAGGAGAGAGCCATGTGGAAGAACGCCCTACTCATACCAATTCTGAAGGGCGTATCAGCCATCGCCGTTAACCCCATCGATGCCAAGGCCATTGTTACCGCCGTCAAAAAGGCCAACCAGGCCAACATCCCGGTCTTTATGCAAAATCTGATTACGCCCGTCGATGAAGGCCAGGTCGTTGAGTATATCGGCTACGACCAGTGGAGTGGCGCAGTCAAGCTGGCCAAATATACCTGCGACATCCTGAAAGACGAAGGCGAAGTCTTTATCCTGACCGGTATCCCTGGCTTTCACACCAATCGTCGCACCCAGGGCTACAAGTGGGGCCTTGAACAGTGGTGTCCCCAGGTCAAGGTCGTTGGCGAACAAACCGCTGAGTGGGAACGTGAAAAGGCGGTGAACCTGGCCACTGCGGCCCTACAGCAACACCCCGAATTAGACCTCTTCTACGGTAACTCCGACGAGATGGGCATCGGCGCTTGCATCGCCGCCAAGAAATTGGGCCGCAAAGTCAACCAAGACATCTGGTGTATCAGCATCGACGGCAACGACGTTACCCTCGACCTGATTGAGAAGGGTGAGACGACCGCCACCCTCGGGGTCTATCCCAAGCTGATGGGGACCCTGGTCATCGAACAGATGGAAAAGGTCCTCAGGGGAGAAAAAGTTCCTTACATCCTGGAAACCCCTTCCACCGTGGTTGACCTCAACAACCTGGCCGATTACCGATCCGGGGCAACCTGGACTGATCCCGTTCCCGGCCAACCTGAACTTGACAACGGTTTACCTTCAGGCGAGTTCGCCGGATAAGTGGCATAAGTGGTATACTGATTATTGTGATAGGCAGGGGACGAGCCTGCGGGTAGTTCGCGATGAGTTGGGTGTGGCCAATCCCTCAATACAGTCCCATTTGACTATCCACAAAAAGCACAAAAAAGCGTAAAATAGAATATATCACGTAGGGGAAAAAACATGGATCCTGTTACTTCAGCTATTATCGCTGCGCTTGCCGCTGGTGGCACGTCCAAAACCGGCGAAACAGGCGTCGCCGACGCTTACGACACTTTTAAGGCCGTTCTTAAGCAAAAGTTCGGCCTCGATAGTGATCTTATCGAAGCTATCAATCTACTTGAAAAGAAGCCTGACTCGGCCGGACGTAAGGAGATGCTGAAGGAAGAAGTGGCAACGGTCAAAGCCGACCAGGACCCAGAGATCCTGGCTGCGACCCGGACCCTCCTGGACAAGATCAGCCAGGTGAATGGGACGGGGCGGGTCACCCGGGGCGTAGTTCGGCCTGCCCCTGCGACCTATATTCCCTTGCAACGTCCAGGACGTCCTGACCATTTCACCGGCCGGGAGGCGGAACTGAGCCAACTTCTGTCCAGTCTACGGCCCGGCCAAATTGTAACGCTGTGCGGACCCGGGGGGATTGGCAAAAGTGCCCTGGCCGCCGAAGCCGTGTGGACCCTGGCCCCCCGCACTGTCCCCCCTGACCGTTTTCCCGACGGCGTCATCTACCACAACTTCTACAACCGACCTCAGGCCACCCTGGCCCTGGAGCAAATTGCCCGGGCTTTTGGCGAAGAGTTATGGCCGACTCCGCATGATGCAGCCCAGCGCGCCCTGGCTGGACGACAGGTCCTGCTGGTGCTGGATGGAGCTGAGCAGGCCGATGACTTGCCCCAGGTGCTGGCCGTGGGGAACCGCTGTGGTGTACTGATCACCAGCCGCCGTTGTGAAGAGACTGATGGTGAGCGGCAGGATATTCCGCCCCTATCCCTGGATGAGGCGACCAGCCTGTTGCAAACCTGGGACGGAGCACGGGGCATCGACGAGGTAACGGCGCAGCGGGTTTGTGAGTTGATCGGGGGGATACCATTGGCCATCCGGCTGGCCGGGCATTACCTGGCGATGCAGCAAGAAACGGTGACGGATTACCTGGACTGGTTGCAAGAAACACCCCTGGCTGCCCTGGATCACAACCAGGGGTATGAGGCGAGTGTCCACCTGCTGCTAGAGCGTAGCCTGGCCCAGATGAGTGAGGCTACCCAGCAGGTCCTGGCCGTGGTGAGCTTGCTGTCCCTGGCCCCATTTTGGCAGGAGGTAATCGCCGAGGGGCTGGCCGTGGGGGTGCAGGGAGGACTTTTGGCCACCGTTCAGAAAATTTTCAAGCAAAAGCCCGAGCAGTCGAGACCTGAAGTGAGCCTGGCCCTGGATGAATTGGTCAATTACGGTTTACTGCGGTGGGTAGGGCGACGCTATGAGGTCAGCCACGCCATGATTCACACCTATGCCCGCCAGCACCTTACGTCACCCGCGCAGGCGCTTGGGCGATTGGTCACTTATTACACCACGCTGGCCGGGGAGCAAATCCTGCTAGGGCTTGATGGCTACGCTACCCTGGATGCCGAGCGGCCCCACTTGATGGGGGTTCTGGCGGCCTGTGTTGAGCAGGAAGATTGGGAGGCAGCCTACAGCCTAGCTGCGGCTATCGAGGATTACCTGGACCTGCGAGGTTACCGAACCGAGCGCCTGATTGCCAACCAGACCGGCCTATTGGCCACGCGAAAGTTGGGACGTCGGCACAATGAGGGAGCCTGGTTGGGTAATCTGGGACTGGCTTACAGTGACATAGGGCAGGTAGAGCAGGCCATTAAGTATTACAAGGAGGCCCTAACCGTCGCCCGCGAGATTGGCGACCGTCGCGGGGAGGGCAATAGCCTGGGTAAACTGGGGCTGGCCTACCGAGATTTGGAGCAAGTACACCAGGCCCGCCAATACCTGGAGCGGTCGTTGGCTATCTTTGAGGAGATCAACTCGCCCAGTGCGGATATGGTGCGAGATTGGCTGGCCGAATTTGAGGAGGCACAGCCTTGATGGCAGCTAATCGGCCGGCTGCTTGGTGAGCAAAGAGGTAATAAACAGGCCCAACACCAGGCAGGCCAAGGCGGTTACCCCAAACATGGGCCGGAGGCCGATGGCTTCGGCCAGAATACCGCTCAACCACGGACCGGCAAACATGCCAACCGCGTACACAGCCTGGTGCAGCCCCATGGCCGTGGTTCGTTCGGCGTCGGCCACGTACTGAATGCTCATGCCCATCAAAACCGGGTAGTTAACTCCCTGGGCCAGTCCGATGAAGAATTGGGCCGCAAAAAGCACCGCCAGGGAAGGAGCCAGCGCGGCCACCCCAATGCTGATGGTTAACACGCCAAAGCTGAGATAAACCAATCGCTGGGGACCGACCCGGTTGGCCAGAGTGGTAGCCACCAGGTGCCCCAGGATGAATACGCCCAGGTGCATACTGACCAGCATACTTTGGGTGATATCTGTGCCGCCCAGTTGTTTAACCAGAATCGGGCTGAAGCCGAAGATGGTGGCCCAATCGGCGTACTGACTGATAGCCGCCAGGATGGCCGGCAGCAGCACATCCCGGCGCGTAATCAGGCGGCCCGTACCCTCCAGAGAAGGAGGCTGCGATGGCCGGTGCTGTTCATAAGCCGACACCATAATCAGCACCGCCAACCCGGCGGCGCCAGCCGCCAGGAAGAAGGGCAGGGAATATCCCCCCCACTCGTTGAGTGAACCGGTGATACTGGTGCCCAAGACTCGGGCCGCTGAAGCGACGAAGGTGATCATGGCCGTAGCCCGGACCGCTTCACGGGGTGGGAACAGGCTGCTAAAGGCGACCACCAACGGCACCCAGGTCCCGGCGGCCAGGCCGGTGATGGCCCGGCCAAAGGCCAATCCGTTCGTACTGTCGGCTCCGGCCATGATCCAGGCCCCTAGCCCGGATAGGGTCAGGCAGGTCAGGATAAATGGCTTACGCCAGCCCAACCAATCGGCGGCAATGCCCAAGGGCAACCGAATCAGGGCCTGCCATAAACCATACATCGACAAAACAATACCGACCAGGGCCAGGTTATTGATTTTGCTCTGGACGTATGTCGGCAGGGTGGGCACGTACAGGTAGAGGGATAACCAGTAGAAGAAAGCCACACTGGCATACAGCAAGATGGTCAGACGTTGGCTAACCGGGCCGGTTAAAAGGGAGGCTCTGGCGGGAACGGTGGATGACTCATCCATAGGGTGAAACTCCAGATTGTTTGTAGGCTGTTACATGTCGTGGTAATTGTCGAGACTTGACATTATGACCACCTGGGCTAAATTGTGTCGATGTCACTTCTTTGCGGAGCAAACGCTGGACCGGCTGAAGCCTCGACTCCACCGGGTTACGCGGGTATGCTACGCAAACAGTTCATCACGTTTCACGTCGCCTGCTCTGTGGGTTTACGTTCTACGCTCTCCGCTCCCCCCTCTCCGCTCTCCGCTTCATTCTCCCCCGTTCGGCTTGATCCGATACAACAGTTCCCCGGCTTTGGGCACGAACAGGATGCCTTCGTCTTCGCGATTCTGCCAGTCGGCGAAATTGATACTGTCCGGGTCAAGGTAGCCCAGGCCGACCTGGCGGCAGCGAGTTTCGGGGATACGGGTGGCCAGGATGACGTTAATGCGGGGCGACTCAACCCCTGTCGTCGCCGCGTCGTACTCACCAATGCCGCGCAGGTGGGTGCTGTGGGCCAGCACCCCGCCCGGATAGTGCTTAAACCTGTCCCACTGCTTCAGGAAATAATCCCTCACATGATAACCAATCTCATCCAGGAGCTTCCCGTGGGTGTAGCTGATTTCGTCAATGTGGGGAGCATAGATCACCACCTCGCCGCCATCGGCAATGGCCGGTTCCATCTTGTACATACCTTTGGCTGCCGTCCAAATGTCGTCGTACATTTTAGGCATCACCGACAAAACCCGCCGGTAGGGCCGGCCAACCCACTTGATGTGCAACTTGGCCGATAAATCGGCTGCGGCCTCGTAAGCTTCTTCCGGCGTCCCGACGTAGAGACCGGCCAGGTCCTCACCGGTCACCACCATGCTGAAGCACAACTTGGGCTTATCAATGAAGGCTGCCGCTTTATCGATCACCTGGCGCACGGGGGTATGTTTCGTCCCAATCACCTCGTAGCTGGTGATGACCGCCCCCAGCCAATGGGAAAAGTTAATCACCTCGGCCCCGCCAATGCCGGGGAAGAAATATTTATTTCCCCCGGAAAAACCGACCACCTCGTGGGGAAAGGTCGGACCGCAGATGATGAGCTGATCGTAATCAAAGACTATGCGGTTGAGCCGGACATCTACCGTCTGACGCATGAGACCGTTCGTAATCTCCTCAATTTCGGCCTCACTAATCTGCCCCACGGTAACAAAAGTATCCGGCAAATCCCAGCGATGGTTGAAGATATTGACCTTGGTATATTTGTCAGCTCGCTCCACTGGAGTGACTCCAACCAGTTTGTTGATCGCCTCCTCGTTCAGCGGTTGGTGGGTCCCCAGAGCAATCAGATAATCCAGGGCCGCCACCGTCTCCCCCAGGTACTCGTAAAAGAGGCGGAACATCTGGGGAATAGGAGCGGTGCGGGTACTGTCGGGAATGATGATGAGTACTCGCTTCCCGGCCAGATCGACCTGGGCCAGGGCCGGCGACATCAAATCCCGTATCTCAGTTTCAGTTAAACTTTTATCCTCGTAACCTTTACCAATCAGCATCTACTAACCTCCTCTTCATCCCTCATTCTTCATCACCTACCCCGGTGGGGTTCATCCTTAACCTTACACGCCACTAAAGGCCGAAAAACCACCGTCTATCGGCACGACAACGCCCGTGATAAAGGCCGAAGCTGGCGACAGAAGCCACAGGACCGTGCCCAATAAATCCTCCGGATCGCCAAAGCGGCCCATGGGGGTATGGGCGATAATCGTTTGACCCCGGGCCGTCAACTCGCCTGTTGTCTCGTCGGTCAGGAGGAAGCGGTTCTGGTCGGTCAAGAAAAAGCCGGGAGCAATGGCGTTGACCCGGATGTTGGTCGAATATTCCTGGGCCATGTGCACCGCCAGCCATTGGGTAAAGTTGCTCACCCCGGCCTTGGCCGCCGAGTAGGCCGGAATACGGGTGAGTGGGCGAAAAGCATTCATGGAAGAGACATTCAAGATTACCCCTTCCTCCTGTTCGGCCATGTATTTGCCAAAAACCTGGCTGGGCAGAACAGTACCGATAATATTCAGGTCAAACACAAAACGAAGCGCCTCGGGTGGGATGTCAAAGAAGGATAAATCCGGGCCGGTGGTAGCCCGGGGATTGTTGCCTCCGGCGGCATTGATCAGGCAATCGACGCGGCCAAAGGCTTCTATCACCTGTTGAGCAGACTCTTGCAGTATCTCAGGGTTGAGCACGTCCGTCGAGACAACAATGGCTTGACCGGGGCTGCTTTCAAGGCGAGGCAGCAAACGATTGGCCAATTCTGGCGCTCGGTCTAGAATAGCCACGTCGGCCCCACACTCTGCCAATATGCAGGCCATTTCCCCCCCCAAGATACCCGCCCCCCCGGTAATGGCCACTGAACGTCCGGTGAAGTCGTACATTTTTGTGAATTCGTCAAGGTTCATATTTTTGCCTATTGTTATTCTGGTTCTATGCACTTATTCGGTGTCCCCCTGCCCCTCCGGTGTAGACTCGGTGGCTGGAGGTTTGGCAGGGGAGGGTTCCTCTGCTTCCAGGTGGCTGATCATCTTTTCTACCTCGCCTTTGAGTTGGTGGAGGGTAGAAAGAAGATGGGGGCGCACTTCTTGCAGGGTCTGTTCGCCGGCCGAGCGGGCCGATTGCGCCACCTTTTCCACCTCTTCTCGCACCTGCTCCATTTCGGGCGCAGTCACCGCTTCTTTAACCGCCTGGCTGACTTTATCCGCCGCCGTTTCCAGGCTGGTCTGCACCTCTTCCAGGTACTGGCGATTTTCGACTCGCTGCCAGGCCGTGCGGAAGGCCGTGGCCAGGCTTTCGCCCAGGGCCTGGAAATGTTGCCCCACTTCGTTCCAGGCCTCGTCGAGAGATGGCCCGGTGGATTCAGTTTGTTTAGTTTGATCGGTGGTTTGTTCGTCCGTCATATCAACGCTCCTTTAATTTGCATAAGCTTTTGTATAACTACTCGTGCTCAATAATTTTTTGACATATGGCCTATCCGAAAATCTTTAAAGCTGGCAATAATTATCGTAAGTCGGCCCACATATGGAACAGAATGAAATCATCTGTATCTCGTTGCAAATATTGTGTAAGATGAGACACATCTCCGTTTTGAACTGCACCGTTTAGTCTGATCTCATTTATCCCTTGATCTTTGGCCTTATCGTTGACTAAATCAAGGAGAAAGAGAATATCTCCCTCCTGAATATACCCAATCATTGCCCCCATCGGTGGTGAGAATTGAACATATTTGCGATCTCGAAATCTTTGGACACCATCAGTCACGTAGTGCTCACAGTAATCCCAGCATTTGCCTTTTCTTTTAACGCGGACAAGCTTGCACTCTATGTCGTAATCATACTGCTCATACTTTGGCGTATTACCCGAGAATCTAAAATCAGGATGTCCAAAGGGCTTCGGATCATCTATTTCCTGAAAAGATGAAGCTTCCGGTTGCAACATCCAAGATAACTTCATTTCTTTTCGTACGCGATAGAGAAAAGGCCGCAACTTTCCTGAAATTAAAAGCTCTCCATCGCTGGAACTAACACATTGGCTATGAATCAGGCGACGAAGAGCCTCTACAACACATTCGTGGATTCGCTTTTCTTCGTGCTCAGCCCATAACTTTAAGGATGCCCAGGTCATTAAACGGGACTCCTACTGCGTTGCCATTCTAGTTTGAATACCTCGGTTAAAAACTCTTTAGCATCCTGATGGGCTTGCGACTTTGTCCAGAAGCGGCGCTCTGCGCGCTTAATAATAAACATTGAAGACGCGTTTAACTCTTTAACAACGCTATCAATGTATATCCCGGTATTGTACTGCTTCCGTAATGATTTACTTAAGCGTCTAAACCAACGTTGCCACTCTGAATTACCGGTTATTGGATTGTGGAAAACAGCAGTTCCAAGGTCCTTAAGTTCAAAAGACAGTCCACATAGTAAACCATGATACGGCACATAAATTCTGGCTTCTAACTCTTTTCCTTGCGACTCTAACCGCTCATTCCATATTTCTAAAAAAGCATCACGATACTCTTCCAGCCACTCAGCCGTGGGTGGTTTAGCAGCTTGTGAGTCTGTTCCTTCATAAAAGAACTCAAGTGTGACCTGGCACAAATCACGTACTAAATCTTTCTGAGTTTCGGATAACTCATAAAGTTCGAAAATTGTCTCATCGAGTTCGTCCTGCATTGCTCGCCAGCCTGGGGTATCGGGGTCAAATAAAGTTGGTGTGTCACTTTTTGTTGTAATTTGTTTAACAGCTCTTAGAATTCTACTTTGTAAGGCTTGGCGATCAGGGAAATGAATTGGCAGACCTAAATGTTCTTCAACATGAATTTCGTAATGCCAAAAGCCCCAAGTTGAGCAAGTTAAGAAATGATAGTACCTTGCTATGGAGGAAAGTACGATTCCAAGCAAGACTCCTCTTTCCTCCTCGCTCAGTTCATCAAGGCGAAATCCAATA
Source organism: Anaerolineae bacterium (assembly GCA_034409055.1). GTDB lineage: Bacteria > Chloroflexota > Anaerolineae > 4572-78 > J111 > DAOUMU01. Next base: position 11,154 of record DAOUMU010000097.1, read on the forward strand.
ATGGAGTTTCGGAAGGCAAAAGGTTCATATGCCAATCTTGCTTGAATTTCACCAAATTTGTTGCCAGAGCGAGAAACACCACGTTTGACGAGAAGTCGAGGACCTGTGTAAACTTTTATCTCTCCCAAACGATGTACCATTCTAGGTTTAATAGGCTCTATCAATTCTGAAAACTCGACATTTTTATTAAACAAATCAGTATTTAGTTCAAAATTAACTTCTAGCTCGTGTGTAGATTTGTTTTTAGGGCCTCCACCCTCCTGGTATCCTCTCCCCGACTCACTAACAACATCAAGTAACTTTCGGTAACATTTCAACTCCCCAATTAACTCAATGTCGCTCAAACTACCCCACATATACGTTTTCCAAAGCCAATCATTCGCCAGGAATTCACTCTGACGGACTTTACGCAAATCAGTTTTGTCAATGATAACAGCTTGTAACTGCTCAACGAATGCACTCTGTTTGATTGAAACGTAAGAAATCCTGTTCGGTAAAGCTTCTTCTGTACGAGTAGGTGCGAAAAAAACTGCTGCGAACGGAGCAATGGCATCTTTCTTTTGCTTGCGGAAAAATACATGACGCACGTGAGCAAAATTGTACACAGCGCGGATACGATTTTGCTTCAACCACTGTTGGCGAAATTTGCGACTATTCTCTTGATGTTTGAACAATACCCCTGTTGAAACCAATAAACCAATCTCGCCACCGGGTTTCAGTAATCGTTGCATTCGCCACATGAAGCATTGAGAAAGTTCCTTATCGCCCACTGGATATCGAAATACTTTACACCACTGGGTCGCTAGTTGATTGTCTGACGATTTGGCTGCTCCCCAAGGCGGATTGCCAACAATGACGTCAAACTGAAAATCTTTCAAAGGCAAAAGGGGCTGATTACTCACACGTGCATCATCGGCCCTACCGGTGTATCGGTTTTCCCGTTCAAGACGTTCCTGCAGTTCAGCTTGTTCTGATGGGGTGAGATAAAAAGCATTCGCATGAAACAAGTTCTTGCCACTGACAGATCGACTTGTGTCATAAACCAACTCAGGAAGTTGCTTGTGCTTTCGTATATCAGGTGGTTCCCGAAAGTCCAAAAAAGCAAGATAAAGGCTAAATGCCGCTACCTGTACAGCCGATTCGTTAACATCAATACCTACAATGCGCTCTGTCAGTAGCTTTATTAATTCTTCTCGTGGTAATTGGGTAATGCCAATACCTTGTCGGCGGCATTCGTGGTGAACCATTCGTTTAAAGGCTTCCACCAGAAAAATACCTGACCCACAAGCGGGGTCGAGTACTCGCGCGCCTGCATCCAGTCTGGCGATTGTCAAACATTGTGATAGAACAAAATCGACTAAGGGTGTCGGCGTGTAATGGGTGCCTTCATCTTCTCCCCCGCCATGTTCATGGTAGAACTCTTCATAAATATTGCTGATGAGTTCTATCGGAATAATATCAAATTGATAAGCCCAAAAGAGTAAATCAGGTTGATCCCCTATGCTTCGCCCAAGCAAGAAATCACGCAATAAGCGCAAATCAGCCTCTTGAATGGCCTTTTCTTCCTCATCACTCAGCGGAAACAGGTCGCCATTGAAATCATCACTCAGTTTATGAAACAGATAGTATGTGTCTGCTTTGCTACTTAAAACGTCTGTATAACGACGATATTTCCCATTTCTACTTACGGTTTTATCAGCAAAGTAAGCTTCTACCAGTACCTCGCGGTCTTCAAGATAACGGATGAAGATAGAACGCCCAATCAAGGCATGGGCATATTCGCGCTTCTCTTGATTCGGCCCTTCCAATTTTTGCCGCAATAAGCGCAAGTTCTTGAGTAGCCATTGGTCCACTCGGTTCTCACGGTCAAAGTCCTTGTTCCTTTGTTGAAAGAGGTGACCGCTTTCAACCGCTGGGCGAGCAAATTCCTGCAATTCAACTACCTGGGCGATGGTCTTTACTCGTTTTAACCAGCGCCTCTCTGAACGCCATTCTTTTGAATCTCGTATTGGTTTTTGATAGGCACTGTAGACACGCAGCTCACCTGGTAAAGCCACAAAAAATAAGGGAACGCGGCTTGTATTCCAAACCTTCAAATGCAATTGGCGAATTTTTTCCTCAACTGTTTCGGTATCTGCATCAAGATCATCATCGAGTTTGAAGAATAAAACTGTAGAGTAATCACGCACGAAGAAGATCGTTTCGGCGCCAAGCTTACGGGCTTGTTCAAACCAACCAACCTGAGCTAAATCAGGTAGGGAAGTAGGGTCGGTTAATTGATAGCAATCAACCCCAATTTCAAATTCAAGCTCTTTATAAACTTCTTGCAGAAAATCATCAGGGCTGGTTTGTATAGTAGTCATTTTGGCTACCTACCTAAACAAATGCGTCCTGCTAAGATCAATAGAGCATATTATGATAACCGATTCCAGGTTTATTATACACAAATTACACATTTAGAACAAGTGTTCACCCCTCTTCTGAGCATCCCCTCAAAAGAAGTGGATTCCCCTCGCAACTGGTATAACCTCTTGCTAGCAGCTTGCCGGAAAAAGACCTCGGACGTTTCTGACAGGACCTTTGGGAGCAAGGTTGCCTTGATTATCCGGTTGATTTGCCAGTGAAATTAGCCCTAAAAACCTCCGAGGTTTAGCAAATTGGACTTTGGACAAAATAATTGAGCAGTACGGCTCACGATGACCTAAAATGAGGCCAAAATAAGCCTTTTTAACCACCAGTGGAGCTAGGTTTGGATAATTAATCGGGGGTTTGAGCAACAATTCGATTCGCCCAAACTGCCAAATAATTATTTGGATCGGCTTTATCACCCCATTTTTGGACATCTTGGCTTAAGTTACCTTCATTATAGGCGTCATAGTTGAATCAAATTTGTCCAAAGTCCAAAGCAAAACTGACTTTCCCGACAGACTGCTAGATAAGTGCTGTTATGAACTGGGATATTCCGCCGAAATCAGCCGAACTAGCTGAGCCCTGCCTTGTTGCCATTCATCTCCCCGCACCACCGACCACTGATAATAGCTCGAACTCGTACCTTTTACTTCTTTTTCTTTCCACGTCTTCGTTGCGCATCTTCCGGTCATAAACTATATGAACAGACAACGGAGTAAAGACAAAGCTGAAAGCTATCCAAACGGGCCGAGATGTTTATCAAAATGCTTTTCCAGGATTTTATAGTAAGTTTCTTCATCACCGCGCAAAGTAGTAAAGAAAGGCTCACGGAAAGGAGCGTGATTGAGCACCGAGCCAAAGGTCACATGGAGCACTTCCCGCCCGTGAAAGTCATCCAGCAGGTTGGCCAACTGGTCGTCTGGCCAGGCGGACACAGCCGGTACTTTGGCCAATTCGGCGGAAACGTGATAGGTCGCCCGGTCGGTGGGGTAGCGTTCCAGAGCAAAGGCGACAATCTCCCGGAAAAGGGCCGGGGTCAAAATGGCAATGGCCCGCAGCGCTTCCAGGTAGCTGGTACCGGCCGTTTTAAGGTGAACCAGACCTCCGGCTACGCGGGCCGCAATCGGATAAATACTGAATTTATCGGAACCGGAGTGAAGACTGAGTTTGTAGGGGCCAAAGGTCTTGGCCACCGGTGACGGGCAAACGACTCCTCGAATTTGTTCAGGTCACCGATGTAATCAACTCCCTTTTCAAACTCGCCCACATAGCGGGGGGCCAGGCTGACCCATTTAACGCCCAGTCGCTTCAGTTCGCTGACAATGTAAACATGCTCGGCCAAACTGGTGACGGTTTCGGTTTCATCCACGCTCATCTCCAGCTCAAAGGGGTGCTCTGCCATCACCTCTACCAGGTGGCGATACATGCTGACCGTATGAGCCACCGCTTGCCCGTATTTGGCCGCCGCTCGCAGCAGTTCCTCCTGGCTGATCGTCAGGCTAAAATCAGCCAAATCAATTGGCTTGTCGGCCAACCGGCTCTGCAAATCGGCCGGGTCGCTGTCCAACACATTCCACGGCAGGACGTCCACTTTCTGTTGCAAAGCGCTGCGATCAGCCTCATTGGCCGTATTGTCAACGTATTCGCCGGGGTCGATGGTGTAGAAAGTATAACCGGCTGCGGCGCAAACATCAATGTCAGCGGTCGTTTTCAGGTGGTCGGCGTCAGCCCCAAAGCCTTCACGCCAGCCCTCCTGGAAAACACCCCACATGGCATCGTCTATCACTTCTTGGGGGGTGCGCCCGGTGCGAGCATTTTCGCGCATGGATTGTTGGGCCAGGATAGGGGCCATCGTGGAATGACGAATAGCCCAAATGTGGCCGGGGGTCGCCAGGCCTAACCGGTCGCCACAACCGGCCGATTTACGCAGGCCAAGCGGTTGCGCCACCAGGAAAGGCAACGTTTTACGCAGTGCAGCAGCATTTGTGGCCGTTGTCGGGCAGAGGGTGAGGGTTAATGTATTGTCACCTACGGTCACCGTTTGAGTCTCCCCGGAAAAGCCGTCCGGCGGCGAACCTTTGGTCAGCAGGCCCAGGTATTTCTCAACACCCTGCCGGCCTAAAAACAACAACGACGGCCGGATAGCCACAATTGAACGGGGATAGACGGTCAGACCGCTCAAGTCACCCAACTGAGCGGCCATCGCTTCTGCCTCGGGCTGTGGCAAAGCCGGGGCCAAGCCGGTGGTGTTCAAATGAGTTAAAATTGTTGTCATGATTCAAACTTCCTTCCTAAATATCAAGTCCTTGTAGATACTCAATCGCCCGTTGTGCGCTGGTATCGGCGTCGGGTATGGGCATAAATTCACCGGAGACGAAGCCATCGTAGCCGGTTTCAAACAGGGTATTCAAAAGGCGTTTAAAATCAAGATGACCGGCACCAGGATGCCAGCGGTTCGAGTCGGCCACGTGGAAGTGAAAGATACGATCGCCGCAAACCCGGATACCGTCCTCAATCGATGGTTCTTCAATATTCATGTGGAACGTATCCAGCAACAAACCAAAATTGTCGACTCCGACGCGCTCAATTAAATCCAGGCCATCGGCTACCGTGTGGATCAGGTCTGTTTCGTAGCGGTTGAGGGGCTCCAGGGCATAGCGTACGCCGTGGGGAGCGGCTGCCGCCGAACATTCTTGGAGGGCTTCCACCAGGTAGGTCATCGACTGTTCGTGAGACTGGCCAGCAGGTGTAATGCCCCGAATAAGGCCCAAGATCACTGCCGCCTTAAAGCGAGCCGCCAGCGGAATGTGGCTTTTGACCCGTTCAATGGCCGCTCGACGCACCTCTGGATCATCACTGGTGAAGGAGAGGCCTTCCTCGCCCCAGGCCTGGCCAGTACCGAGGGCCGGTACAACCAGGTTGTGCTGGCCAACTACTTGCTCTAACTGCTCAAGGTTGACCAGTTTGGGGTCACGAATGGCCAGTTCAACCCCGTCATAGCCATAACCAGCAATTTTGGCTACGTTCGCTGCAAAATCACCTTTAAAGGCCACCGCCTCAAACTGGGCGGTATGAGTGGATAAAACGATAGATAGTTTCATAATTCTATTGATTTTTACTCCAAATTGCTATAGCAGTTGTATTTGAAAGGACATTCGATGACAGTAGGCCAGTTAGTTTATCAAATGCGAGCTAACCAACTGAGTCCTGAAGAAGTTGCCCAAGATATGGGGTTGCCTCTGCCTCAAGTCAGGGAAGCCTTAACTTATTATGAGACGCATCAAGATTTGATTGAGAGTGAAGTAGCGGAAGAAAAACAGGAGTTACTTTTTAAAGATGTTGAGTTTGAACTTGACTTTGATCCTGATGATGAACAGGCAATGTGTCAAATTATCAAAAAGTAGCAGCAGGCTCTACTGACCTTTATTGGGTCGGCCACCACCGATAAGTCAGATGATGCCTCCATACATCACGATGATTACTTGTATGGTGCTACCAAATAAATGGACAGGATCTTCGTTGATACCAGTGCATGAAAAGAAACAATTTCAATTTTTATCTCAACTCTTAAGGAAGCAACCGGGGAGTTTTTAATCAACTCCCCGGTTTTTCTTTTTCTCAATTGGTTAGAAGTAAAAGCCTTTAGTAAATGTTGCTTTGACCAATTCTTGGCAGAGCGTAGACCGACTTCCAGCCTTCGCTTTGAGGTTCGCGCAGGAAAGGCTCCATCTCTTCGGCAGTGCGTAGGGTAACTTCCTCAACGGGGGGGACGGTACCCGGTGGGAAAACTTCTCGAATGTCGTCGTGCAGGATGGTCAGATAGCGGAGGATGGCTGCCAGTGGTTTTTTGGCTTTCTTGGCCTTGCCTTCGGCCGCCAGGCCAACTACCCCTTCAGGTGTGGCCGCGATTTCAATGGCAAAGTGGCCTTCCCCTTCTGACCAGCGGCTGGGACGGCGGTAGGGGTCAACAGATTTATCAAAGTGAGCATCCGGCAGGTAGCCTTTGCCCTTGGTATTGACCGCGTATTCCATCTCCACCATTTCCGGGAACAGGTACAGGGCCAGCGAGGTTTCGGCTTCACAGGCGTGGACGAAGGTGGACTCATATTCGCCGCCGAACTTCTTCTCGCGGAACATTTCGCGCACGGCCCGGTGCCAATCCAGCACCCGGAAGATGCCGGGTAATTGGTAACGTTTCTGGAATTGCTGAATGGTCGACTCTAACATCCACAGGTGGCCGTGGTTGTTGATCATAATTTGCTTGCGGAAACCATCGTTCCACAAGCCCAGCATGACATCAATCAACGTTTCACGCACGATATCTTCACGCACAATGGCGGTGCCGGGCATACCCATATGGTGGTAGGGATGGGCGCCAAAGTTCAAGGGCGGCAGGGACAGGGCACAGGGCGCGCCTTGTTTGGCCGTGTAACGACGCACCCCCTCTAAAATCTGGCTGACAAAGAGGGTGTCTGTGGCCGAGGGCAGGTGCATCCCATGATTTTCGGTACAGCCAATGGGGATGAAGATAATGTCGTTTTTACGGCGTTCTTCAATCAATTGGTGGCGGGGCATCATTTGGATGTAAGTGCCGGGTTTGCCCCACTCCACCGGGGAAGGCATACCGTACTCAGCCAGAATCGCGTCAACATCTTCTTCGCTGGCCTCCCAGATTTCCTTTTTCATGCGACCAATTTCGTCATCTTCAAAGAAAAGATCGGGTTGACCGGTAGCCAGCAGACCTTCCGGGACATTGTTTGACATTTTGTTTCTCCTCTGTAAATAGACCTTGTAGGACAAACTTAAGTTTGCCCTACGGTACGGATATTTTCATCATTGGTGATGTGTCAACACTCGTGATAACCGCTTAGTTTCGATGATGGGTGAAACGTGAAACGTCAGAATTCTCACGTTTCACGTTTCACGTTTTACGTTTTACGTTTTATATTAGTTGGGTAAAACCATAATCTTGCCATCACGGCGCTCAGTGGACTTGGCAATAGCAGCCACGGTGTCCTCCAGGTTATAACGGGAGGTGATGATTGGGCTCAGGTCCAGGCGACCGGCGGCAACCATGCGGATGACGTTGGGGAAGGTTTCATGCCCGGAGTGGCCCTGCGCCCCAAAGAATTGGGCCCGGCGCACCTGGAAGGTCTCCAGGTACAGCGGCACGTCCTGGGCGGCCCGGCCGATTTGTACGATCTTGCCGTTGATGGCCAGGCTCTTGACCATTTCAGGCACAACCAGATGAGGCACACCGGCCGCTTCGACGAGGAAGTTAAAACCTTCGCCTTTACTCAGTTCCAGCAGCATTTCAGAGGCGCTCACCTCACGCGGATCATAAACATAATCGGCCCCGACCTGCTTAGCCAGCTCACGGCGCTCCGGTGAAATTTCAAAACCAACAATTATACCCGCGCCAGCCGCTTTGGCCAGACCAATGGCGGCCAAGCCAATCGGGCCGGTGCCAAAAACACTGACGTAGTGACCGGGCCGGAACCCACCGGCGCGTTCAAACATGGCGTTGTAGGAAACACAGGTCGGTTCGGTCATCGCGGCCACTTCATACGCCTTCTTTTCGTCGCCAAAGCGCTCAGCAATGGCCTCAATCTTCCAGGCAAACTTGGCTCCGATGGCCAGGTAGTTGGCAAACGCCCCGTCGATGGTGAAGCCAATTTCTTCCAGGTTGGTGCAGTGGTTGGGGTAGCCGTTGCGGCAGGGAATGCAGTGACCGCACCAGATCATCTCCTCGACCGTCACCATATCGCCCACTTTGAGGTCGGTCACCTCTTGGCCCACTTCCACCACTTTCCCGGAAAGCTCGTGGCCCAGGATGCTGGGGAATTTGGTCAGGCCGGGATAAAGAATGTAATCATCCTCATCGGTTTCATAAAAGTGCATATCAGAACCACACACCCCACAAGCCTGCACTTCCAGCAAAATCTGGTCGGGCTTTATTTCAGGGTCTGGCCTGTCCCGCACTTCTAATTTAGGATGTCGCCAGATGCTATTGCCGGTAATGGCTTTACCGGTCTCTTTTTCCCAATCGGATACTACATAGTCCGGTTTGGGCTCCCAAACAGCGTCTAAAACTAAGCCTTTCATTGTTTTGAACCTCCATTGTTCGATAAGTAGTTATATTTAATTGATTGTACCGGGTATTACAGAAATTTATAACCACCAGGCATTAAACTTTACCTATGTTATGCACACGTGTGCACGACGTCAAACATAATACCACACCTTAAGTGTATTGTCAATTTTATTAATGGCGGCTGAGGCCGCCCTAAAGGCCCGTGAATAAATTCACGGGCTGATACCAAAAACAGGTTAAAAATGTGTTGGGTGGGCCGGTTAACGTGTTTATGAAACTTAAGGAAAATAATCGGGGAATAGATGGCCGGGCATAGGGATGCCCGGCCTTCGAACTGGTTCTTGTTGCAAAACCTTGCCTCTACGGCGGGCATAGGGATGCCCTGGCTACGTTTTGCCACAGAAACGAACCAGGCTTATGCCCAGGCAATAAGCCCCGGCAGAAACGGTGTGACCAGGTCTGGGTGGTGGGGAAGGACGCGGAAGGTGTAACCATGCCGGCCACTGGCCAGGCAAGTAACGGCGCTGGCCTCGAACAAGTAGCTACCCTTGCCATCCGGTCCAACCGGCTGCATCAGCGTTGCTTCCGCTTCTACGATTTCGCCAGCGGCATCCAACCGTCCCATGTAGACCTCGACTCTTACGTCGTCCGGCGTCAAGCTGCCCAGGTGGACTCGGGCCCTGGTCCGGAACTTATTACCGACCTGAAGTTCGGTGAAAGACTCGGCCTCTACAAGCTCAACCCGGACCTGGGACCAGCCGGCCAGGATACGGTACATCCAACTGGCCAGGGCTTTGGCCCGGGCCATCTTGCCGGCGGTGAGGTGGTGATAACGTTCAGCGCTTGGCAAATAAAAGCGTTCCGTGTAATCCTGCACCATACGGTGGGTGTTGAAGAAATGACATAAGTTCCCGATGGAAGCCTTCATGTGAGCAATCCAACGGCGGGGCAGATCATTGACATCACGATCATAAAAGAGAGGCACTACTTCCCGCTCCAGCAAATCGTAAAGGGCTTGAGCCTCCACTTGATCTTGGTAATTGCGGTCATCGTATGTCTCCCCCCGGCCAATAGCCCAGCCGGCCTGGGGTCGGTAGGCTTCATCCCACCAACCGTCCAGTACGCTCAGGTTGAGGACACCGTTAGCAGTGGCCTTTATGCCGCTGGTGCCACTGGCTTCTCGAGGTCGAAGTGGATTATTGAGCCACACATCGACGCCCTGGACCAGGTAACGGGCTACAGCCATATCGTAGTTCTCGAGGAAGACGAGCCGGTGCCGGAATCGTTCCTGGCGAGCCAGTTCCACAATCTGCCGGATCAGATCTTTGCCGGCATCATCATGGGGGTGAGCCTTGCCAGCATAGATGACCTGCACCGGACGGTCAGCGTTGGTCAGGATACGAGCCAATCGTTCAGGATCACGCAATAGCAGCGTGGCTCGTTTGTATGGGGCGAAACGCCGGGCAAAACCGATCGTCAAGGCCTCGGAATCCAACACCTCGTTGGCGGCTTCAATCTCAGTTTGGGACGCGCCCCGTCGCTCCAGTTGAGCCCGCAGTCGCTGCCGGGCAAAAGAAACCAGTCGTTCCCGCCGTCGTTCATGGGTACGCCACAACTCCTCTGGGGCAATGTGCTCGGCCCGCTGCCACACCGTTTGGTCAGCCGGCTCCTCGCGCCAGCGCGGTCCCAGGTAACGGTCGTAGAGCTGTTTCATCTCGAGAGAGATCCACGATTGGAAATGGACCCCATTGGTTATGTGGACGATAGGGATTTCAGCCTCAGGTAACCCCGGCCAAAGCCCTTGCCACATCTGTCGACTGACCTGACCGTGCAGCCGGCTCACCCCGTTAGTATGGGCGGCCATACGCAGAGCAAGGATTGTCATGCAAAAGTTTTCCCCGTGATTATCGGGGTCTTGTCTTCCCAGAGCCAGGAAATCATGCAAAGAGAGCCCCAGACTACGGGCGTAATCGGCAAAATAGCGGTGCATGAGATCGGCTGGGAAGTAATCATGTCCGGCCGCCACAGGTGTATGGGTGGTGAAGACCAGGCTGGCCATTGCTGCTTCCCGTGCTTCAGGAAACGACAGATGGTCAGTTTCCATGATCTGGCGCACCTGTTCCAGGGCCAGAAAGGCCGCATGGCCTTCGTTCATGTGGTAGACGGTTGGGACCAGGCCCAGCGCCTGCAGGGCCCGGTAGCCACCGATGCCCAGCATGATCTCCTGTTTGATGCGCATCTCCCGATCACCGCCGTACAACTGGTCGGTAATGTCTCGATCCTCAGGCCGGTTGACCGGAATGTTGGTATCCAGCAGGTAGAGGGGCACACGTCCCACCCGCGCCCGCCACACCTGGGCTGTAACCGGCCGGCCGGGGTAGCGGACTTCAATGGTGAACGGGGTGCCGTCCGGCCGGCGCTCCAGGGTCAGGGGCAGATTGTGAAAGTCGTTATCTTCATAGATCGCTTGCTGCCAACCCGCTTCGTTGAGATATTGCCGGAAATAGCCCTGCTGGTAGAGCAACCCCACCCCTATCAGAGGGACCCCCAGGTCACTGGCCGATTTTAGATGATCACCGGCCAGTGCTCCCAATCCACCGGCGAAGATGGACAGACACTCTGTCACCCCAAACTCAGCCGAAAAATAGGCCACCAGGGGTCCTTTCACATCGTCGTGGGTCCGGCGAAACCAGGTCGATTCGCTACCGATGTAGGCATCAAAATCCTGAGAGACACGATTGAGATGGGCCAGAAAGCCCACATCGGTCGCAGCCGCCGCCAGACATCCCTGGTCAATTGTTCCTAGCATCAGGATTGGATTGTGGTCTGTTTTCTCCCACAGGTCACTATCCAGCCGGCGAAAAAGTTCAATGGTTTCGTGATCCCAGGCCCAACGTAAATTGTAGGCTAACTCACGCAGGCGCTCTATTGAGGCTGGTAGTGATGGGATGACAGTAAAGGTACGAATCGGTTTCATATTTATCTCACTCCTTATCGTACAGTAGAGAATTCTGCATAGAAAAATTTCGGGATAATTACCAACTTATGTCAGATCATGATGCGGAAGCAGCCTCTTTAAAGCCCCAATGATGTCTTCATATCACCAATGATTGACATAAATACCAGTTAACAACTTGCTCACACTTTGAAACGGGCCAACCGGTCAACGGATAGATAGCGAATTAGCGGATATTTACCGCATCTCACGGGACCATCCGCTAATCCGCTATCTATCCGCTGATCTATAAGGTGAAAAATTTAACGTTTCTTTCTCGACTGTTTAACGTTGGAACGTTAAACGTTCTAACGTCTAAACGCCGGGTACTCCGATAATTCCACCGGTCTGGCCTCATCATAGGAGCGAGTAGCGGCCAGTCCAATGACCAAAGTAGCCCGGGCGTCATAGGCATCAACGGCCGGTTCTTGATCAGTGATCACCCGGTTGATGAAATCACGCGTTTGGTTCAGGTAAGCCTGTCCAAAACGTTCGTGCAGATAGGGTACCATATCGTGGCTAATACCTTTTTTGGTCATGACCAGCAGCGGCGTTTCACGGTAGTAGCCAATATTTAGCCCCCCTTCAGTGCCCAAAATTTCAGTGCGAATATCGTAACCGTAAAGGGCATTCCGGCTGACTTCCACATTGCCGATAGTACCATTTTCAAAGAGCATATTCACTACGGCATTATCAATGTCGCCCACCGTGTTAAGTTCAGGAAAGGCCAGTGTCCCGCCTTCGGTATAAACGCGTTTCACTTCAGAGCCCATCAGCCAGCGGGCCAGGTCAAAATCGTGGATGGCCATGTCCAAAATCAAACCACCGCTAACTTCCCGTTTGGCATAATTCAAATCAGGGCAGAACGGGTCTCGGCCAATCGCTTTAAAGGTGGTCGGCTGGCCAATAACGCCGGCATCAATTTGTTGTTTGGCTGCCATATAGCCAGCATCGAAACGCCGCATAAACCCTACTTGCAGCACTGTCCCTGTTTTTTCCAGGGTTTCCAGTATTCGGTCGGTCTCTGCCAAAGTTAAGGCAATCGGTTTTTCGCAAAACATCGCTTTACCCGTACCGGCTGTCGCGATGATGATTTCGGCATGGGTACTGGTGGGGGAAATGATAAAAACTGCTTCAACCTCTTTGTTATCCAAAACAGCTTGGTATTCCGCCGACCAGGTCTTGGCCCCAATTTCGGCAGCAAATTTCTCGGCATGCTCTGCAATGACGTCTGAAACGGCCACAATTTCAGCTTCGGGCATCGCAGCCAAATGTTTGGCATAAACTTGGCCCATCCGGCCTAAGCCGATGATACCGACTGGCAATTTTGCTATCACAAGTGATTTCCCTCTGGTAGAAATTAATAAGAGAGCATCCGGTATTTCAAAGGCTGCGGATGATGAAGATTAAAAAATTAAACGGACAACGCTTGCTCAGCGTGGATTGACAAATCCACGCTCCCGGTCGCCGGATTTGTCAATCCGGCGAGAGCCTGTGTTATCCGATTATTTTCTTAAAGTTCATAATTCGCAGCCTGATATGACAATGGCTAATAGGTGCCATAAGCTTTCCAGGCTTCCCACATGGCCATAATATTCTGTGGGGGTACGTTTGCCTGGATATCATGTACCGCCGCAAAGACGAATCCACCACCCGGAGCCAGAACTTCCATGTTACGTTTCACGTCAGCCTTGACTTCTCCAGGTGTGCCGGTCCCTAACACCCCCTGAGTGTCAACGCCCCCTCCCCAGAAGACCAAATCGCGTCCAAATTCTTGTTTGAGTTCTTTGAGGTCCATCCCGGCGGCAGTAAATTGAACCGGATTGAGAATGTCAATTCCGGCGTCGATTAAATCGCCGATGAGGGGTCGGATTGCGCCACAGGAGTGAAAGAAGAGTTTAACCGGAGCCTGCTGCTTGATGAAGAAGAAGAGTTGTTTATGCCGGGGCTTAATGAGGGTGCGGTAGGTGTCGGGCGAAAACAGGAGAGCCTGCTGCCCGGCCATATCATCGGCTTCCAGCACGACGTCAACCAGATCACCGATCTCGGCCAGCGCCCGCTCCCAATAGGCGCTTTTGTACTCAACCAAACGGTCAAGCATATAAGCGACCAGGTCCTGGTTGAGGGCCAAGTCTACGTAGAACTGTTCGAATCCGCGTGTCCAGGCGCACAGTTCGACAATGCCGGAGGTAAGTCCGGCCAGAGCAACGGCTTTTCCCTGGGCCACGGCTGCTTCGGCATCACGCCGCAGGTTCCGGTACCGATGATCGTCCAAAGGGTCAGGAAACTTGAAGGCCCGGTAATCAGCTAGCGTCTCGGCCTGAGCCAGAGGATGGTCATACATGTCGTAATAGAAGCCGCCCTTTTTTGGCTTGCGCCAGCCGATGCCCCATTCATCGGTGTAGGCTTCGTAATCGCCCTCATCACGAAATACAAATTTAAAGCCGGTTGGGGGCTGCGGAGCGACCAGGACCACATCTGCCTCCAGCCGCTCTGCAACATCGGCTTCGATGACGGCCAACTGCTCGGCCATATACAGGGTTTTTGGCTCACCAACAGGCAAGCCCAGGTGCTGACGCAGATTCTTGTAAGCGGTCAGGTGCATGGTGGTTAAGCCAGTGCCACCCACATCAAGAGGTACGTGGTCGGCCTCTTTATGGTTCAAAACCAGATTTACCCGCTCACGAGAATTCATGTTGATCACCTGATAATAACGAGATTTTGGAAATAATAATTCTAAGAATTACGCAACCGGTCCCGTGACTCCTGCAAATAGATTTCCAACCAGCCGATAGAATCTTCTCCCTTAATGGGTGTAAAGGGGTCTGGGCCGGGAGCCGTACACTCCAAGATGATCGGCCCTTGATAGCCAACGTCGGACAGGGCAGCCAACTGGACCGTGAAGTCGGTATGGCCTCGGCCAATAGCCTGCCGGTTCGAGTCGGCGGCATGGTAAAGCCAAAGGCGACTAGCAGTCTGACGAATGGCTGCGGCCAGGTCAGCTTCTTCGATGTTCATATGGTAGGCATCAAGCAATATGCCCACGTTGTCAGCGCCAACTTCGTTGACAAAATCCAGGGCTTCAGCAGCGGTGTTAACCAGATGAGCCTCGTAGCGATTGAGCACCTCGATCACTAGCCGTAATTCTAGCTGGCCAGCCCGTTTCGCAAGTTGGCGGACGGACTCGACGAACAACGTCCTTTCCTCAGTCAAGTTACTGATTGGCCGCACCCGGCCCACGTAACCGTGGCAAGAAACCAAAGGTTGTCCCAGGTCAGCCGCAAAATCGAGTAAGCGCAGGTAGTAATCAATCGCCTCGGTCCGGATAGTATCGTCGGGATGGGCCAGGTCAACATTATCGGGGGTCAAGGAGAAAATCTGCAAATTGTGGTCTTGCAAAATTTGGGCGGCTTCACCAACTTGATATGCTTCCAGATTACCCATTAACTCGACCCCATCGAAATTGAGGGTGGCCAGCCGCCCGGCGATTTCAGCCAGGGTCATTTCGCCAAAAGTCCAGGTGCAGACTCCAAGTAATCGTTTAGTCGGCATTTATGCACTCCGCTTGTTTTATTGGGAAGTTCTAAAATTTGGTGGTCTCCCTATTGAGTGTTGTTGGTACAACTTTGCGGGTCACGCATCCCGTTTCGCCCATCACGTTTTGCGGGATCAGGATAAATATTTTTTGGAACTCCCTTTGAAGATGTTATGTCTCACGAGCGCCTGTAATCAAATCGGCAATATCTTGCTGGGATAGTTCACCCCTTTGATACGTGCCCACTTTGTGTCCCTGTCGCAGAATGGTGTAGCTATCTGACACCTTATAAATATGGGTTACGTTGTGGGTAATGAAGATGACGGGCAGTCCGCTGGCTTTGGCATTTTCAATGTAGCTCAACACCTTGTTTGTTTCCGCCACGGATAAGGCCGACGTTGGCTCGTCGAGAATGAGCAACTTTGCGCCAAAGTGAATAGCTCGCCCGATGGCAATCGACTGCCGCTCCCCCCCGGAGAGCTTGCCCACTTTGTCTTCGGGTGAACGAATCTCAATACCAATATCACGCAAGGATTCACGACACTGCTCACGCATCTCCCCTCGGTGCAGCCATTTGATGGGACCAAAATTGGTGTACATTTCACGACCCAGAAAAAAATTGCGCCAAATGCTCATCAAGGGAATCAGGGCCAGGTCTTGATAAACCGTTTCTATCCCCAACGCCCGCGCATCGGCCGGTGACTGAATTTGAACAGGCTGGCCATCAAGATAAATTTCGCCGCTGGTAGCGGGATACACGCCGGTCAAAACCTTAATCAGGGTTGATTTTCCCGCCCCATTGTCCCCCATCAAGGCCCGTACTTCGCCCTTTCTCACCTCAAAATCAACACCGCGCAGCGCTTCGACCGTGCCGAAACGTTTGACGATATTTTTCATATCAACCACAATGGGTTGTCCGTTTGTTTCTGGCATAACCTTCTCTCCTTCCTTATGACGTAGACCTGCTGCGCAGGTAATTATTGAAGATAACCGCGGCAATAATAGTCACACCGACCACGGCGGGAAAGTTATCTGCGGGAATAAATGGAATTTTGAGCAAAATCACCCCAGAGCGCAACAGGTTGATCATCAGGATGCCGATCAAGGCTCCCCAGACGCTACCGTAACCTCCCGTCAGGAGGGCACCTCCAATAACAGAGGCGGCAATGGCCGTTAACTCAATGCCGGCCTGTTCGGCCACCCGCACACTTCTGAATTGGCTAAAAGAAACAATTCCGGCCGCACCGGCCATAAATCCACTGATGACAAAGGCCATCACTTTGGTGCGCCTGACCCGCACCCCCTGGGCCAAAGCCGCCTCTCTACTTCCGCCAACGGCAAAAATGTGGTTGCCAAAGCGGGTACGGACCAAAATAAACTGGAAGATGACAGCCATCGCCAGCAGCCATAGCATCGCGGTGCGAAAATTTGCTCTCTCCAACCAGACGTTTAACAGCTCAAAGCGCCCGTTAAATAGTTCATAGACGGGAAGCTTTTGGACGGTCTGAAACAGGACCCCGCCGGCTACAATCCAGACAACGCCCCGAAAAATCTGTCGCGTTCCCAAAGTTACAATAAAGGAAGGTATGTTGGTTGAGATCAAAATCAACCCGTTAATTAAGCCCATCATAGATGGCACCAGCAGGGCAAAAATAATGGCCAGGGGTATGCTGCCGCCCTGAACGGGTAATCCGAGGAACAACAGGGCACTGACAATGACCGAATCTTCGCCGGTTGAAATTGTGCCGTACAAATACCCACTCATGGCAATCATCGGCGCCACCGATAGGTCGAATTCGCCGGAGATCATAAGCATCGTAATGCCAATGGTCACAAATCCCGAGATTGAAACGGCGGTAATAATACCGGACACCGTTCGCCACGAGGCAAAGTTGGGGACAAAGATTAAGAAAAGAATAAAGACTAAAATCAGCGTTACCAGCGGTCCGGCAGTAGGCGACTCTGCAAAGAGCCGTAAGATTCTTTTGTAGAGGGTGTTGTTATCCATCCTCTACCCCTCCCTTGTCCTGAGCTTATTCAAGTGATTTTGTAACTATTCAGGTTAAGCATTTAGGACTGGCAGTCCTGTGAATATGGTGATGTTCCTGCAGAACAGGATATTATGACCGGTAAATTGCTGCATTTCCCAAGGACTGCCAGTCCTGGCTGAATAGTTACGTAATTTTAGGAAAAGGGGCAGGACAACAGGCTGCCCTGCCCCTCCTCACATTAAGCCATTAGTTTAAAAGCCTGTTTTAACCAGTCGCTGGCCAGGGACTATCGATACTCTCCGGCCAGAGCTTCAACAGTAGCCAGGTTGTCCTGGGTTACAAAGCCCGGGCCGGTGGGTGTCACCGGCAACGCCGGCACAATGCCTTGACGCACAAGCAGTTGCAGGGTTTGAACCCCACCATAGCCTTGCAGGAACGGCTGCTGGTCAATACCGAACATGGTTACGCCGCTGGCAATGTTGGCATTGATTTCGGGGCTCAGGTCAAAGGTGCCGTGCTTGAAGTCAGCGGCAGACAGGCCCTCGTTCTCTACAAAGGCGTAGAAGGGGCTGGCCCCGTTCGGCCCCAACGTCATGAAGATGTCCGTATCGGGATTGGCGGCG
>DAOUMU010000098.1:0-22225 GCA_034409055.1 Anaerolineae bacterium
AGCGAGTGAAGAATCCCCAAGGTTTTGGTAAAGTAGACCTCTTTTGGGCCAAAGTTTCGGAGATTCCTCGTCGTTTATGCCCTTTGGGTACTGCGCTCCTCGGAATGACATGAGGGTAGGCAGTTACGATAAGCAATTCTCTCAACATTTCGAAAGGTGAGCAAAGAATGAGCAGTTACGATTTGCCATCGTAGCCATATTTTATCCAGTGCGGTCCGTTGTAGCTTCCGGGCAGGTGAGTTACCTGCACAGGCCGGAATGTTTTAGGGCAGAAAGAGAAGACAGAACCTACTTGCGTCCACCGTAACGTCGCTCGCGTTGGCTGAAGTCGAGGAGGGCTTTATAGTACTCATCTTTATTAAAATCGGGCCAATAAGTCGGGGTGATGTAATATTCGGCGTAAGCAGCCTGCCAGATGAGGAAATTACTGGTCCGAAATTCACCACTGGTCCGAATAATTAAGTCGGGGTCGGGCGAACCGCCGGTGTACATATAACGGCTCAACAACGCTTCGGTGACGTCGTCCGGCTGCACATTATCCTGCATCAAATTTTTTACGGCCTGGATTATCTCGTTTCGCCCCCCGTAATTGAAGGCGACGTTAAGAATGAGCCGGTCATTGTTTTTCGTCAATTCGATGGCATGGCAAACTTTTTTTCTGATACCCGGCCTCAACCGCTCCAATTCGCCCAGATGCCTCAACTGAACCCCATTTTTGTGCAGTTCCTTCAATTCTCTGTCGATGACATTCTCCAGAATGTTCATCAGGCCCATCACTTCCAGGGGAGGACGTTTCCAGTTTTCCGTGGAGAAGGCATAGATGGTCAGCATTTTGACCCCAAACTCGACCGAACTCTCCAATATACGCCGCAGATTGTCCGTGCCGGCCCGGTGTCCTTCCAGGCGCGGTAAGCCACGCTCCTTGGCCCAACGCCCGTTTCCATCCATAATAATGCCCACGTGATAGGGGGGATTGGGGATCGGTGGATATTCAGTTTCCGTCAATGTCTCACTATTTTTAACGATTTCGGCCATTCTTAAGGTGATTATACTCAATGAGAACGATCAACCAAAAATTTAGCCAGGGTTTCTAATTCTGATTGGGCTTGATTTGAAATATCAACCTTATGCAAAGCATTAAAGGCGTTTTCCCGGTAAGTATCGGCCATATTTTGAGCGTAATGATGGGCATTGGCCCACTCTAAACTCTCACGCACAAATTCTATCTCTTCATCAGATAGCGGGTCCGGTTTTGAATAGTATGCTCTTAACTTCTCTTTACGTTGCCCCGAGGCCTGATCAAGAGTGTAAATAACCGGTAAAGTTTTCTTTTTCCGGCGCAGGTCATTGGCCGATGATTTACCCGTTTTAGCCGTATCACCCCAGATGCCCAGAATATCGTCCCGAATTTGAAAAGCCAGGCCGATATGATGGGCAAAATCGTGATAATTTTGGATGATATCCTCATCGGCGGTGGCTAATTTGGCCGCAGAAAGAATAGCAGCCTTGATCAGGGCGCCTGTTTTTTTGTAGATCATATCAAGATACATATCGGTGGAAATTTCCGGCGAACTTTCAAACCTTAAATCTAGCTCCTGACCTTGGGTCAGTTCCAGACAGGCTTGAACGATCAGGCGTAGCACGGCAAAAATTCTTTCAGGCGGAAATTTATGGGGGTCAAGTTGATACAGCGACTTGAAGGCCAATGAATAGAGGAAATCCCCGGCATTGATGGCTCGAGGTTGGCCCCATATGGTCCAGGCTGTAGGCCGCCCGCGCCGCTCAAAGTCGTTATCCTCAATATCATCGTGAATCAGGCTGAAGTTGTGAATCATTTCAATTGAAGCAGCGACAGGCAACGCCTCTTTATAATCACCGGTCAGGGCCTCAAAGACTAATAGGTTGATGGTTGGCCTGAACATTTTGCCTCTTTTAAAACTGGCCGACTTAAAAGTTTGATCAACCCAACCAAAATGATAGCTGATCATCCCCCGAAGAAAATCGGGTTCCTCCTCTAACATTCCCTTGATTGTACGATCAATGTCCAACGCATATTTGTTCAGGATACCTTCTATTGAAGACACGATGATGAATACTCCTGTGTTTTTATTACCGGATAATATCACCTCAATAATTCGGGGCGAGGTAGGGGCGAGGCAACTCGGAGAGCAGGCTGTTTGCTCCGATACCATCAATTCGAGTTGCCTCGCCCCTACTTTTTGAGAAGATACACCGGCCAGACAATTACCGGGTTGCCGGGGAACGGAGGAGGGCTGAACAAAAAAGAAGAAAACTAAATTTCAAGGATCTCTTTTTCTTTGGCCGCACCAATTTCGTCGATTTTTTTGATATACTCGTCGGTCAGCTTTTGCAGCTCGTCTCGACCCTTATAGAACTCATCCTCAGAAATCATCTTTTCTTTTTGAAACATTCGCAGATTTTCCAGTTCGCCCCGGCGGGCGTTGCGCACCGATACCTTGGCCACTTCAACCCGTTTTGAGGCAGTCCTGGTTAAATCTCGACGACGCTCTTCAGTCAGGCTGGGAATCTGTAAGCGAATCAGTTTGCCATCATTGTTCGGGGTCAGTCCCAGGTCCGATTGCAGGATGGCTCGTTCTATCTCTTTAATCGTGCTGGGATCGTAAGGTTTGATGGTGATCAACTGAGCCTCGGGCACACTAATCAAGGCTAATTCTTGTAGAGGGGTAGGCGTCCCATAGTATTGGACCGGCAATTTATCAACGAGAGCGGTTGAGGCTCGACCTGTTCTTAGCGCAGCAAGATCATGGTTTAATGCTTCAATGGCCTGGTCCATGCCGTGTCCGGCTTCGGCCAAAACTTCTTTTATCATCTGTCTTACCTCCATGTAAGAGTTAGCAAGCAATAAGTGCTCGGTGCGAACCCGAAAACTAATCTAATAGCTAATAAGGGTACCCATTATATGACCCATTACGGTATTTTTTAAGCTATCAGGCTGCCACAGATTTAAGACGACAATGGGCATTTGGTTTTCCATACAAAGAGTCAGGGCAGTACCGTCTAAAACTTTCAGGCCCAAATTAAGCGCCTTGATATAAGTAATGGTCTCGAACCTTTTGGCTGTCGGATCAATTTTGGGGTCCGACTCGTAGACGCCGTCTACTTTGGTGGCTTTCACCAAGAGTTCCGCATCTATTTCCATCGCTCGTAGAGCCGCGGCAGTATCCGTAGTAAAGTAAGGATTGCCGGTGCCCGCCCCCAAAATAACAACCCGTCCCTTTTCCAGGTGCCGGATCGCCCGTCCGCGAATGTAAGGTTCAGCAACGGCTTTCATCTCGATGGCCGTTTGCACGCGGGTATCTATCCCCATACGCCCAAACGCATCGGCCAAAGCCAGGGCATTCATCACCGTGGCCAACATGCCCATATGGTCGGCGGTGGCCCGTTCCATGCCGTGCTCTAAGCCATCCTTACCACGCCATAGATTACCGGCTCCTATGACAATAGCAATCTCGACCCCCATGTCGTGAATAATTTTAATCCTCTCAACCAACATATCGGCTGCGTGGGGGTCGATCCCAAAACTATTCTCTCCAGCTAAAGATTCACCGCCCAGTTTTAATAGAATGCGATGATATTTTGGCGAGGCCATTGATTTCTCCAAGATTTCAATGATCAACAGACAAAAAGGCCGGAACGCAGCAAAGGTTCCGGCCTTTTTGTTCGCTGTTTAGTTAGCACCACGCTCAAAACGAGCAAAACGTCGAACTTTTAATTGACTGCCCAGTTCTTTGCTGTAATTCTGCAACAATTTGGCCACAGTCAGGTCACTATCTTTTATAAATTCCTGGTTAAGCAACACAACTTCGCCGTACCACTTCTTTAGCTTACCCTCAATGATTCGTTCTTTTATATGATCGGGTTTCTTTTCTTCGACCAGTTGAGCCCGGTAAATATCCTTCTCAGCTTCAATGGCCTCGGCCGGAATATCATTCTCGGCCAGGTAGCGGGGGGCAGCCGCAGCAATCTGCAAAGCTAAATCGTGCACTAACTCGGCAAACTTACCGTTCCTGGCATCACCGGCTACCTCCACCAGGACGCCAACCCGGCTCCCGGTGTGTATATAGCTGTCGATAAGGCCATCACCCTCCAGATCAAAACGGCATGCCCGCCGAACGACGATATTCTCTCCCAGGCTGGCGATGGTTTCGGTGACTCGTTCACCGACGGTTTGGCTGCTATCGTCAATGTAAGGGGCAGCCAGCAAGGCTTCAGCACTATCGATGTTGGGTTGCTCAAATAACTGCCGTACCAGGGCGTTGACCAGGTTTTTGAAGTCGTCGGTGCGAGCCACAAAGTCAGTCTCGCAGTTTACCTCGATCATGACGCCGGTTTTACCATCCTGACTGACTTGAGCACTGATCAATCCGTCATTGGCCTCACGGCTGGCTTTTTTAGAAGCCGCAGCCAGACCTTTTTTTCGTAAAAACTCAATGGCTTGATCGATATCGCCATTGGTTTCCTCTAAAGCTTTTTTACAATCTAAAATACCTGCCCCGGTCGATTCGCGGAGCAGTTTGATGTCTGCGGTTGAAACTGACACTATTCCTCCAAAATCTGTATGGTAAAGAGTTCCAAGGTGTGTGATTTGAGTCTGTTGAGTTTTAACGACAAACAGGCTTGGTTCTTATTGACCCTCAACATCGGCGGCCGGTTTAGACGACTCCTCAGCCGCTTCAGATTCTGTGACCGGGACGGCTTCTTCAGCCGTCTCTTCAGCCTGGACGGTCTCTTCAGCCGTCTCTTCAGCCTGGGTGGTTTCTACTGGCTCTTCGTCCACGGCTTCCGCCGCCACTTCCGCTGCTGCTTCCAGGGCTTCCTCAGCCGCTTCGGCTTCCGTCACTGCTTCCAGGACTTCCTCAGCCGCTTCGACTTCCGCTGGTGCTTCTACAACTTCTTCGGGCCTCTCTTCAGCCTGGGCTGGTTCCTCTACCGCTTCGCTTACGACTGCTTCAGCCTCTGGGACGACTGCTTCTTTGGCCGCTGCCTCGGCTAACTCCAGGACCTCCGCTTCAACTTCCTCAGCAACGGCTGGCGCAGTTTCTACTTCCTCTTCCTCCTCCTCATCAGCAGCCTGAATCTTAGCCAGGGTACTGGGGCCAAGATAACGCTCCAGGGCCTCTTCACCTTCTATGGCCGCCGCTTCTTCCTCAGCCTCAAGCGTGCTCAAAATAGCCTGACCGTCCAAAACTGCATTGGCCATGGTGGAAACCATCAGCTTGATCGCCCGGATCGCGTCATCATTACTGGGAATGACATGGTCAATCGGATCGGGATCACAGTTTGTATCCACCATAGCAATGAGGGGGACACCCAGGACATTGGCCTCTTTCACCGCCAGGGCGTCGCGGCGCACATCAACAATGAAGACCAGATTGGGCAAGCGGCGCATTTCCTTTAGGCCACCCACCCGATGATTGAGGCGAGCTATTTCGCGTTCTCGCTGTAGGGCCTCCTTTTTAATAAGCCGGGCAAATTCGCCCCGAGCCTGCTGCTTCTCAATGTCCAACAAATAATCAATCCGTTGGCGAATAGTCCGCCAGTTTGTTAACGTTCCCCCCAACCAACGTTGGTTAACGTAAGGCATTCTACAACGCGTGGCTTCCTGATAGATACTTTCCTGGGCTTGTCTTTTGGTACCCACAAATAGAACAGTGCCCCCAGAAGCTACGGTATCTTTTACCAATTCATAAGCTTGGTTAAGGCGGATAATGGTTTGCTGGAGATCAATGATGTGAATCCCATTACGCTCGGTGAAGATGTACTGCTTCATTTTGGGATTCCAGCGACGGGTCCGATGACCAAAGTGAACGCCTGCTTCAAGCAGGGCTTTCATAGAGACAACATGTTGTTTAACAGCCAAGATTAAAAAACCTCCATTTTTGTTTTATTTCGTCCGCCCTCGTCAACCATTCGGGAACCCCACTGCGATTGGCAGCAAGGCACAACCCGTTTGTCGGAGAGCGTGTGAGTTAAGAATTTCCAGGCAGAAAGTATAACACGTTGACTCGGAATGAGCAAGAAAAAATTAAGCAAAGATGGTCATCCTGATGGTATTTCTTATTGCAATTTTATGTGCAATGTTGTATAGTCATGATATAGCGCTGGTGAGTCCCTAACGGATGGAGCAGCGACCATCGTCGGGACCAGCCAGCGCTGTTTTACATAAGGATAATAGTCTCTTTTCAATCAATTCGGGGTGATGTAGGGGCGAGGCAACTCGAAGCATAGTTTGCTTGCTTTGAGAGCCTCAATTCGAGTTGCCTCGCCCCTACTTTTTAACAATACGGATAATGTAAAAAAAGGAGCGCCGTTCAGCACTCCTTTTTTGTTAGGAGGGAAGCGATTGTTGATTTTTGGCCGCTTCCTGAAGCATCATCATTAATGTTTCAAATTCATTCGTACAACAGGAACAATGCTTGAGATGTTGCTTCACGGCTGGCATAATTTCATTGGGATCAGCGCCTTCGAGGAGAAGGTCGGCATATTGATCCAGCAGGCTAAAACATTCCGTACAGGCAATTTCATATTCTTCTGTTTCTAATGCCGATTGCAGTAAAGTTTGCCATAGTTTCCTGGCCATCGGTCTTACTCCATTCTATCACTTCTGTTTGTTAGACGTATAGGTGGTGGCTATCCTTACCCGTCCTCACTGAACAATTTTAATATGTATTGTGGTTCTAAACCTAACTTCTGTAAGCGTCGTTTGAGCTTCAGACGGGCATCGTGCATTAACTTGTAGATATTGTTGATGTTGGTATCCAGCAGACGGGCCACTTCGGCTATGGGGATGTTTTCGATCTGGACGGACGAAAGGACTTGCCGCTGGCGTTCCGTTAAGTCATTATTAATGACCTCGGCGATAATTTCCCACACTTGACGCCGTTCGCTCTCGGTGTCAGGATCGCTCCCTTTTGGGGTCCCACTGGTCAGAATTTCTTGTAAGGAGGTCCCGGCCTCGGTGATGGCGTCCAGGGAAAGGTCACGCCATTTGGCCCGGCGCAGTTCACTAATGGTATGGTTGGCGGCAATTTTAGTGGCCCATGTCGTAAATTTGCTTTTACCGCGAAAGGTGTCCAGGTTCGTCTGAATTTTAAGCAGGGCTTCCTGGGTGAAATCTTCACTCATCTGTTCTAATTCCGCCCCGGCCAGATAGTTCAGATCATTGCGGTTGTATAAATAACCCAACACCCCTCGTTTAAGATACTGGCGTAAATCTTCCATAGCTTCGGCCTGGCGGGAACTGTCTGCTCGCAACTGTTCTAACCACATTTCGTTCGTACGTTCCATAAATTTAGTCCTTTCAGATAGCTCCAATCAATTACGCCCTATATTATAGCTACTCTATCGAAATCGACCACCTATCAAGCACAATATGGTCGTCGATAATTTCTCCGGCCTCTATCACCGGCAGGCGGCTAAAGTCGTTGGCATCGTACAGGCCAATCTCTAACCAATAGGCGTCGTGGCCCGGTAGCGTGTCGGCCGGAATGAGCAAATTATAGGTATCGACCAGGTACTCGTCGGGTAGCCAACTGGTGGTGGGAAATTGTCCCCCGCCTGGAATTTGGTCTTGCTGGCTGACAATTTGGCCCTGGTGATTAAGTAAATGGACAAACACCGTCCAGTTTTTATCAAAGGTGGTAATCGCCTGCCAATACAAGGTCAGGGGGAGGTGTTCGCCGGCTTTGACCTGGGTCTGGGGCAAATCCAGACCCACCAGTTTAGCCTGGTCGCCCAAGACGACCGACAACGGTATTTGGGGCTCGGGTGCGGCAAAGGTGTGCGGCCGGTCAACCGTGGTCACCTGGGTCAGTGGCAGTTGATCGCTGCCGGCCACGCTTAGCCGGGTTTGGTCCGGCGCAGTAAGGCCAATCACTAACCGATATTCACCGGGCGGTAAGGTAGGGGGCAAAGGCAGATCGTACGGGTCGCGAAGAAGAGTCCGACGCTGCCATTCGCTGCTGGGCCAGAGGGGGGGACGCTCATACCCGACCACAGGCTGGCCGGTCTTTTCCTGAAGCTGGACAAATACGGTTAAAAAATCGGGGTGATCGGTCAGTGACTGCCAAAAAAGGGTGAGGGGCAACGCCTGGCCGGCTTTGAAAGGGCCCTGGTCCAGACTGTAGCCCACCAAGCGCACGCTCCGGCCAAAGATGGCCTCGGTGCTAAATTGTACGGGCAGCGCCGCCGGACCCACCGGCGGGTTGGGGGCAATAACGGCCACCTCTCCTAACAGCAGTTCTGCGCCCAGGGGCTGCCCTTGAGCATCCAGTAAATCCAGGGGGTGGGCATCGCTCACGCGGCGTACGCTGAGCAGCAGGCGATACAGGCCGGGGGGGGTACCGGCCGGAATGAGCAGCCCATGCCGATCAGACAGGGTGTCGCCAACGGTCAGATCGGTAAAAAAGGCTTGTCCGGCGCGGGGATAGCTATCACGGCTGGCCCAGGTACGGCCCTCTGCATCGGCCAAACGTAGGTTGACCCGGTGCTCGCTGCCCAGATTATCCTGTTTTTGCCAGGTCAGGGCGATGGGTACAATGTCCCGGCCAGCCTGGTATGGGACATTGCCTAGACTGGCCTGCAGCAAGATTAACCGGTCCGCAAAATTAGCGGTGGGGGCTGGCTGGAGGGAGGGGGGTGATGCGCCGGCCAGGGTTAATTTGGTCTGGGGACCATGCCATTGCAACAGGGCCGGATATCCTACGGCGGCTATGGTCGCCTCGGCTTCGTCTTCCCAGAGATGGCCCTGGGCCTGATGAGCCGGAAACCAGAGACGAGGCGAGCGATCGAAAATACCGGTCAGGTCCTGGACCCGCCGGGCCTGGCCGGCCTGACCGGCCCAAGCCCGGCCCCAACCGGGCACGGTGAAAAGCTGGGGATGAGGAGATGGCAGGTAAGCCTGGTAAAAACCAAGTTGCCATTGATAACTGGCCAGTACGGTATCCTGGGGAGTGGCTCGAGCAGCAATATCTTTTAGCAAGGGGCGGTAATCTTCGTCGGGATAGCGAGGCAGGCTGTAAAAGCTGAGGAGACTGACCACAGTGACCAACAACATAGCCATCACCACGGTGCCCACCAACAGGTACTGCCGATCCCACAACCAGATCACCCCGGCAGCAATCAATAGCCAGTAAGCCGGCCCGACCAGCAGCAACGTTCGCTCAAAATAACGGGGGGTGAAGGGATAAACCTGGTTGATCAGATACCCCATGAACAAGGGCAGGCAGAGATAAAGGTAAAGATAGAGATAGCGTTGGCCATTGAGGTGGCGGGTGGCGATAAAGCCCAACAAGGCAACCAGGACAAAGGGCAAGGCGGTCCAGACGTATGATTGTAACTCAGGGGGGACATGGCCCAGGCTAAAAGCGACAAAATGGTCACCAAAAAAGCGAATGAAATTCAGGGGAACGTATCCCTCTACCACGCGCTTGTTTTGCACATAACTGACCAGGCGGGGTCCGGCATAGACCAGCCAGGGCAAATAGAGCAAACCCACCCAGATAAAGGGGGCCAGGCGGGCAAAGATGGCCCGAGGCTGCCAGCGACCCAACTGCCGGACAGGAAACAGAAGCGTGTAGAGGAGTTGAAAAAGTGGAACGAAAGCAGCATAGTACATCGTGTAGAGGGCCGCAGTCGTCGTGAGTACATAGGCAATATACCAGTTTCTTCGCTTTGCCATCTTGGGGTCAAATGACCCATCCACGTATCCCTTCTGCCCTGTAGATTCGCCACACCTGTTCTGTAGGTTCACCCACAGCGTGCCCTTTAGATATTCGCCACATCTGCCCTGTGGGTTCGCCGATTCCCCATTCGCCGATTCCCCATTCCCCCTTACCCGGAGCAGAAAATAAACAGACATAGCCCCCAGCAGCGTCACCAGCCCATACATACGCACTTCTTGGGAATAGTAAACGGCCAGGGGCATCACCGAGACGACGGCCGCAGCGGTGGCCCCCACCCGACCCTCAAACAAACGCCAGCCCAGTATCCCCACTACCGGGATCAAGGTGGTGCCAACAACCACCGAAAAGAAGCGGGCCTCTTCGGGGCCGGTGCCGGCGGCCAGAAGCCAGTCCTTCAGCAGGATATAGTAGAGGGGCGGATGAATATCAATGGCGGTCAAGGCCAGTAATTGTGGCAACGGCTGCATGGCAAAATAAAAACTCCACCCTTCATCCCCCCACAGAGGTTGAAAGCTGAGTTGCTGCAAGCGTAAGCCAAAGCCAAGCAGGCTAAAGAACAGAAGCCAGTGACCTGGACCGATTTTAGGTTGGTTGGTCTGTAAACGCTTCAGACGATTCATAGCCAATGGCTCAGGGCGAGACTAGGGGGGCATCCCCATGCCCATTCAGGCAGTATACCACAGAGGGAGTCCAGGATAAAAACAATGGCCTAATTACTTGACAATGCCACCTGACACAAACCTTCTATAAATTACGTAGCCGAGGCATCCCCATACCTCGGCGGGCTTGTTAAATTTAGTACTTCTGGACAGGTCATCATGCGGGCAAAATATGGTAAAATAAGCATAAAGATTGCGTAAATATTTTTAACATGAAAAGCATTGTTTTAACTTTGATAACTTATTTGGGAGGGTAAGTTATGATGGACGGCTTTAGTTTGCTCGTTGGGGGCATGCTCGGGTTGATGGTAGGGTGGGCCTTCTCCAGTGCCTCGGCCAAGAGACGTGAGGCTAACTACAAGTTAAACCAGGCCAGCAAAGCTTGGGAAGAAATGGCCCTGAAAGAACAGGAAATCCTCAACAATCGCGAGCGTAGCTTGACCAATAAAGTGCAAAGTTTCTTGCTGAATCTGCTGGGCTTAATCGTCATTGTGGTTTTGGGGATCATTTTGTTCAGCTCGTTGGGTTAAACGATCTGTTACGAGCAATTTGGCAAAATGCCTTGCCGGCAGAGGTGGGCCAGCACTGTCTGGCTGACAATTTGATTACCCAGGGCGTTGAAATGTCCCCCGTCGGCCACATAGTAATCCCGGTAATTTAAATTCTGCGTTTTTTTGGCCTCGACAAAGGCGGGGCCCAGGTCGATCACCTGGATTCCTTGTTCCTGTAAAAAGGTGACCCCTGCCCGGTAGAATGTCCATTGCCCTTTCTCGTGAGCCTCAAGGGAGGTTCGCTCCGGAAACAGCAACACGATGGGCACCGAGCCATTACGCATCACTTCTTCGACAAACATCTGAATCAACAGCCAGTTGACCCGTTCCACCGCTTGATCCCGGCTGGCAGACAGTTCTTGCGCATTGACATGCCTGACCTCATAGGCCAATGTACGCAAAAAACGAAAACTCTTGAAGACATCCAGGGCCATTGGCTGGTACCTGGCCCGGTCGCAGTAGTAATCGTGAGGGCAGACGACATCCAAGAAACCGTTGGGGTCGTTGAGTAAGGTATCGCGCAAGGCCTGGAAATCAGCAAAGGGGTTCTCCAGCAGGACTAAGGCCCCGCTTTCGTCTGCTACAAAAACCGGCTTGGTTAGTGGGATACCGGTTGGCCGGTGATAAAAGGGGCGAAACCGGTTGACATTTCGCCGCACGTTGTTTTCCTCGAAGCCAATGATCACAATATCTGGCTGGTAAGCTACCCCCTGGATTTTATAGCGCAGAAAGGCCTGGTCGGTGCCATAGCCACCCACCCCCCAGTTCATCACCTCCAGGTCGGCTCTGGCCCGTTCCAGTTGGGCCTGCCAGGTGGCCTGGTCGGACACCTCGTCGCCGTGGGTGAAGGAGGGGCCAAAGGTAGCCATACGGACCAGGCCCGGTACTCTGGCCACAGGATATTCCCGTAAGCTGCGCATCCCGACACTATTAGCCGTATAGATGGCCCCGTCGTGCTCGGCCCGGGCATTTGGCCGGATACTCCAGCCCAGGACGGGATCAAATTGAACGTAGCGGTCTGGATTGTCAGGCCAACTGGTTAGAATCTGGATATGTTTCTGAGAAACTAAGGGTAAGGGCAGCAACTGGAGAGGCCGTTCAAACACGGTCACCACCGATCGATTCCACCAGACCACCTGGGCCACCAACTCCAGCAGGAGCAGGGTCAGAAAAATCATCAGGCTCACCTGGCGTACCAGGCGAACAATTCTCTGCCAAAAAGGGGGACTATTTTCAGGGGGCATTGATTCCTGATCCAAATGACTCATAGGGCGGTCAAGCCGCAGCCAAAGGTGTTAAGCGTAGAGCGGAAAGCGTGGAGCGTAAAAATCGCCTCCACGCAACACGCAACACGTCATAACTATATACCATTATCCCCCGGACAGACAAAAACCGTGCGCCAATTGGCGCACGGTTTGTTATTTGTAGGACAAGTTGCTAACTTGTCAACGGTGCTGCGGGCAAGTTGGCAACTTGCCCTACTAATTTAATTTTCTTTTTGTAGACCCCGCATTCCCATGCAGGGTCGGGTATAGGGATGCCCTCTCTAATGGGACTTAAAAAAATAATCGGGGAATAGATGGCCGGGCATCCCTATGCCCGGCCTACCCCAATTAATTTTAACCTTCATCAGAGAGATAAATTTTCTACGGCCGGTAGACCACTACCGGGGCCACTTGTTCCTTGCCATTTACCTGCTGAAAAAAGGTTTCGGTGTGAAAGGCTTTGTCCAGGGCCTGGGCCAGGTCGGCCAGTAGATCGTCGGCCGACTCGATACCGACGGCCAGCCGTACCAGGCTATCACTGATGCCGATTTCGGCCCGCTCCTCGGGGGACAGTTCATAATAGCTGACCAGGGCCACCTGCCCCACCAGCGACTCAACTCCGCCCAGGCTGGGACCGATGTAAGGGATTTGCAGATGATCGATAAATTGGCCGGTGCCTTCTAAATCGGCTTCCAACTCAAAACTGACCACCCCCCCAAAACCGGACATCTGCTCGACGGCCACCTCGTAGTCAGGGTGGTTGAGCAAGCCGGGATAGTAAACCCGCCGCATGGCCGGATGCTTGTTCAGGAAACGGGCCAGTTTGCCGGCCGTCTCGTTTTGTCGCTGAATGCGCAACTCCAGCGTTTTCAAGCCCCGCAGCAGCAAATAGGCCGTGTTGGGGTCGCTCACGTCGCCAACCATGCCCTGCATATCTTTGATGGTCCCAATCATATACTCGGAACCAACGACCACCCCGGCCAGTAGATCGTTGTGGCCGCCCAAATATTTAGTGGCCGAGTGAATCACAAAGTCGACCCCAAATTCCAGGGGACGTTGGTTGATGGGCGTGGCAAAGGTGCTATCCACAACGGTTTTGAGATTGTGCTTTTTGGCTATAGCCACCAACTTTTTCAGATCCAACACCCGTAAGTAGGGGTTGGTTGGTGATTCAGACACGATGACTTTGGTATTGGGGCGGACGGCCGCTTCCATGGCCGCGTAATCGCCCATCGGCACCTGAGTGGCTTCGATGCCGTAGCGAATCAAAAATTTGGTAACGAATTCGCGGGTACGCCGATAGCAATCGTCGGTCAGGATGACGTGATCCCCGGCCGAGAGCAAGCTGAACAGGGTGGTGGTCACGGCGGCCATCCCGCTGGAAAAGAGGCAGGCCGCTTCGCCCCCGTCCAAATCGGCCAGCTTGGCCTCGGCAGCCATAACGGTCGGATTACCATAGCGTCCATAATCCTTGCGGTCCGTTTCCCCCCACATTCTGGCTTCCATAAAATCAACCAAATCGCGGGTATTCTCAAAGGTAAAGGTACTGGTTTGGACAATGGGCGTGGTAATGGCGTGATGCGCTTTGATTCGCTTTTCGCCGGCATGAACAACTCGGGTGCTTAAATTTTGATCGGTCATCAATCGAATCTCCTTTAGATATTTATAATTTTGATAATAAAAAAAGGGCCTCTCATCCAACACAGAGGCCCTCCAGGCGGGGTCAATCAAAAAACCCCTTCCAAAAGAAGAGGTTTGCGGTACGATTACACCGACCTCATCTTCCAGAAGTAACTTCTGCCGGAATTGGCACCGAACACCGGTTGACAATGGCTGTAATGTCTGCTTTGTCTACCGGTTAGGTTGCCGGGGCTTCATAGGGCCGGTCCCTCCACCCCTCTGGATGAGGAGAAAATATTTGTTATTTAGTTGTTAAGGCATAGTTGCCACTGGCAAAGATAGTACCACAATTGAGGGGGGTTTGTCAAGTCCCAATTCACACAGTGCGCGAGGCAATTTGCCGCCGAGGTAAGAGTGAGGTAGGATAAATAGCGTATGGTTCATTCGCCAACACAATGGTTTTACCATCAGCCCACTGCTGCCAACAACCTGCGTAAAACATAAATCCGTAGGGCAGTGACGTGAAATTTAGGGCAGTCAAACCGCATACTAAATTAGAAAGGTACCCCACAGTGAAATCCAAAAAACAACCAACCAAAGGCCGCATCGCCGTCATTATCAGCACCGTTCTTCTGCTGACCCTGATCAACCTAGTGTTTGGCCTGGCCTGGCCGCCGCTGCTGACCCAGGCCGGCCCGACTTTACCCCCCCGCGAGCCGCCGCCCAGCGGTCCGCCCCCGTCCGGCGGCGGTGAGGAAGACCGGGATGATGAAGGTGAGCCCCAGCCGGGGGGGGCCTACATTGAGTTGCAGGTGCAAGGGGGATCGGGGTCGTTCTGGTCCTACGTCGAGTGGCGGGATAGCGCCGGTGGCTGGCAAAAGGTCGACGGCTGGGAGGGTACGGTCAATGGCGGCCGGCGCTGGTGGGTGGCGGCCAAAAATTTTGGCCAGGGTTCGTTCCGCTGGGTGGTTGCCCAGGGAAGCGGCGGCCCGGTGCTGGGCACCAGCAAGCCGTTCAACCTGCCGACGATGGCCAATCAGACGGTGCCGGTGGTGGTGGTCGTGCAGTAGGACCGCATCCCTCTGGGCGAGATGATTAAGAACCACAGATAAGTGGGAATTCACGGATTTTTCTTGAAATCCGCGGTTTCCCGCAAATCTGTGGTTCTGAACGATAACAGAGTTTACCCGGCAAGGAGATTCTCAATCAGGAGATTAGGTTCTGTTGACATTTGTCCAAAAATGTCATTCCGAGGAGCGCAGCGACGAGGAATTTCCGGCAACGAGGACAAATTCAAGGCGAAACAGGAGATTCTTCGCTCCCTTTAGTCGCTCAGAATGACATAATCCGAAATGTCAACACGCCCTAGAAACCAGGGGAAACCAACCAGAATCAGCGTGCATCTGCGTTATCTACATTCTGGCAAAATTTAGGTGACAGGATACCACCCCATCCGCAGGCGCAAAATCTCCAGGTCCAGCTGGGCGGCCAGCCCTGGCTGCTCTTCATCCATACGCTGCGCTGCTACTTGGGCCACCCAATCCGGCTCACGCTTCGCTGCTGGTTTTAACGGACCGGCCAGCCCCAGCCCCCGCTGCTCCGTGGCCCCGGCCAAATACAACCGCTCTCTGACCACCCGGTACCCGGCGTGCAACCGCCCCGTCGAGGCACAATACCATACCACCGTCAGCAATTGCTGATGGCTACTGGCTAACCGCTGATCACTCTCAGCCGCAAACACCACGCACGGCTCCCCGACCAAGGCCAGCGTCCACACCCCGGCCTGGGGATGCCAGATGGCCTGGCGCAGGTCGGCCAGGAATTGGGCTGTGGTGGTGTCTTCGGGCCAATGGCCGTCCAAGCGTGTGGCTCGTAGTAGGGCCAACTCCACCGCCGGCAGGCGATAACCTGGGGCGATTACATCGCCGTGCCAGAAGCCGCCCCACAGGGGCTCATCCACTGCCAGTAAATCACTGGCAAAAGGGGCCGTGGCCAGGTGACGGGCAATTTGGGTCAATTGCTGGGGGGTGGCTTTCTGCTGGTGAAGACTTAACTGGCTGATGAGAGTGTCCATTACTACCTGACCGGCTTCAAGAAAAATTCTCCCAGCGTAAAGAAATGTTTGACTTTTACCCCTTTTGCTCGTAAAATAACCACACTTTTTTCCTGAATAGTGACGCAGTTTAATAGTTGGTGGATCGATAGCTGGTCCTTACCGAGGAGGAAGTCAAGCAAATTGTTCCCACGGTATCGAAAGCATTTAATTTTCCCCATAATTATTTTTATCCTAAGTTTTAGCCTGGCCTGTGGTTTAGGCATTCCCGGTTTTGGCGGCGGCGACGAAACCCCGGTGGTTGATTTGGATAGCGGTGTTAGTTCGCCCTCAGAGAGTGAAAGTGAGAGCACTACCATTGACGAGTCGGCTGCCAGTGAAACGCCCACTGCCTTGCCCCAAGAGATAGAAGAAGAAACTGGGACAACCGGGAGCCCCTCACCAGAGAAGGAAACGGCTGAAAAACCCTCTGGAACGACAAAATTAGCCGATGAGCAGATGTTTGTTTTGCCCGGTGGCGACCCGCCCACCATGGATCCCCACCTGAGCGGTGATGCCACCTCGGCTGATTATGTGGTAGAAATCTTCAGCGGCCTGCTGGCTTATGACCGGGATTTGAATTTAGTGCCCGATATTGCCGAAAGCTACGAAGTTTCTGAAGACGGCCTGATTTATACCTTCAAGATCCGGGCAGAGGCCGTGTTCCAGGATGGCCGGTCCATCCGGGCAGAAGACTTTAAATGGTCCTTCGAGCGCGCCTGTGACCCGGCCACCGGTTCCGCCACGGCCGATACCTATCTGGGTGATATCATTGGCTGCCGGGCTAAATTGCAAGGCCAGGCAGACGAGGTTGAAGGGGTGGTCGTGGTTGATGACCTGACTCTGCAACTGACCATCGACGAGCCCAAAGGGTTTTTCCTGGCCAAAATGACCTATCCGACCGCTTACGTCCTTGATCGCGAAAATGTCGAAAGCGGTTCTGATTGGTTTACCCAGCCTAATGGTAGCGGTCCCTTTAAGCTCGATACCTTTGCCCCCGAGCAAGGGGTCATTATCCTGGCCAAAAATGATAATTATTACCGGGAACCAAAGCCGATTTTGGAGCGAGTGGTTTATGTGATTGGTAATCCCATCAATCCTATGACCGGATATGAAGAGGATTTGACCCAGTTAGGCTTGCCCGGGGTACCTTACCATGCCATTCCCGTGGGCACCGATAACTTGAGCCGGGTTACCGACCCCAACAGCCCGTTGAGTAAAGAGTTGGCTACCACCAATGCTTTAAGCGTTTTCTACATTGGCTTTAATGTCAATAAACCCCCCTTTGACGATGTAAAAATCCGGCAGGCATTTAACCTGGCCCTGGATAAACGACGCATGGTTAAACTGATATTTCAGGATACCGTGCCGGTGGCCAACGGTATTGTACCACCGAATATGCCCGGTTATCAAAACCCCGATTTGAGCGATTACGAATTTGATCCGGAGCGAGCCCGGCAGTTGATTGCCGAGTCATCCTATGAGGATGTGACCGAACTGCCCGATGTTACGCTGAATGTCAGTGGGGCCGGAGTGGGTACGTCAAGCATCGTTGAAGCGATTATTGCTTCTTACGAAGAGAATTTGGGGCTGCAAATAAACGTGGAACAGACTCCCTGGGCCCAATTCTTAACCGATTTGAATAGTCCTGATATACCTTACCAGATGTACCAGCTTGGCTGGATCGCCGACTATCCAGACCCGCAGAACTTTCTGGAGATTCTCTTTCATTCCCAGAGCGCTCAAAATCACGGCCATTACAGTAATCCCGAAGTGGACGCGCTTCTGGATCAGGCCCGGGGGACCCAAGATGTGGCAGATCGCCTGGCTTTATACCAGCAGGCTGAACAGATGATCTTGGATGATGCGGCCTGGATTCCGATTTACTTTGATGTTGAAAATTGGCTGGTTAAACCTTACGTCCAGAATTTTACCGCCCCGCCTATCAAAATACCCAAGTTCCAATACGTATCTATCACTGAACATTAAGCAAGTTTACTCGAAAAACGATATCGTCAGCAGTATTGCTGTGTAATTCAAAATAGATTGGTAGTGTTTCATTCCGGTTGTAGGGCAATTTAGCAGATTGCCCCTGGGACAAACTAGCTTACGTAAGTACAATTCATTTGAAACACACCAAAATAAATTAGTGTGTAGGGGTAACATATGGCAACTTTGCTAGAAGTAAACGGTTTACAAACTCAGTTTTTTACCCAGGATGGTGTCGTCCATGCGGTTAATGGCATCAGCTATACCCTCAATGAAGGTGAAACTTTGGGGATTGTCGGTGAAAGTGGGTGCGGCAAAAGTGTGGGAGTGATGTCACTCATTCGCCTGATTCCCTCTCCCCCGGGCAAAGTGGTGGGGGGAGAAGTGATGTTTGAAGGACGAAACCTGCTAAAAGCCAGCGACGATGAGATTCGGTCCATTCGGGGTAACAAAATAGCAATGATCTTTCAAGATCCGATGACTTCGCTCAACCCTGTTTTGACCATTAGTCGCCAGATTGGGGAGGCGTTAGAATTGCATCTGGGCATGGATAAAAAACAGGCCCGGACCAGAACGATTGAATTATTGGAGTTAGTCGGTATCCCTTCGGCTGCCGAGCGGATTGACGATTATCCCCATCAGTTCTCTGGGGGGATGCGCCAGCGGGTGATGATCGCTATGGGGCTTTCCTGTAACCCACAACTCTTGATTGCCGATGAGCCTACCACGGCTCTGGACGTGACCATTCAGGCCCAGATTGTTGATCTGGTCAAACGTCTGCGCGACGAGATTGGTATGGCTATTATCTGGATTACCCACGACCTGGGGGTGGTGGCTGGTATCGCCGATCGAGTCATAGTGATGTATGCCGGTTACATTGTGGAAGAAGCGCCGGTTAGAGATCTGTATCAAGATCCGCGTCACCCCTACACCATTGGTCTGCTGGGGTCGTTGCCCCGTTTGGACGCAGACCGGCCCCATGAACTGAGTTCAATTGAGGGGCTACCGCCTGATTTGATCGATTTTCCCAAAGGCTGTCCTTTTTATGCCCGGTGCTGGTATCGGCTTGACAAATGTCAGCAGGCAATACCACCGCTGGAAACGGTCGGTATTGGTCACAAGGCGGCCTGTTACGTGGATGTAACCACGGCTCAACCCACGACCGAGCAGCCCTATCAGGAAGTCTAAATAGTACAAAGTTTATCCCAACAAAAGGTGAAAGACGGATGACGACCAACGGCAACGGCAAAAGTGATGTACTGATTCGTATTAAAGATTTAAAGATGTATTTTCCGATCACCCAGGGTGTTATTTTCCAACGTCATGTGGGTGATATTAAGGCGGTGGATGGCCTTTCCTTTGATATTGAGCGCGGCGAAACCCTGGGCCTGGTGGGTGAGAGTGGGTGTGGCAAAAGCACCACCGGCCGGGCCATCTTGCAACTGTATCGACCCACGGCCGGCTTGGTCGAATTTGAGGGCACAGAACTGACTACCCTGAAAGGGGAAAGTTTGCGCCGCATGCGGCGCAACATGCAGATGATTTTCCAGGACCCCTATGCTTCGCTTAACCCACGCATGACCGTCGGTAGTATTATTGGCGAACCCCTGGAAGTGCATAATATTTTAAGCGGCAAGGCCCGACGGGAGCGGGTGAGAGAACTGCTGAATATTGTGGGCCTGAATCCCTACTTTATCAATCGCTATCCCCACGAATTTTCGGGTGGTCAGCGGCAACGTATTGGCGTGGCCCGGGCCCTGGCGGTGCAGCCGGATTTCATTGTCTGTGACGAGCCTATCTCGGCCCTGGACGTATCGATTCAGGCCCAGGTGATTAATTTGTTAGAGCAGTTGCAAGAAGATTTTGGCCTGACCTACCTGTTCATTGCTCACGATTTGGCTGTGGTACGCCACATCAGCGATCGGATTGCCGTGATGTACCTGGGCAAGATTATGGAACTGACAGACCGGGCCACCCTTTACCGAAATCCGCTGCATCCTTATACCCAAGCCTTGCTCTCAGCGGTACCCATTCCCGACCCGGTGGCCGAGGCGGAACGGGCCAAAAGGCGGATTATTTTAGAGGGTGACGTGCCCAGCCCGGCCAATCCACCCCAGGGCTGCAATTTTTGTACCCGCTGTGCGGCCCGGGAGCGGGCCATGAAAGAAAAAGGTATCGATTGTACGACTGTTGAGCCCGAATTTCGGGAGGTAGAATCGGGCCATTGGACTGCCTGTAATTTGTATTGATCCTTCAGTACCTTGGCTATGAAATTTTTGCCCGTTGAGTAAGAAAATCTCTGACCAGGGAGTAGGGAGTCTGAAGTAGGGAGTAAGGGGAATATTGCCTACTCCCTACTCCCCTTACTTGTAAAGCTATGTATGGCTGAGAGGAGGTGATAACTCAAAGTAATCAACTTTAGTTACAGTTTTGCATTAAGTACCGGTTTAGTTCATTAAGGGATTGTTAATTTTAAGAGATTAGGAGGAGAAACTATGTTTTCTAAAAAATTTGTGTTGCTCTTAGTGGTTATGGCTGTGTTGGGAGCAATTGCCGCCTGCGGCCCGGCCGCCCAACCCGAAACGATTACCGTCGTCGAAACGGTCATTGTCGAGAAAGAGGTCGCGGGTGAAACCGTCACCGTCGTCGAAACGGTCGAGGTCGAGAAAGAGGTCGAGGTCATCAAAGAAGTCGAAGTGGAAAAAGTGGTCGAGGTTGAAGTGGCCCCCGAAGACCCCGATGCCGGCCGCATCCGGGTCGATACGGTCATCAGCAGCGAACCGCCCAGCCTTGACCCCTCCCTGGCCACGGACACTACTTCCCATTTCCTGATCAAGCAGATGTTTGTGGGTCTGGCCACCTTCGACGAAGATGCCAATGTGGTCCCCCAATTGGCCACCGACTGGAGTGTGTCTGACGACGGCCTGGTCTGGACCTACAAGCTGCGCGATGACATTCATTGGGTCCATCGGGATACCGACGGCAATTATGAAGACATGGGAGTGGTGACGGCTCAGGATGTGGTCTACGGGGTGACCCGAACCCTTGATCCCAACTCCGCCTCGGATTATGCCTACGTGCTGTACATCATCAGTGGGGCCGAGGAGTTCAACACGGCCGATCCCGGCGCTGAGAACTTCGAGGAACTGAGGGCGGCGGTGGGCGTCAGCGCCCCGGATGAGACCACGGTCGAATTCACTCTGAAAGAACCGGCGGCCTACTTCCCCTCGATTGCCGCCTTGTGGATTGCCTACCCCCTGCCCCAGGCAGCAATTGAGCAGTGGGGCGACAACTGGACCGAGGCCGGCCTGATTGTGACCAACGGTCCCTACACCCTGCGGGAATGGAACCACGGCTCCAATGTTCTGCTGGAAAAGAGCCCCCTCTGGGTCAATGCCGACGACGTGCAGATCGAGCTGTTCGGCGGGCCGGTCATTCAGGAGGCTTCGACCGAAATGGCCCTGTACGAGAACAACGAACTGGACCTGGTGGCCGATCCCGGCTGGCCAGTGCCTCTGGCCGACCTGGATCGGGTCAAGGCCGATCCGGTTCTCAGCCAGGAGTTGTTCATTGCCCCGCGTCTGTGCACCTACTACTACGGCTTTGTCAACAGCAAGCCGCCCTTTGACGATGTGATGGTGCGCAAGGCGTTTGCGATGGCCATCGACCGGCAGACCCTGATTGACAACGTGACCAAGGGCAACCAGGTTCCGGCTCACTCCTTTGCGCCGCCGGGCATCTTTGGCAACGTGGCCGCCGACATGAGCATCGGGGCCTACCTGGTGGAAGGGACCTATGGGGATCGGGTGACCCAGGCCCAAGCCTGGCTGGCCGAGGCGGGCTATCCCGACGGTGAGGGCATTGACATTCTGTTGATGCACAACACCTCCGAGGACCACGCCCAGATTGCCCAGGCGGTGCAGGCGATGTGGCAGGAAGCCTTCCCCAAGGCCAAGGTGACCATCGAGAACCAGGAATGGGCGGTCTATCTGAAGACGTTGCTGCCTGAGTCGCCGGATGAGGATAAGCCGAACGTGTACCGGTTGGGCTGGTGCGCGGACTATCCGGACAGCAACAACTGGCTGAACGAGGTGTTCAACTCGAAGAGTGGGCAGAACTATGCCAAGTTCTTCAACGAGGAGTTTGATGCGCTGGTGGAAGAGGCGGCCTTTGAGCCGGACCCGGCCAAGCGGCAGGAACTCTATAGTCAAGCTGAACGCATCTTCATCGACCAGGAACAGGGCATTGCTCCGATTTACTACTACACCTACGTGCGGCTGTACAAGCCCTGGCTGACCCCCGTCATCGGTCCGGTGGGTGGTGA
>DAOUMU010000099.1:0-4445 GCA_034409055.1 Anaerolineae bacterium
GGCTTCAGCCGGTCCAAACGGGGCCACGCCCGGCTGAAGCCTCGACCCCAAATTTGATGGCAAGATTTCTAACCACTATTGATCAATGGTCAAGTCGACCCGGGGATGCGGTATTTCCACCTCAAGGATCAGGCCTCCGTTGGCCTGGTTCTGCAATTTTAAGCGTCCACCCAGCAGGGCCACCCGTTCGCTGATGCCCAACAAACCATAATGCCCCTCGGCTGAAAGGGCCGATAGATCAAAGCCGTTCTCTAGACCACGCCCATTATCGGCGATTGAAATCATCAGGGTGCGCGGCGAGGTGTGCTTAAGGCAAATCTGGACGGCACTGGCCCCGGCGTGTTTACGCACGTTGCTCAACCCTTCCTGGACAATACGGAAAATGGACAGTTCAATGGCCTCGGGTAAACGTCCCAAATTGGAGTCTAGATCGAGGGTGACAGAGGTGCCGTTTCGTTCACACCAATCATGGGTATAAGATTGAAGGGCCGCCCCCAAACCCAGGCTATCAATGGTGGGTGGGCGCAGGTCACCACAGATGCGGCGTAAATCGCCTACCAGGCTCCGAATGCCTTCCCGAATGTTTGTCAGTTCATTCTTGAGGACCGGTGTCACCACTTCATCCACTTCAATCTCCTCCAACTGATAATTTATGCTGAGTAAATCCTGGATAACCTGGTCATGAAGTTCGCGGGCCAGGTGTTTGCGTTCCTGCTCACGCTCAGTTAAGAGCCGGCGATGAGCATCTTGCAAGGCCAGATTGGCCCGGTCGAGCGCATTGACCTGTTCACCTAATTGGTCGATCAGTTGCCGATTCAGCGTGTCACGTGCGGCCAGGTTTCGCTCCAACAGGGTCTGGTGATGACGCAATTTTTCAGCCTGCTCACGGGCACGATAATAGCTGTCCAGAGCCCAGATAATGGGGGTCAGTTGCTGGCGGCTGGTAGTACCCACTAAAGCGGCCACAATCTCCTCGCGATTGGTCTCGTCGGTGCGGCGGTCGGCCACCGCCCGCCCCTGACGTAGGGCAATGATACGGTCGGTGACGGCAAATAGGTGATCGAGGTTATTGCTGCTAAAAATAACTGACACGCCCTGTTGGGGCCATGTTTGTATGAGCGAGAGGAGTTTTTGTTGATAAGTGTAACTCAACAGGAGGGTCGGCTCGTCGACGATGATCAGTTTGGCCGGACGGGTCATAGCCCGGGCAATGGCAATCATTTGACGCTGTTCGCTGGACAGGTTGGCCACTTTTTCGTGTAGGGAGTTAAAGTGCATATCCAATCGGGCCAGGATACAGGCCGCTTCTTTATCCATCCGTCGCCGGTTTGGTACTTTTAACCATTTACCCAGGGTCCGCCAGCCGAGCTCGCTACCCAGGAAGATATTGCTGGTGATGTCTAGATGATCGGCCAGGTCCGGCTGCTGGTGAATGACCTCAATGCCAAGTGCCCGTCCCTGAAAAGGCCATTGCAACCGCCGGCCAGCAAAGTAGATGTCACCCCCGTTGGGCGCGTAAAGACCAGCTAACAACATAATCAGGACCGACTTACCCGATCCGCTCCGGCCAGCCAGCCCCACCACCTCACCTGGATAGAGTTCAAAGCTCACCTGCTGCACGGCCGGCAGGGTACCAAAACTTTTCGATAGGTTGATGACTCTTAACAGCGGTTCCATTGAGAAAAGTTTTCCATCAGTAGTCTGCCACCAGCTTTCGACAATCGGCAACCAGTTTTTGTTGCAAAACCTTGTCGTAGACGCATCCCCATGCCTCTACGGCGGGCATAAGGATGCCCTTACTACGTTTTGCAACAGAAACTAACTGAACGTTGACTCATCGCCAAACATGATGTCGTCGCCAGTAGTCCAGCAAAAT
This sequence comes from Anaerolineae bacterium, assembly GCA_034409055.1. Classification (GTDB taxonomy): domain Bacteria; phylum Chloroflexota; class Anaerolineae; order 4572-78; family J111; genus DAOUMU01. Next base: position 1,877 of record DAOUMU010000099.1, read on the forward strand.
AGCCACCAGAATCATGGCTCCAATCGCCGCTGCCTGCCAATGGGCCGGAAACCCTAAGAGCACCAGCCCATTGCGCAACATCTGCATAATGGCTGCCCCTAGCAACACGCCCAGAATGCTTCCCTTGCCGCCGAACAGGCTGGTCCCCCCAATAATAGCGGCAGCGATAATGTCCAGTTCGTACCCGACAGCCGCCGTCGGGGCGGCGACACCCAAACGGGCCGTCATCAGCAAGCCACCGATTGCGGTCAACAGACCGCACAAGGTGTAGACCAGTACCTTGATTTGAGTGATGTCAACGCCACAGATAAGCAACGCCCGCTCGCTACTACCCAAGGTGTAGATATAATTACCCAGCACCGTCTGACCCAGCAGCAGACTGACCAGTACGGCCAGACCTAACATAAACAGAATGGGCAAAGGGAGAAACCAGGAACCCAAAACCAGGTCGGATTGGCCCAAGAGGCGAAATTCCGGCGGCAGGCTGCGCACCGGCCACCCGCCGGTCATGCCGAAGATGACGCCACGAGCGATACTCATCGTCCCCAGGGTGACAATGAAGGGGGGGAGCTTCAAGCGGCTGATGACAGTACCGTTAATCCAGCCCACCAGGCCTCCGGTTAGCAAGCCGGCCACAATAGCCACAGGTACTGACAGGCCAGCCTGCAGGCACAGGGCGCTGATCAACCCGGCCAGAGCCATCACTGCGCCTACCGACAGATCAATGCCGCCGATAATGATCACGATGCTCTCGCCAAAGGCAGCGATGGCGATCCATGAAAAGGCGCGGGAAACATTGGATAGATTATTACTGGTGAAGAAGGTGTCTGTCCGCAGACTCAAGAAAGTACCGACGGTCAGTAGCAGAACAAGTACAACCAGTTCCTGACGGTCAGTCAGGATACGCCAACTCTGTCGCAAGGACTCAGCTAGACCTGACTTCTCTCTTGATTGTAATGATATGGCGACCTTCTCATTCATTGTCTCTGTCAAATAATAGTTGGTGAAGACAGAACTGTCAAGCAATTTGAACCGATGACTATTTGGGCCAGAAAACCAAATTTTATGTGGCGAGTAAACAGTAGGGAGTAAGGAGTAGGGAGTAAGGAAACATTGCCTACTCCCTACTCCTTACTCCCTACTCCCTTATCTGTTTGGCTTGCTCTATGAGCTCCGGCTTGTCCTGGTAAGGGCTCGTCCGGGTTATGATATTGGGCTAAGTTTTAGTGAGTGTCTAACCCCTTTTAAGATACTGGCTTCGAATGAAGCCAAATCGGATGGGCCGTTTACTTCGTTCGCTTACGCCATTGGTCAAACATGATGGCGATAATGATCACCGCTCCAATAGCAGCCGGTTGCCAGTAGGTCGGAAAGCCCAGCAGGTTGAGGCCGGTGCGAATGGTTTGCATCAAGGCTGCCCCGATGAGCACCCCCAGAATGGTTCCTTCACCGCCGAAAAGGCTAACCCCACCGATGACGGCTGCGGCAATGATGTCCAGTTCGTAGCCGGTGGCGGCTGTAGGAGCGGCCACGCCCAGGCGGGCGGTCATCAGGATGCCACCCAGACCGGCCAGCAAACCACCGCTGGTATATACCAACATCTTGATCCAGTTGGGATCGATCCCGGACACCCGGGCCGCTTCCTCATTGCCCCCTACGGCATAGATGTGTCGCCCACGTACCGTCCGGCTGAGGAACAGGGAAACCAGCACCGCCAGGATGAGCAAAACGATAACCGGTAGTGGAACACCCCACTGCCCAATGGGCACGTCATACTGGCCGATCAGGTTAAAGCTCTTGGGTAACTGGCGTACCGGCCAGCCCCCTGTGGCCCCAAAGGTGATCCCTCGGGCAATGCTCAGCGTGCCCAAGGTGGCGATGAAGGGCGGCAGGCGAAAGCGGGTCACCAGCGAACCGTTAATCACCCCCACAATGGCCCCTGTAAGCAGCCCCCCCACCACGGCCACAGGAACGGACATTCCGTTGGCCAGAAGCAACGCGGCCGCCAGCCCCGACAGGGCCATGTTGGAACCCACCGAAAGGTCGATTCCGGCGGTCAAAATCACCAGGCACTCGCCAAAGGCAGCGATAGCAATCCAGGAAAAAGCCCGCAGCATGTTGAAAATGTTGGTTGAGGTTAAAAAGGTGTCGGTAGCCAGGCTGAGGAAGCTAAACCAGACGAGAAAAATAACAAGGATACCGATTTCCTGCACGCTGACGATATGCCAGCCGAGCTTGTTTCGCTGCTCCGACACCGCCAGGGTTGACCTTGCTGACCTTACTGTTTGATTACTCATTCACGAACTCCTTCATCGTCAAATCGGATTAAGGTCCTGGCCGATATTACAACCAATACTTTCACCCGTCAAAAAACAGGAGGCGGGCGATGGGGACGGTAGTATTCCCCATCGCCCTACTACATCGTTGCTATGGGAAGATTAGAAGGGGTCTGGCAACGGTTTGGTGAAGTCGCTGGTTTCCCAGGCTTCGATCATGGCATCGACGTTGTTCACAGTGACGATGTCCATACCGGAATCGGTCCAGTCGTCATAGGTTTTACCCTCGACGA
>DAOUMU010000100.1:0-3697 GCA_034409055.1 Anaerolineae bacterium
CGTTTGGACCGGCTGAAGCCTCGACTCCAAAGGCTTAACCAGTTGCTAAATCATAACTCGCCCCAAAACTGAAACGCACCCAGTACCAAGATACGTTACCCTCGAATAGAAAAAATTATGACTCTGCAAATGGGCCCATTTAATCAAGTCACCCGGACAAGAATCATCTTGCCGCGTTGCCCGCCCGACTTGCTCTCACGACAGCGGCTTCTCGACTTGCTCTACGACCTGCTAGACAACAAACTGGTTATCATTGCCGCTCCCGCCGGCTATGGCAAAACTTCCCTGTTGGTTGATATGGCGCACCAGCTTGAATTGCCGGTCTGCTGGTACACTTTAGATGCCGTTGACCAGGACCCCCACCGTTTTATCACTCACTTCATCGCCTCCATCGCCCACTGCTTTCCTGACTTTGGACGGCAGTCGGTAGCGACCCTCCAGAGTACAACCCAAACCAGCCTCGATCTGGACCGGCTGGTGACGATCATTGTCAATGAAATCTATGCCCACATCCGGGAATATTTTGTGTTGGTTCTGGACGACTATCACCTCGTTGATGATAATGAGGAGATTGGTCGCTTCGTCAATCAGTTTGTCCAACAAGTTGACGAAAACTGCCACCTGGTCATCTCTTCCCGCACCCTACTGACCTTGCCTGACCTGCCCCTGTTGGTCGCTCGTTCTCGGGTAGGCGGCTTGAGCTTCGAAGAGTTGGCGTTTCGGGCCGACGAGATTCAAGCGCTGGTGCTGCAAAACCACCACTTGACAATACCCGAGGCGGCAGCCGAAGAACTGGTGCGTGAGACGGAGGGCTGGATTACCGGCTTGTTGCTCTCGAGCCAGACGATGTGGCAGGGGATGGCCGACCGGCTGCGGCTGGCCCGCGTCTCGGGGGTGGGGCTGTATGATTACCTGGCCCAACAGGTGCTTGAGCAGCAGCCGGCCCCGATCCGGGACTTTCTATTGCGTACCTCGCTCCTGGAAGAGTTTGACGCCGAACTATGTGAGGCAGTCCTGGGACCGGCGGAGGAGGATTGGTCCAGCCTGATAGAGACGGTTTGGCGGAGCAACCTGTTCGTCCTGCCGGTTGGCGACGAGGAAACATGGCCAATCGGCGACCAGGGCATGTGGCTGCGTTACCACCACCTGTTTCGGGATTTTTTGCAGACTCGGCTGGCCCAAGAACGCCCCGAGGAGAAAGATCGTATTCTCCGGCGGCTGGCCAGCCTGTACGCCGGGCGCAAGGAGTGGGAAAAGGCCCACAACCTGTACCGGTGCCTGGGCGACATGACGGCCACGACCGACCTGATCGAGCAGGCCAGTCTATCTCTGGTGCAAGGTGGCCGGCTGATGATCCTGGCCGAATGGCTCGATGCCTTACCCGCCGACATTCTGGTCTCACGCCCCTTCCTGCTTTCCTTGCGCGGTCTTGCGGCTGTAATGTTGGGTGAGGTGGAGCGAGGGCTGTCGCTACTGAACCGGGCTGAAGCGAGCGCCCGGACGGCAGATGACCGGGCCTGCCTGGCCCGTGTCCTGGTGTGGCGAACGATCCCCCACCGTTTCCTGGGGAACTACCAGGCATCTCTGGTCGATGCCGAGGAGGCACTGGCCTTGGCCGAGCAGGATGAGGGTTTGCGTGATGTTCGGGCTGAGGCGCTGAGAGCCAGAGGGATAAGTTTAGATCAGCTAGGACGGTTGGACGAGGCCATCGAGTGTTTGGAGCAGGCCTTGGCAGCCTGTAATGCGCTTAATGATACACAAAATGCAGCCAGGCTTCTTATGGAGTTAGGGCTGGCCTATATGAACGCCGGTCGTTACGATCAGGCCCTGACATGCTACAACGATGCCCTTGACTACTGGCAGGGGACGGGTAATGTTACCTGGCAGGCTAATCTTCTCAACAATCTGGCAGTCTTACATCATCTCAGGGGAAGTTACGAACAAGCCAGTCTCACCTTCGAAGAAGCCCTGGTCTGTGCCAGTCAAAGTGGGTACGCTCGGATGGAAGCATATATATTGTGTGGTATTGGCGACCTTTATGCCACTCTAGACGCCGCCGATGCTACCCTGGACGCCTATTATCAAGCTCGTAAAACGGCCCGGCGCATTGATGAACGTTTCTTGCTGTTTTACCTGGACCTGGCCGACGCTACTCAGGCCCGGTCGCAGGGAGATTTAGCTCAAGCATACGACCTGCTGGATTCAGCCAGGCGACTGGCTCAAGAGAGTGGGTCTGATTACGAACAGGGGCTATGCCAACTGGCGGCAGGCCGGTTGGCCCTGGCTAAAGACCATGCCCCAGAGGCAGTCGCTCACCTGGAGGAGGCGGCTCATCGCTTCGACGATGGTGGCCAGCGAGTTGAGGGGATCCGGGCCTATCTTTACCTGGCCGTTGCCTACCACACAGCGGGGCAGGAACAGGCAGCTCTGAACCAGTTGGAGTATGCCTTCCGCCTGGCATCTGGCCTGGAAAGCCGGCATCCCCTGGTAGTCGCCGGCCGGGAGGCTAAGATGCTGCTGAAGGCCATCCAGAGCGACCCGGCGTTTGGTCGCCAGGTGTCCCAGTTACTCGAGCAGGTCGTCCAGTTTGAGCAAGAAATCCCAGCCTTGCGCCGCCGCCTGCGCCAACGAGCCTCGACTGTTCCCTTTGCCCTACCCAGGCTAACCATCCAAGCTCTGGGCAAGGCTCAGGTAATGCTGGATGGGAAACTGGTCACCAGTCCCGAGTGGCGAAACCAAAAGCGTGTACGAGATCTCTTTTTCTGTCTACTGGCCCACCCCGACGGACTGACCAAAGAGGCGGCGGGGATCATCTTCTGGCCGGACAGCACGCCGGCCCAACTGAAGCTACAGTTCAAGAATACCATCTATCGTTTACGCTCTGCGTTGGGGAAAGAGGTGGTGGTGTTCGACGAAAACGAAGGCCGCTACCGGTTCAACCGGGCGCTGGATTACGAATACGACGTGGAAGCGTTTCAGCAGCTATTGGTCCAGGCTCGCTCAGAGACCGAACCAGGCCGGCAAATAGCGGCTTACCGGGCAGCGATTGACCTTTGTGAAGGCCCCTACCTGCCCGAGGCAGATGGCACCTGGACCTGGCCGGAGCGAGAACGGTTGCAGCGGGCCTGCCTGGAAGCGACTTTGCAGTTAGCTAGCCTCCACCTGGAAGCGAGGGAGTACGGGGTGACGCTGGAGTATTGCCGGCGTGCCCTGGCCGAGGACCCCTGCCTGGAGGAGGCCCACCGCCTGGCTATGCGCGCCCACGCCGCGCTGGGCAACCAGGCGGCCGTCGTCCGCCAATTCAATCGCTGCCGGCAGACTCTATTGAGCGAGATCAATGCTCCCCCATCGTCACAGACCGAGGCATTGTTTGAGATGTTGATACGTTAATAACCGATTATGCGTAATTAGTCAGGTAGCATCCTGAGTAGGTTGGAGCGCAGCGGAAACCGTATCGAAGGGTGCGGTAAACGCGCCGATTCGATGCAAAACCGCACGCTTCGATACGCGCTCCACTCTGTTCCGCCCTACTCAGGATGCTTTGCAATTAATTACGCATAATCGGTTACTAACAGTTTTATAGCGGATAACATGAATCGGGGGTCACCCCAAAGTATGAAAATAACCAACTAACGACTGACTGCTAGTGTTTTGTTAAAAAAATTATGATGGGTTAATATAGCACTGAGTTATCCTG
>DAOUMU010000101.1:0-3531 GCA_034409055.1 Anaerolineae bacterium
AGGCTCGACAGTCTAGCTTGCAAGTTCTGATCGTCGAAATCAGTAACCGCCTACCCTCATGTCATTCCGAGGAGCGCAGTACCCAAAGGGCATAAACGACGAGGAATCTCCGAAACTTTGGCCCAAAAGAGGTCCACCCTGTGCCCCTTGGGTATTTACCAAAACCTTGGGGATTCTTCACCTGTTCAGAGTTACATGGTAGGTAGTTACCGAAATCATTGAGCAATTGGCCAAGATTATTAGCCCATGCGCTTCGCCAATTTTCTTTATCCAAGCGAGATAACAGCCTTGGAGTAGGATAGGAGTTGCCTGAAATTGGCCAAAACAAAATACTATGTGGTCTGGGTTGGTCGAAAACCCGGCATTTACACCAACTGGGCTGAGTGTGCCGAGCAGGTGAACGGCTTTTCAGGGGCTAAATTTAAGTCGTTTGACAATGAAACGCAAGCCAAAGAAGCGTTCCAATTGGGCTGGGAAAAGTGCATCGGTGCCTCACCTTCATTCAGTTTGCCGCCCGAGGTGATTGCTGATAGCATCTCTGTTGATGCTGCTTGCGATGGTAGCCCTGGTAATTTAGAATACCGGGGCGTCCATACGGAAACAGGTGAGACCCTGTTTCACGTTGGACCCATTGTAAATGGCACCAACAACATCGGCGAATTTCTGGCCATCGTGCACGCCTTGGTCCTCCTGAAGAAACAAAATCAAGCCAAGCCAATCTATTCTGACTCTAGAACTGCCCGGGGCTGGGTCAGGGATAGAGCGGCCCGTTCAAAACTGCCCAGAAATGAGCAAACCGAAAAAGTGTGGTCATTGGTCGATAGGGCCTTGCAGTGGCTGGAAAACAATACTTATCCCAGTGCCTTGCTTGACTGGAACACTGAGGCGTGGGGTGAAATAAGAGCCGACTTTGGCAGAAAATAAGGAGGTTCAACGCGGATTTGTGGGGTAAAAAGCCAGACCTGACAGGTTTTAGCGAAAATTTGCCAGATAATACAGGTAAATTGTAGCAAGTTGGCAACAAATAGCGACAGATTACTAAACCTGTCAGGTCTTACCCCTCTAATCCACGTAGAGCCAATAAGGATAGGACAGGAGAATTATGCCAACACAGCGCGTCTATGGGGCCTGTCCCCACGATTGCCCGGACACCTGCGGCTTTATCACCGAGGTAGAAGATGGCCGGGCTATTAATTTTTATGCCGACCCGGAGCACCCGATTACCCAGGGCTGGCTCTGCGCCAAGGTGCGGCCCTACCTGGAACACGTTTACCACCCAGACCGATTACAGCACCCTTTGCGGCGGGTCGGCCCCAAAGGTAGTGGCCAATGGGAGCGGATCAGTTGGCCAGTAGCTATTGCCGAGATCGCTGGCCGCTGGCGAGAAATCATCGACCGGTACGGCGCGGCGGCCATTCTACCCTACAGCTACAGCGGCACCCTCGGCCTGGTCCAGATGAGCGTGGCCAGTGCTCGCTTTTGGAACCGGCTCGGGGCCAGCCAGCTTGAGCGGGCTATCTGTGGCGCGGCAGCGGAGTATGCCGTCGAGGCCACCTTGGGTGTCCGCCACAGTCCGCCCTACGCCGATGTGGCCCACAGCCGCCTGGTCATTATTTGGGGCCACAACCCGGCCAGCACCGCCCCCCACTTTATGCCCCCTCTCAAACAGGCCCAGCGCAACGGCTGCCAGGTCGTCGTCATTGACCCCCGCCGCACTCGCACCGCTCGTGGGGCCGACTTGCACCTGGCCCCCCTGCCCAATACCGATGGCGCTCTGGCCCTGGGACTGGCCCACGTGATCGTCGCCGAGGGGCTGCACGACGAAGCCTGGTTGGAGGTACACACCGCCGGCTGGCCCCAATTCCGTGACCGCCTGACCGATTACGAGCCGGCCCGGGTGGCCGCTATCACCGGCTTACCGGAGCAGGCGATTATCGACCTGGCCCGTCTCTATGCCACCACCTATCCCGGCCTGATCAAGATTGCCGATGGTTTACAGCGCCACCGCAACGGCGGCCAGACCGTGCGGGCCGTTTGCGCCTTGCCGGCTCTGACCGGCCAATACGGTACTCGCGGCGGCGGCCTGGCCTACAGCACCAGCAGTTATGTGCGATGGGATCAGGCGGCCCTCAATCATTGGGCCGAATGTCCCCCGCCGGCCCGGAGCGTTAATATGAATCGCCTCGGGGCCGCCCTGCTGGGCGAGGTCACCGAGCCACCCCTTATGTCCCTTTTTGTTTTCGGGGCTAACCCGGTTACCTCCTCTCCCAACGCCGGGCGGATTGGGCAGGGCTTGCTGCGGCAGGAGCTGTTTACCGTGGTCCACGACCTGTTTATGACCGATACGGCGGTTTATGCCGACATTGTCCTGCCGGCCACCTCCCAACTGGAGCAGACCGATCTGCATAAAGCTTACGGCCACACCATGCTGACCTACAATCAGCCGGCTATTCCACCCCTGGGGGAAAGCAAAAGCAACTGGGAGGTGATGGGACTGCTGGCCCGGGCGATGGGCTTTAACGAACCGTGGCTCCAGCAAAGCCCGGATGAAGTGATCGAAGAGGTCCTGACCGCTACGGCTGCCCACAATCCGGCCTGGTCAGGTATCACCCTGGCCCGTCTCAAGGCCAATGGCGCGGTGTCGCTCGATCTGGAGTCAACCATCCCCTTTGCTGACCTCCACTTCCCCACGCCCAGTGGTAAAGTTGAACTGTACTCCCAGACCCTGGCCCAAGCCGGGATCGATCCTTTACCCGGTTGGCGTGAGACTGATGACGACGCCCTGCCCCCCAACCGGCAGGCAGCGCCGGCCTCAGCCCCGTTAAATCTGGTCACCGGGGCGGCTCACCATTTTGTCAGCAGTAGTTTCGCCAGCCAGGCCAGTTTGCTGCAACGGGAAGGCCCCCCTTTCGTCGAGATTCACCCGGACGATGCCGCCGCCCAGGGTATCGCCGACGGTGACATCGTCATCGTCGAAAACGGGCGGGGTTGGTGCCAACTGCGGGCCGTGGTCACCGACGCCGTCCGGCCGGGCGTCCTGGCCTCCCCCAAGGGGCGTTGGCGCAAGTTGGATCCCTTTGGTAACAACAGCGGTGGTCGTAATGTCAACTGGACCACTTCCGATGCCCTCGGCGATATGGCCGGGCAGAGTACGTTTCACAGTAACTGGGTCTGGATACGAACTGTCACCGACATTGTGGCTCAAGCCCCGGTGGGAGAGCCATTATCATTGGATGAAAGCAACGAGATCGTACATACAGTCCGGCGCGAGCGAAAAGGCGATTAGCCATGCGTATCGTCGTCGACACCAACATCTGGGTTTCAGGTTTACTATTGGTCCGTTTAAAAAGTTTTTAGGGTAAAGCCTAACCACATTGTTTTGCTCGAAGCAGGTTCATAACCTGCCTCTTTACCGGGCCAAGGCCGCCAGGTTACGAACCTGGCTAGAGCAAGAATGACCCTAAAAACTTATGGGATGCACCTCCTGGGGGCAAATATATTTTGGAGTCGAGGCTTCAGCCGGTCCAAACG
>DAOUMU010000102.1:0-57880 GCA_034409055.1 Anaerolineae bacterium
GAGGCCAGCAGGTGGTCCAGACCTGTCAGGCTGCTTTGTGGGCTCCGGTTGGGGCCAGGGCCCGCGCCTGGCTGCACCGGCGTGGCTTGCAGCCTGACACGCTTAAACAGTTCCAGCTTGGCTACAACCCGACGCCTGAGCAATGGTCAGATTGAGGCCAGCTATAACAATGCTGAAGAGTTAGCCCTTTGTCTCGAATTAATGGAGATGATGCAATCAATGTCATTAAGGCAGTTCCGAAAAAATAATTGTCCCAACTCCGTGAAACGTGAAGCGTGAAACGTGATGTTTTTATGCCATAAACCCTCACGTTTCACGTTTTACGTTTCACGCCGCCGAAAGTTTTGGGATGATTTAAATTTCGGAACTCCCTAAGTTAAGCAATGCTGCCAGCCTTCGAAGCGGTGGGACCGTCTGGCACGTCGGGATCGATCTGAAGCACCAGCTTACCCTCGGAAAAAACGCGGACATTGCCATCGGTAGCTGAGACAACAACGGCCGTAGCCGCAGTGCGCTTGGTTACCGCTGCGGCCGCCACGTGCCGGGCGCCAAGACCGGGAGGCAGCTCTATCTCGCTCGAGGCAGAGGCTAAAAACGTGCCGGCAGTCTGGATTAAGCCATCGCCCCGCACCACAAAGGCGCCGTCGAGTTTGGCCAGCTCAACCAGGGCGTCGTGGATGTCGGGGTTCGAAATCCTGCGCATTGCCTCCTCGTGGCCGTGGAACGGGTTGGGGATGATTTGCCTGGATCCTTCCAGAACCTTGACAGAATCGCCAAGCATAAAAATGGTGCCAATACGTTTGCCACGACGGGCCGCCCGGCCGACTTTGCAGGCAACGGTGATCGCAGTTTCCAGGACCGAGGGGCGAATACCATCGGTCAGTTTGAGCAGGTCGGCCACGGCCAGGTACTCGAGGTTCGGTTCCACGTCGGTCAGAACGGCAAAGTTTCCCTCCTCGGGGTCAAGGTCCCAGGCCAGGGTACAGAGTACTCGCTCGCCGGTCGAAATACTGGCCGACCGGATCGCCATAGAGATGACGTGGCGGATCTGTTTATACTTGTCGGCAGCCCGAAGCGGCAGCCGGATCACCTCGAAATTCATTTGGATCAGAGCATCATAGGTGTCTGGGTTGGCCGTGGCGGCAATGACTCGGGTCTGGCCAGACAATTGATGAAGGCGACGGACGAAGTCAGCGGACTCGGTAGTGCAGATGATGGCCTCAACCTTTGCTGCGTTTGCCACCTGAACAATCATCTGGGCCGGTTCCTCTTCAGAACCGATACGCCTCCTGTGCTTGTTAACATCACCCATATCTCTACCTCCACAGTCCGTCTAGAGAAGTCAAACTCCCCCGATAGCCCTCACCAGAATAGGCTGCCCTGGAGCGGCAACAATGACCACGCCGCCACGATTGTCCTGAGATCAACTATTCCTTTTATTCAGCATAACAATCCTTGAAGAAAAATCAAATCAAGGATGTAATTCTACCCACGTAAAACATAGCGCGGTCAAATCGCAGATATGGAGTCCAAAGTGCACTTTGGACTCCATAATTCTCGCGGATTGCGCAAATGTGGTGGGGTAACACTTTGCCCCGCTGGCAAGGCACATTCTGGTTTGATGAAGATATCGAGATCGTGCGCAAGAGACTGGAGCCTCGATAGCCAGGTGTAACAGCGACTTGTTAGCCGGGCTTTCTCGACAACGTGATGCTCCTCTCTGGCTTTCGCGCACGGATGTGCAGGAAGTAGGCCACGATTTGGGCATCTTGAATGTCGGGACACTCGCCCACGACCCGGTCGCTTGGCCGTGGTTCGGCAATGCGCTCAAGAAGGAAACCCGTCTCGATCAGCAGATTCAACCATTGACTGATGGTTTGCGTAAATCGGGGCACCTTGAACTTGGGTAAGCCTTCCCTTACCTGTGGCGGCGCAGCACTGAAGAGCCATTCAACAATGTCTCCTTTACAGTTCTCAAAGTACCCCCCCACCTCGATCGCATACGTCAGACCTCTCTCATCACGCAGGTTTCGGCGGTGCGGTGTGTCATAGCAAGGATGGGTTATGGAGAACTGCAGAAAACCACCAGGCTTCAAAACACGATACGCCTCAGCAAGAACGCTACCTGTCTCTGGGATGTCCATAAAGCTCATGAAGCCCGTCGCAAAGTCGAAGACCGAATCGGCAAACGGCAATTCTACGGCGCTGGCAACCTGGTACCTGATGCCCAACGCCTCCTGGTCTTCCAGTCGCTTGGCATGCCGAATGAACACCTCCGAAATGTCGATGGCTGTCACTCGTGCACCACGTCGAGTCAACAGCCTGGTATTATGGCCTTCCCCGCAACCAATATCCAACCCCCAGCGCCCATCTACATCAGGCAGCATCTTGAAGAACGCCGGCGTGTTGAGGTAATCGCGATAGACATCGTACCCTGCCCTGGCAAGCTTGGTCCACGCGTCGGCATTCCCGTCCCAATAGCGTTTTACTTCGGTGTGATCCATATCTAACCTCAACTCTGGCCCGGCTAACAACGAATTCTGGGATAAGCCCTCGAATTTGAGGATCATCAGTTCCTGCTTCAACGTTGACGCTTGTGCAGTTTGAATTGCAAATCCGAGTGATGCAATTTTTCTTCAATTTCAACGAGGTCGTCTGGATCTGCCCTGACCCGTAGGATGTAATCACCTCCACCCCGGACCTGTGGGCCGCCATAATGTGGATCACCAGGATCATTCAATTGGAGGTCGAAAGTTCTATTAGCATCCAGTTTCCCCTCTTGCCTCAAGGTTTCAATAACTTCCTCGAATTTCCTCCCTTCTCTCACCGCTTTAGAGAGTGCATCAAGGTCTTCAGAACTGTACCACGGACCGATCATAGGACTTTGATGCAGATAGAGACGTATCTCTAACAGTTGGGACATTTCTTTGGCGAGTTGATCCATTGATAGTGTTGTAAAAAAGATATAAATGTCTTCGTTCACTGTGGTAATCCTCACTAAAGGGCACCTCGTGACTTGATTCTGGTAGGGGTGGCCAATATAACAGCGGATCAGAGGATGAACCGGATTTTTTCGCCAGATTTTATCCGTTTAATCCTTGGATCCGTTGTTATATGGGGCGTAACAGACCCCTCTTTTTTTGTCAAACCAGAGGGGCATACGTTACCGCGTTACGCAACACGCCGCCAAGGACACGCACGCAACACGCAACACGTTTCACGTTTCACGTTTCACGCTCAACGCCTCCCTCAACACCACCGCCAACTCCCTGACCCGCGCCACCGACTCTCCGGCGCATTTGACCAGGGCACTACCGACGATGACCCCATCGGCTAATTCGCCGACGGCGCGGGCCTGGGCGCCGGTGCTGATGCCGAAGCCGACGGCCAGGGGTTTGTCGGTTTGGGCCCGCACCCGGGCCACGAAATCGGTCAAATCGGGCGGCAGCTCGGTCCGGGCGCCGGTCACGCCGGTCAGGGAGACCAGGTAGATGAAGCCCTGCGATTTTTCGGCGATTAACTTGATCCGTTCCGGCGTACTGGTCGGGGCCAGCAGGCACACCAGAGCCAGGCCGGGCTCGGCGCAGGCCGCCTCCAATTCGCCGGCCTCCTCCGGCGGTAAATCGGGCACAATCAGGCCGTCCACCCCGGCTGTGGCGGCGTCGGCCACGAACGAGGCCAGGCCGTAGGCCAGCATAGGGTTGACGTAGCCCATCAACAGGGCCGGCGTGTCCACCCCCCGCTGGCGCAGTTCACGGACCATGGCCAGGCAGTCTTTGACGGTGGTGCCGTTTTCCAGTGATTTCTGGGTAGCGGCCTGGATGGTCGGGCCGTCGGCCAGGGGATCGGAAAAGGGAATGCCCAACTCCAACAAATCGGCCCCGACCTCGGCCAGGGTCTGGACAACGGCCAGGCTGGCCCGGCGGGTCGGGTAGCCCAGGACCGAGTAGGGCATAAAGGCCGGGCCGTTCCTGACAAAAGCGTTTCTAATGCGGTCGATTCCGGTCATTTTCGCAGCCCCATGTTCTTCTGGGCCACGTACAGGCGCTGTTCGGCGATGGGCCGGACTCGCTCGGCGCCTTCTTTGAGGACCTGCTCGATGTAGGCCGGGTCTTTGGCCATCTCATAATAGCGGGCCTGAATCGGTTCCAGGGTGGCGATGACCAGCTCGGCGATCCGCTTTTTAAGGGCGCCGTACCCCTGCCCCTCGAACTCGGCCAGAGTCTCCTCTTCGTTCTGGCCGGTCAGGGCCTGGTAGATGTTGAGCAGGTTGCAAATACCGGGCTGTTTGTCCGGGTCAAAGGCAATCCGGTTTTCCGAGTCGGTGGTAGCCCGCATGATCGACTTGCGCAGCACGTTGGGCGGATCGAGCAGCCGCAGAGCGTGGCCCTGTTTGTCGCTGCTCTTGCTCATCTTGGTCGTGGGATCGTCCAGGCCCTTGATACGGGCCCCGGCCCTGGGGATGAGTACCTCCGGGACGACAAAAGTTTCGCCGTAGAGACTGTTGAAGCGCTGGGCGATGTCCCGGGTCAGTTCGACGTGCTGCTTCTGATCCTCGCCCACCGGCACGTAGTGGGAGTCGTACAGAATGATATCGGCGGCCATCAGCACCGGGTAATCGAACAGGCCGGTGCTCACACTTTCCTGCTTGGCGCTCTTGTCTTTGTACTGGGTCATACGCTCCAACCAACCGATCGGGGTCACACAGTTCAGTAGCCAGGTCAGTTCGGCGTGGGCCGGGATGTGGCTCTGGTTGAAAATGGCGCAGTGCTCCAGGTCCAGGCCGCAGGCCAGGTAGAGCAGAGCCACCTCCCGGCTTTTGCGATACAGCTCGGCCGGGTCCTGCGGCACGGTCAAGGCGTGCAAATCCACGATACAGAAGACATTCTCATATTTGTGTTGCTCCGCCACCCAATTTTTAATGGCCCCCAGGTAATTGCCAATGTGCAAATTACCGGAGGGTTGGACACCGGAAAAAACGCGTTTTTTAGTGGTTTGGTCTGTCATAATAGAGAACTCCTTGGTGATATGTGATACGTGATGCGTAAAACGTAAAACGTGAATCCATCAGACCGGTAATCTGAAGGCTTACGGCCTGAAATCATTACGTTTCACGTTTCACGTTTTAAGCCTAAAATTCCAAATTGTTGACTGATCCCCCTCGTCTTCACGATGCTCCCTCCCCCAACGCCCTCATAATCACCGCCAAATCTTTGTCGCCCCGGCCGGAGAGATTGACGATGATCAGGCTGTCTTTGGGCATACGGGGAGCGCGTTTGATCACCTCGGCCACGGCGTGGGCCGACTCCAGGGCCGGGATGATGCCTTCCATTTCGCTCAGCAACTGGACCGCGGCCAGGGCTTCCTCGTCTGTAGCGTAAGTATACCCCGCCCGCTCCTGATCACGCAACCAGGCATGCTCTGGCCCAACCGAGGGGTAATCCAGGCCGGCGCTGATGGAATGGGTTTCGGCAATCTGGCCGTCGGGCGTTTGCAGCACGTAAGACTTGGTGCCGTGCAATACCCCCAGGCGGGCTGCCACGGTCACCGACTCATTGATAGGCGGCGGGGCGAAACGGGCCGCATGTTTGCCCGTCTCGATACCGCTGCCGCCGGCCTCCACCCCGAGCATGTCCACCTGTTTATCCTCCATAAAGGCGTGAAACAGGCCCATAGCGTTGGAACCACCGCCCACGCAGGCCACCAGCAAATCGGGCAGGCGGCCCTCGGCCTCTAAAATCTGGGGTCGGGCCTCCCGGCCAATCACGCTCTGAAAGTCGCGGACGATGGTCGGGTAGGGGTGCGGTCCCAGGACCGAGCCCAGCAGGTAGTGGGTGGTTCTGACGTTGGTCACCCAGTCCCGGATGGCCTCGTTGATGGCATCTTTCAGGGTGCGGCTGCCGCTACTGACCGGCCGGACCTCGGTACCGGCCAGTTGCATGCGAAAGACGTTGGGCTGCTGGCGGGCTATGTCCACCTCGCCCATGTAAACTACACATTCCAGCCCCAACAGGGCGCAGGCCGTGGCGCTGCCCACCCCGTGCTGACCGGCTCCCGTTTCGGCCACAATCCGTCGTTTGCCCATCCGTTTGGCCAGCAGAGCCTGGCCCAGGGCGTTGTTGATTTTGTGCGCCCCGGTGTGGGCCAAATCTTCCCGCTTCAGATAAATCCTGGCTCCCCCCAGGTGGGCCGTCAGCCGCCCGGCATAGGTCAGCGGCGTGGGCCGGCCGACGTAAGTTTTGAGCAGATGCTCGAGCTCTGCCTGGAAATCAGGGGCCGCTTTGGCCGCCTGGTAAGCCCTTTCCAGCTCGGCCAGGGCCGGCATCAGCGTCTCCGGCACAAACTGGCCGCCGTAAGGTCCGAATTTGCCTTTGCTTGTTGGTGGTGCATTCATAGATGTCTCCTTAAGTAAATAAGTTACTTGCAAAACCTCGTAAAACGTGAAACGTAAAACGTGAAACGTAATGATTATGGATTGGGGAGGGGTATGGTTTACAATTGATCGGACAAACTAATCGTGCGCCGATCTTGTCCCAGCTTGGTCACATCATGCCAGCCCACATCAGCCAAAAACAAGGCCAAGCGATACGCTCTCATCTTCCACAGTGAATCCGCTGTGATTGCCACGGGTACTACCTTTTCCCAATCTTTGTAATTCATAATTTTTCTACCTAAATCCTTACGTTTTACGTCACTTGCCCTGTGGGTTTACGTTTTATTCTTTGACTGCCTCAATAAACGCCCTCACTTTCGCATGATCTTTCCGTCCCTTCGCCCGCTCTACCCCGCTACTGACGTCGACACCCCAGGGGTGTACGGCCTGAATCGCTTCGGCCACGTTGGCCGGGGTGAGACTGCCGGCCAACATAATCGGGTAGCGCCGGGCGATGTTGGCGGCCATCGTCCAGTCGGTTACCTGGCCGGTGCCGCCGTAGAGGGTGGGGTGGTAGGCGTCCAGGAGGAAAGGGGGGAGGAAGGGTTGGTTGGTTAGGTGGTTGGGTGGGTGGTATTTTTGGATGAGGGCTTCGGCTTCGAGTTGGGATTGGGGGCGTAGGGCCTTGAAGGCCCGGCCCTGGAAATGGTGAACGAATTCGGGTGGCTCTTCCCCGTGCAGTTGGACCGCGTCGAGTTGGCAGCAGGTGAGGACGTGAGCAACGGTTTCGAGCGGCGCATTGACGAAAACGCCGACGAATTGGGGGGAACTGCCACCACGGATAATGGCCACAATCTCTCTCACCACCTCCGGCGCAACATAACGCGGACTGGGCTCGTAAAAAATGAAACCCAGCAAATCTGCCCCCGCCTCTACAGTTGCCAGGGCATCTTCCAGATTAGTAATCCCACAAATTTTAACTTTCGTCATTCGTTACCTCCTAATCACAACCTCTGACAATAACCAACCAACTAACCAACTAACCCCTTCTAATCATTTTTTAATTATTTTCACATCTAGTTCCTATTGTTTTGTGTTAAAATATATCATATAATTATTGTGTCTACCCAGCTTTTGACCAGAACTCATTCAGACCCACCAGATGAATAGGGCCTCCCCGTCTATGACGTCAATATCAAAATGCGGGTAGACCCATAGCCTGTTGCATCAGTTGTTTCTCCCCCCCCATTGTCCATTCTCCAGAAAACCTGGTGAACTTTAAGAAATAATGAAGACAAATTATTGCTTTGTCCTGCTTTCAGTGCCGGACAAAGCTTGGGATATGTACCATGACAACGACTGATCATCTGCAAACCCTGAATGTTTATGTGCCGCCTCCGGTGACGCGGTTAGCGGTGCAAAATCCCCAGCAACAGCTTGGGGGCACCTGGCGCTATTTTCACGCGGCCACCCTGTTCGCCGACATTTCCGGCTTTACCCCCCTGGCTGAGGCCTTAGCCTCGGCAGGGGTGCGAGGCGCAGAGGAACTGACCGCTATCCTCAATCGGGTTTTTGAGGCCCTCATCACCACGGCCGAATCGCATGGCGGACACGTGGTCAAATTTGGTGGCGATGCATTGAGCCTGACCTGGCCTTGCCCGCTCGAAGGGCTGGCCGAAGCCGTCTGGCGGGCGGTCCAGGCGGCCTTTGCCATGCAGGCGGCCATGGCCAGCTTTGCCACGGTCTCTACCAGCCAGGGTCAGTTCGAACTGCGCATGAAGATGGGCCTCAGCGCCGGCCAGTTGCTGGAAGTTCACGCCGGCGGCGTTTACGATCGCTGGGAGTACGTCCTGGCCGGCGCGCCAATGGCCGATATGAGCCAGGCCGAGAACCTGGCCGAAGCAGGCGAAATCGTCGTTGATGAAGCGGCCTGGCAGCTAATTGGCGGCCGTATCCTGGACACCGTTGGGCCAGCCACCATCGCCACCGGGAGACAACGACTAACCCTGGCCGAGTCTTATGTATTTGGCGAGGAAGCGGCCGCCGGTTTCTACCGCATCACCCACTTGTGGAGCAAGCTCACTCCCACGCCGCTCATGCCCCCCACCTGGCCCCGGTCAGAACTGATCGCCACCAGGGTGGCCGCTACCTTGCGCAGCTACATCCCCGGGGCCATCTCCAGTATTCTGGAAAGTGTACACGGCGATATCCTGGCCGAGCTAAAGCCTATGACCGTTTGCTTTGTCGGCTTTAGCGGTCTTGACTATGAGCACGATCCCGAGGCTGGCCCTCGCCTGAACAGTTTTTTGCGCGATGCCCAGGAAGTGATTTATCACTACGAAGGCAGCGTGAACAAGTTGGCCGTCGGTGATAAAGGCAGTGTCTTGCTGGTTCTCTTTGGCGCGCCTCCCTTCTTCCACGAAGACGATGAAGTGCGGGGCGTGGCCTGTGCCCTGGCCCTGCGCAAGGTGGCCCTGCGTCACCAATTGGACCTGCGGGTCGGACTGGCCGCCGGTCCGCTCTTTGCCGGGCCCCTGGGCGCACCGCAACGCCGGGAATACACGGTCATTGGGGACACGGTCAACCTGGCGGCCCGTTTAATGCAAAAAGCAGGCGTGGGCCAGGTCTGGGTAGACCAGTCGGTGCAGAGCCAATCCGGGCGATTCTTCGAATACGACGACCTGGGATCCATGCAGATTAAGGGCAAACTCGAACCGCGTCACCTTTACCGGGTCTTGCAAGAAAAAGAGCAAGACCAGGAAGAAGAGTTAATGGGCTATCTGCTCAGCAACCAGGAGCTAACGGGCCGGGACAAAGAAGTGCAGCTCATCGACGCCCTGGCCGGTAAAGTCTGGACCGGACAGGGCCAGGTCTTACTGCTCAGTGGTGAAGCCGGGGTTGGTAAAAGCCGGCTGGCCATTGAAATTTTGCGCCGCTGGCGAGAGCGCGGCGGCACCGCTCATCGAGGTGACTGCGTCAGTTATGGCCAGCAAACCCCTTACTTACCCTGGCGCGGCGTTCTGTCCGCGGTGGCTGGCCTGTCCACTCGCCTCTCCGTCAGAGAGCGCTTGGCCCGCCTGACCGGTCTTTTGCAGCGCTTACCCCCTCATCCCCTGGCCACCAGGGCCGAGATAGCCACTTCGAGTGGGTCGGAAGACGGGGGGCAACCTTCGACCGCTAGCGAAGCCTATTGGTTGGAGCGTCTGCCTCTCCTGGCCGATATTTTAGGCCTTGAGACTGAAGAGACCACCCTTACCCTCCGCCTGAGCGAAGACCTGCGTCGTGACAACGTGTTTACCACCATCCGGACCATTGCCCTCTACGAGGCCCGAGAACGTCCGACCCTCATTTTGCTGGAAGACATCCATTGGAGCGACGAACTCTCTTTAGAGTTAGCGGAATCACTGGCCGTAGAAATAGGTGACCAGCCTCTGTTCCTGGTGCTGGTGCATCGCCCCTTGAGCGGTTCCGTTCCCCTCCCTTACCAGCGCCTGCAGGCCCTGCCCTATAACACTCAGATGCAGGTCAACGAACTGGATGCCAGGTCCAGCCTCAAATTGGTCCAAAATAAGCTGGAGGTCAAAACACTGCCCGCTTCCCTGGCCGACTTGATTTGCAGCAAGGGACAGGGTAACCCCCTCTTCATCGAAGAGTTGGTTAACTCCTTATTGAGCGTTGGTGCTCTCAAAGTAGAGGCGGGCCAGTGCCAGCTTATCGGCGACCTGGACAGGCTAGAATTGCCAGACACGGTTCAAAAGGTGGTCCTGGCCCGCATCGACCGTTTACCGGAGGCGGAAAAAGTCACCCTCAAAGTGGCTGCGGCCATTGGGCGCACGTTTCAACGGGACTTGCTGGAAGCCGTCCATCCCTGGATAACCACCAAAACGACCCTCAATGATCAACTGGCCCGGCTGCAAGCCGAAGATTTTACCCGCCAGGAAATCAAAGAGAATGATCTGGATTTCCTCTTCAAGCACGCCATTACCCAGGAAGTGGCCTACGAAACGCTGCTTTATTCGCAACGACGCCATCTGCACGCCACCATTGGCGCTGTGCTGGAAAACCGCTATGCCGACAATACGGGCGAAATTGTTGACCTGCTGGCTTACCATTATGTGCGTAGCGACGAGCATTACAAGGCCCTCCACTACTTGCAACGAGCCGGACAAAAAGCGCTGGCCGGTTATGCCAACGAGGCGGCCATCAGCTACTTTAGTGATGCCCTGACCGTAGCCGAAGATATAGAAGATGTTAAGGTACAGTACGACTTGTCGGCCGGCCGTGAGGAGGCCTACAATCGCCTGGGAAACCGGGTCGCTCAAGCCCAGGATCTAAGCCGGATGAAAGAGCTGGCCCAGGCCCAGGCTAATTTACCGCAGCAATTGGAAACCAGTAACCGGTACTTGCGTTTGTACACCAACCTGGGCCAGTATCACCAGGCCATCAAGATTGCCGAAGAAACGCTGGCTCTGGCCCGGCGCGAAAATCAACCGGCCTGGGAAGCCAGAACCCTGACCAAGCTGGGCATTACCTGCTGGCGGCAAGGCGATTATACCCAGGCCCGCCAGGCCATGCGCCAGGCCCTGCAATTGGTCTTTATTGAAGAGACCATTGCCGACGATCGACTTAAAGCCACTTGCCTCAACTACCTGGGCCTGATCCACACCCAAATCGCCGAGTACGAACAGGCCCACGAGAGTTACCAACAGGCCCTGCAAATTTACCGGACCATCGGCGACCGGGGCGGCGAGGCCGGCTGCGCCAACAACTTGGGCCTGCTTGAAGCCAGTTTGGGCCGTTATGAACAGGCTCGCCAATATTACCTGCAGGCCCTTTCGATTTGTCACACCATCGGCGACCGCCTGCGCGAAGGGATCAGCTTGAACACGCTGGGCCAGGTCCACACCATTCTGGGCCACTACCCGTTGGCCAAAGAGCAACTGGAGCGATCCCTCAGCATCCGGTGCACCATTGGCGACCGGCGCGGTGAAGCCTTCTGTCTGCATGATTTGGGCTACCTCCACCTGGCCAGCGGTCAACCGGACGAAGCCGTGCCCCTGTTTCACGCTGCCTGCACCTTGCGCCGTGAGTTAGGCGAAATAGGCAATTACGTGGCCAGTCTGGCCGCCAAGGGTGAAGCCAGCCTGGCCGCCGGTGACGTGGTCATGGCCTACCAGTGCCTGCAGGAAGCCGTAGACCATCTGCAACGTAACGCCGGAAGCGGCGAATACCCACCCCAGAATATCTGGTGGACTTACGCCCAGGTTTGCCGGGCGCGGGGCCAGGCAGACGAAGCTCGCCGGGCCTTGTCAACAGCCTGCCAACTGATTAAAGCCAAGGCTGATCAGATTACTGATCCCGACCTGAAACGCAGCTACCTGGAAAACGTCTACGTTAACGCCACCGTGATGGCCGAGGTAGCCACGATCCAAATAGAGAGTGGTAAATAGAGTAAATTCAATATCCCAACAACTCCCTCACCTTCCGGCCCACATTCCCGGCCTTCACCAGCGCTTCGCCGACCAGAATGGCATCCACACTGGCCTGGGCCAATCGAGCCACGTCAGCGGCGGTATGGATGCCACTTTCGGCCACGAAGCAGATGTCGGCCGGTACGTATTGGCGCAAATCGATACAGGTATTCAAATCCACCGAAAAATCACGCAAGTCACGATTGTTGACCCCAATCAGGCGGGGCTGTAAGGGCAGCACCCGCTCCAGTTCAGCCCGGTCGTGTATCTCGATCAGGGCCGTCATTCCCAGGCTGCGGGTCAGGGCCAACAGGTCGACCAGCTCTTTGTCGTTGAGGACCGCCGCGATAAGGAGCAGGGCATCAGCTCCGGCCGCCCGGGCCTGGTAAACCTGGTAGGGATGAAAGATAAAATCTTTGCGTAGCAGGGGGTTGGACTGCTCGAGACGACTGCGGATTTGGGACAGGTAGGCCAATTGACCCTGAAAATATTTGGTGTCGGTTAGTACAGAAATCGCTGCCGCGCCATGCCGGGCATAGGTCGTGGCCAGGGCGAGCGGGTCGAATGGGTGGCGGAGCAGGCCCTTACTCGGCGAGGCTTTTTTGACTTCGGCAATCAGGGCCACCCGCTCCGTGGCCCGTAGCGCGGCCACAAAGTCCCGGGGCTTGGGGGCCAGAATGGCCTCGGCCCGTACCAGCGCTGCCTCACGGGCCTGCATCTGCCTGGGCAGTTCCTGGGTCCGCTTGTATTTGACAATGTCGTCCAGAATAGTCATAGGGCGTCCTTATTCCGCTACCTGCTGGGTAAACTCTACAAACCTATCCAGCACCGCCAGAGCGGCCCCACTGTCGAGACTCTCGTTGGCCTGGCCGATACCATCAGCTAGGTCGACCGCTTTACCGGCAGCGACCAGGGCAGCGGCAGCGTTGAGCACCACCACGTCGCGACGCGGACCGTTTCGGCGGCCGGACAGGATGCCCCGGGTAATCTCGGCATTTTCCTCGGCCGTGCCCCCCAGCAAGTCGGCCGGGTTGGCCCGGCCAAACCCCAGACCGGCCGGATCAAGCGTCTCGGTGACCACCTGGCCATCTTTCAGCCGGCTGACCTTGTTCGGACCGGTGGTGGTCAACTCATCCAGGCCACCATACCCGTGCACTACAAACGCGCCCCGGCTGCCCAATTCGGCCAGCACTTTGGCCAGGGGTTCGGTCAGTTGTTCATCATACACCCCAATGACCTGGGACAACGCCCCGGCCGGATTGGTCAATGGCCCCAGGATGTTGAAGATGGTCCGCACACCCAACTCACGGCGGGGACCGATGGCGTGTTTCATGGCCGGGTGCAGCTTGGGCGCAAACAGAAAGCCGAGACCGACCGTATCAATCGCCTGGGCCACCTGCTCCGGCGTCAGTTCTAAATTAACCCCTAACGCGGCCAGCACGTCGGCGCTGCCACTTTTGCTGCTGACCGAGCGGTTGCCGTGTTTGGCCACTTTCTGGCCGGTACCGGCTACCACGAACGCGGCCGTAGTACTAATGTTAAACGTGCCCGCCCCATCACCGCCGGTACCACAGGTATCAACCAACTCCGCCGGACTGGCTGCCGGTCGAACCGGCACCGCCGGACGACGCATGGCCCGGGCGCTGCCGGTAATCTCCTCGACCGTTTCCCCTTTCATGCGTAAAGCGGTCAGGTAAGCCCCAATCTGGGCCGGGGTAGCCTCACCGGCCATAATTTGGGACATCACCTCCTCTGCCTCCTCAATACTGAGGGACTGGCCGTTCATCACTTTGTTGATAGCGGTCTTGATCGGCATGATAATCGTTGAGGCCCTATCACCCTTTGTCTGAGTGGCTGATTCGCTGACCTGTGGTCGGTAGGGTACCTGTGCCCGATAGGGTATTCGTTGCCTCGCTTCCGCCTCAATTTGCAAAAAGTTGCGCAGCATTTCGTGGCCGTACTCCGTTAAAATCGACTCCGGGTGAAATTGCACCCCCACCACCGGATAGGTTTTGTGGCGCAGGGCCATCACCTCGGCATCCTTACCCCGGGCTATGATCTCCAGACAATCGGGCAGGGGCTCCTCGACCACCAACGAATGGTAGCGTGTGGCGATCAACGGGCTGGGTAAATTGTGAAAAATTCCTGTTTTGTTGTGCTCTACCGGCGACACTTTGCCGTGCATAATCTGCCTGGCCCGTACTATTTTGCCGCCAAAAGCCTGACCAATGGCCTGGTGCCCCAGGCAAACCCCCAAAATGGGAACCTCCCGGTAAAAGCGTCTAACCAGGTCGACTGAAATGCCGGCCTCCTCCGGCCGGCCAGGCCCCGGTGAAATTACAATCTGGTCCGGCTGCATGGCCGCAATTTCTTCCAGGGTAATGGCATCGTTGCGGCGCACCTCGACCGTGTACCCCAACTCGCCCAGATATTGGACCAGGTTATAGGTGAAAGAATCGTAATTGTCTATCACTAAAATCATTTTGCCCTCCAAAGTTATAAACAATATTTCTGTTTAGCCCATCACTGTGCCTGCTCGGCATAGTCGACTGCCTCGGCCAGAGCCCTGGCCTTATTCCAACTCTCTTCGTATTCCCGCTGGGGCACGCTATCGGCCACGATGCCCCCCCCCGCTTGAATGTGCACTTTATCCCCCTGCATCACCACGGTCCGAATGGCGATACAGGAGTCCATCGTGCCATCGTAGCCGATGTAACCGATGACCCCGGCATAAATGCCCCGGCGGGTTGTTTCAAGCTCGTCGATAATTTCCATGGCTCGTACTTTAGGAGCGCCCGTAACCGTGCCGGCCGGAAAAGTGGCCCGCAGCAAGTCAAAAGCATCGTATTTCGGGTTCAGTTTACCCCGGATGTCTGAGACAATGTGCATCACGTGGGAATAACGTTCAACGGTCATTAACTCTTCCACCCGCACCGTGTCATACTCACACACCCGGCCCAGGTCATTGCGCCCCAGATCGACCAACATCACGTGCTCGGCCCGCTCTTTTTCGTCTTCCAGCAACTCTTCGGCCAGGGCAACATCCTCCTCAATCGTCAAACCACGCCAGCGAGTGCCGGCGATGGGGCGCAGTTCGGCCACGCCCCTGTCCAGCCGGACATGCATTTCCGGGC
The DNA here is from genome assembly GCA_034409055.1 of Anaerolineae bacterium. Lineage (GTDB taxonomy): Bacteria > Chloroflexota > Anaerolineae > 4572-78 > J111 > DAOUMU01. The sequence continues at coordinate 14,979 of DAOUMU010000102.1, forward strand.
TGGCCGAGATGATGTGCAAGGGGGGGCTGCCGATGCCACCGGGAAAGCGCATAAAGACCATGTAGGGGGAGGGATTGTGCATGCGCAAGGCCCGATAGATACCAAAAGGGTGAGCCGTAGTGTGACGGGACAACCGCTGCGAGAGCACCACCTGGAAGACATCACCGGCGGCAATGTATTCCTTGGCTTGCTCGACCAGGTCTTTGTACGCCTCCTGGGTAAAATTTGACTCCAACCCGTTATGGCTAATCTGCCTGGGGGCGGGAGTCACCTCGGGTAAGGGCGCATTCAGGCGGGCCACCACCTCGTTGATCCGGGCCACGGCTCGTTGATAAGCCGTGCGGGTGTCACTGCGGGTCAAATCGGCATTGGCGATGACCTGCATACGCTGGCGAGCATGATCGAACACCACCAGGGTGTGGGCAATCATAAAGGCCATCTCCGGCACGCGGAGATCATCGGGATTGTCGTCAGGCAGTCGCTCAAAGCGCCGCACCGCATCATAGCTGATGAAGCCCACCGCCCCCCCGATGAAGCGGGGCAAATCGGCCAGACGCACGGGTTTGTATTTGGTCATCTCCGCTTTTAGCACGTCTAGCGGGTCGCCTCCATCTTCCAGGGACACTGCCCGTCCGTACCCTTCGCTGGCAATGTAAACCTCATAGCCAGAGGCGGTGACCAGCCCGCGAGGCCGCACCCCAATAAAGGAGTAACGGGCCACCTGTTCCCCGCCGGACACCGACTCTAACAGGAAACAGGGGCCTTCATCTTGTAATTTGAGATAGATACTGACCGGCGTTTCCATATCGGCCGGTAAATCCCGGTGAATCGGGATCAGGTTGCCTTGACCGGCCATAGCTTCGACTTGTTCTAAGGTTGGTTTGTACATAGCTCACTCCTGTGTTTATTAAAATTGTTTACCAAACATTCATTACCCACATTGGAAATCAGAAACCACCTGTTTCGCTGGCTGAGGCATTTTTGGTCCTTCAGAATGCTCAAAAAGCAACGATCAGCTTGGTTCAGACGACAAAAAACCTGGTTTCTCTCCTCGTGTCGGGTAGTGAAACCAAACAAAAAAACCTCTCGCCCCCGAAAATCCTTTGGGTAAAAGATTCTCGGGGACGAGAGGTCTATCTCCCGCGGTGCCACCCCGCTTAGACCGGCTTCCAGGGAGGGCAAAACGTAACCTTGTTTTGAAAAAAAAGGGCCTCGTGTGAAACACACGAGGCCTCCCTCAATTGCCAGTCTCACTCAGCAGATACGCAGCCGTTGCCCCGCAGTGGGTCAACAGCGTGAATATCCGGCTCCCAGATAACGGTGGAGTCTCCGTCGCTGCCTACTCATCAACCCCTCGGTTGATTTTGGGAGCGCAACTCACGGGCCCATTCACCGCCTACGTACGTACCGCACTCACACCAACCGGCGGCTCTCTGAACGTCGTTTAAGCGGTTACTCTTCCCGATCTTTGTCTTTGTCGTTCGATTTGTAACAAACTTTATCACAAGTAAGGAGATTTGTCAAGACATTATTTTGACGTCATTGTCGATTGATGGTATATTAAGGGCCTGAGTTGGGTCGATGATGCCCCCTGCGCATTGAATCTGCCAAAGGGGGCTTTATTTTTTCTCACAAGAAGGGATATTAATATGTGGATCGGAATTGACGCCCGCTTGGTGTTTTACAATCGGGCGGGAATTGGTCAATATATTTTGCGGTTGATTGAAGCCCTGGCCAGCCTCAGACCCAACGGGGATAAATTTTTCTTGCTGCAGAGCCGAAAAGATAAATCTACCATCATCAACAGTAATGGCTTTATCCGAAAATCGTTATGGACCCCCAGCCACAACCGCTTTGAGCAACCGGCCTTGCGCTTTGAGATTTCGCGCTTGAAACTGGATTTACTCCACAGCCCTGATTTTATTCCGCCCCTTAAGCGTAATTGCAAGTCAGTCATTACTATTCACGATCTGGCTTTTTTGTTATATCCCCATTTTCTGACCAAAGAGAGTGCCCGCTACTACGGTCAAATTGACCAGGCCTGGCGCAAAACCGATCACATTATTGCCGTTTCTGAGGCCACCAAACAAGATAGCATCAAGCTGCTGGGAGTACCAGAAGAAAAGATTACCGTTATTCACGAAGCGGCCAATCCTATTTATCGGCAAATTCCCAAAGAAGAAGCGCGACAACGAGTCAAAGAAAAATATAAACTTGATAAAGATTACATCTTATTTGTTAGCACCATTGAGCCCCGTAAGAATTTACCGGGCCTGTTACAAGCCTATCGTAAGTTGCGCGACGATTATAAACGGGATGAGATTTTGGCTTTGGCCGGCTCAAAGGGCTGGCTGTGGGAAGAAGTTTATGAAACCGTAGACAGATTGGACCTGGAAAAGCACGTCGTTTTTTTGGGACGCGTACCTTCGGGGGATTTACTGTACCTGTATAATGCCGCTCGTCTTTTAGTCCATCCCTCATTTTACGAAGGATTTGGCCTGCCTCCCCTGGAGGCCATGACCTGCGGCACACCGGTCATCGTTTCCAACACCGCCGCCCTGCCAGAGGTAGTGGGTGACGCGGCCATGATGATTGATCCTCACGATATTGATGGTTTAACGGTGGCGATGTGGCGCGTTCTGACCGAAGAAAAACTGCGGCAAGATTTAATATGCAAGGGCCTCAAACGGGCCGTCAAATTTTCTTGGCAGGAAGCAGCTAAACAGACGTTAGAACTCTATCATAAGGTGGGCGGCCAATAACCAATCAACGCATCAGCATCAAAATGCGCATTTTACTTTTAACTCCCCAACGTCCTTATCCCCCTCACCAGGGCACGACCCTTAGAAATTTCAACTTAGTCAAAGAATTAGCCAAGCGTCACCCGGTCTGTGTCCTGACTTTTTTAGAACCGGATCAAAACCCGAATGATCCTGGCCCTTTACCCGACTTATGCCAATGGGTTGAGACCCTACCGGTCCCCCAACGTAGCCCTTCCCTGCGCCTGCGCCAACTGCTGTTCACGCGCCGTCCTGATATGAGCTGGCGCCTCTGGTCACCTGGCTTAAACGAAAGATTGGCCAGGCGGTTGAGTAAACAGCCATTCGACGTGGTCGAGATTGAGGGCATCGAGATGGCTCCCTACCTGCCCACGCTTAAAACTGCTGTCCAGCAGTCCAGACCGTTGATTATTTACGATGCTCACAACGCCGAATGGATTTTACAAAAGCGGGCCTTTGCCGCCGATATAAAAAGACCGGCCCGTTGGCCGGCTGCGGCCTACAGTTGGGTCCAGTGGCATCGTCTGCGCCGGTACGAGGCCAATTTGCTGAGTCAGGTTGATCATACCGTGGCCATGTCGGCTCCAGATAAAGTGGCCTTACGCGATGTAGCCCCGAACGCGCCCATTACAGTTATTCCCAATGGAGTTGACCTGGCCGCCTATCGTCAATTTTTTGGCCGCCCTATCCATTATGATTTACTCTTTACCGGCAAAATGGATTTCCGGCCCAATATTGACGCAGTTCTTTGGTTTGGCCAGCAAGTGTTGCCGCTTATTCAAGCCCGTCGTCCGCAAACAACTTTCGCCATTGTGGGACAGCGTCCTCATCCCCGGCTGGATGTTTTGCGAACCATGCCGGGGGTTACGATTACCGGCTATGTGGATGATGTGCGGCCTTATATTGCCGGGACCACCGTCTATGTGGCCCCGTTGCGAGTGGGAGGAGGGACGCGTTTGAAATTATTAGAGGCAATGGCCATGGGTAAAGCCATCGTCTCTACCACGGTTGGGGCAGAGGGTTTTCCGGTGCTCAGTGGGCAAGAGTTAATTTTGGCCGATGAGCCGGACTCATTTGCCCGAGAAGTGCTGAACTTGCTAGAAAACCCAACCCGACGGGCGAACTTAGGGGCAACCGGCCGGGCTTTTGCTCAAGCCAATTACGGCTGGGATACCCTGGTGCCCCAGCTTGAAAAGATTTATGAGACCGGTCTGAAGCAAAACAGCAGCCACCGGCCAACGGCTACGGACACGCTTGGGAACTCATAGAAACTCACTTCCAGATAGCCGACTTGGGGTAAAAAGCCAGACCTGACAGGTTTTAGCGAAAATTTACCAGATAATACCAGTGCCCGGTACGGGTACAGGTAAGTTGTAGCAAATTAGATTACTAAACCTGTCAGGTCTTACCCCTCGAATCCACGTAGAGCCAAAACCTGAATAGTTAAGAGTTTCTAAGAGAGCGCTGTTTACGCTCTCTTTTGCTTGGGAAGTACCGCTTATTGTGGTACAATGTTTAAGGTAGTTTGTTGTACCTTGTTTTTTTAGAGACCAATTTGCGATTTACGACACTGGCCCTGTGGGTTTTGGATTTACGATTAGCTCTGGCAGTGATTTCAATCGTAAATCGGCAATCTGAAATCGTAAATCGGTTAGGAGTCTAAATAGATTATGTTTAAAAACGTCTTTAAAGCCGTTTTTGGAGACCCACATCAGAAAGAAATCAAGAAACTTACGCCCCTGGTTGAAGAAGTGGAGGCGCTTGGCTCTGAAATGAGAGCTAAAAGCGACGAAGAAATCCGGCAAATGATGGCCAAATTCCGCCAGGAACTGGCTGAAGCAACCGCCGAACAGCGTACCGAGGTAGAAGATTTACGGCAGCAAGTGACCGAAAAAACCGGTCAAGAACGTCAGCGGTTGCAGATTCAACTGGAACAGGCTGAAAAACAGTTACTCAAATTAGAAGATGAGCTCTTACAAGAGATCCAGGCCCCGGTTTTTGCGGCGGTACGTGAAGCCAGCCGGCGCACGATTGGCCTGATTCACTACGATGTCCAGGTTGTCGGCGGGGCCGTCTTGCACCAGGGTGTCGTGGTCGAAATGCGAACCGGCGAAGGGAAAACGTTGGTAGCCACGATGCCTGTTGCCCTCAATGCCCTGGTGGGACGTGGCGCGCACCTCGTCACGGTCAATGATTACCTGGCCAAGCGTGACTGCCAGTGGATGGGCCCCATCTATCATTTTTTGGGCCTGAGCGTGGCTGTTATTCAAAATGCTGGCGGTGGCGGGGTTGACAAGGCTTCGTTCCAATATGACCCGGACTATCACAGCGAAGACGACCGCTACGAACACCTGCGGCCCATCACCCGCCGGGAAGCTTATGCCTGCGATATCACTTACGGCACCAACAACGAATTCGGCTTTGACTACTTGCGCGATAATATGGTGCCTGATTTGAGCCGGACGACCCAACGGGAATTACACTACGCCATCGTTGACGAGGTGGATAATATTCTCATCGACGAGGCCCGTACCCCGCTGATTATCTCCGGACAAGCCGAAGAAAGCAGTGAACTTTACCAGAAATTTGCCCAACTGGTACGGCCACTTAGAAGAAGCAGCGACGAGAGTGTTGAGGCAGAAGATCAAGAGCCGGACGGCGATTACGTGGTTGATGAAAAATCGCGCGTCGTTTACCTGACGGAGCGGGGTATCGAAAAGATTGAAAGAGTCCTGGGTGTGGAAAATCTGTACGAGGGCGAAAGTGCCGCCATGACTCCTTACCTGGATAACGCCCTCCGGGCTCAGGTCCTCTTTAAGCGTGACGTGGATTACGTGGTGCAAAATGGTGAAGTGATCATTGTCGATGAGTTTACCGGGCGCTTAATGCACGGACGGCGTTACAGTGAAGGGTTGCACCAGGCTATTGAGGCCAAAGAGGGCGTCAGTGTGCGCCACGAGAGTTTTACCTGGGCCACCATTACCTTCCAAAATTTTTTCCGTATGTACAACAAATTGGCCGGCATGACCGGTACCGCCGAGACTGAAGCGGAAGAATTTGGTGATATTTATGATTTGGAAGTGACAATACTGCCTACAAATGTGGAATATCGGGCTCTACAAGGAGACTTAATAAAGGAAAATCAGAAAGAAGATGGGGTTGAGATAACTACCTACCGCAACCCGGATAATAACGAGTTTTACTACAAACGTATTGACTTTCCCGACGTTGTTTACAGAAACCCCCAGGCTAAATTCAAGGCCATTGTCGAGGAAATTAAAGCGCGACAGCAAATGGGGCAACCGATCCTGGTGGGCACGATTGCGATTGAAACCTCGGAGTATCTCTCCGATCTGTTGCAAAGACAGGGTGTCAAACACGAGGTCCTGAACGCTAAACAGCACGAGCGTGAGGCCACCATCATTACTCAGGCCGGACGGCCCGGTACGGTGACCATTGCCACCAACATGGCCGGGCGCGGGGTTGACATTTTACTGGGAGGCAACCCGGGAGGCCTGGCTCGCGAAGAGTTGCGTAAAAAGGGGTATGACCTGACTGAAGTTGAGCCCGCCTTGTGGGAAGAAACCCTGCAGAAGTGGCAAGAGATCGTAGCTAAAGACAAACAAAAAGTGTTGGATCTGGGCGGGCTGCACGTGGTTGGCACAGAGCGCCACGAGGCTCGTCGTATTGATAACCAGCTTCGGGGTCGAGCCGGTCGGCAGGGTGACCCCGGCTCCAGCCACTTTTTCGTTTCCTTGCAGGATGATCTGATGCGCCGCTTTGGCGGGCAGAATGTGGCTAATTTAATGGAGCGCTTTGGGGTAGAGGATGACATCCCGATTGAAGCGGGCATCGTTAGCAAATCCATTGAAAACGCTCAAACCAAAGTTGAGGGGCACAACTTTGATATTCGTAAACACTTACTAAAATATGATGACGTCATCAACCAGCAGCGCGAAGTTACTTATGCCGAGCGACGACGCATTTTAACCACTCCCAGTCTTAAAGAGACTATTCAAAAAATAATCAGGGAGCATTTAACTGGCCTGGTGCAAAACTTTACCGTCGGCGAAGACCCGGAGGAGTGGGACCTGAATGCTCTACAAAGCGCGGTGCGCACCATTATGCCCCTGCCGGCTACAATCACTTCAAATACCTGGGCCAATCTTGCCCCGGAAGAGATTGAAACGCAGATTCTGGATACAGCCGAGAAAAATTACAAAGAGATGGAAGAGGTGCTCGGTTCAGAGCAGTTGCGACAAGCCGAGAAGCAGTTAATGCTGCAAGTATTGGATACGTTGTGGGTGCGCCATTTAACAGCCCTTGATGCGTTGCGACAGGGTATTGGTCTGCGGGCTTATGGCCAACAAGACCCCCTGGTTGCTTTTCAAAAGGATGCCTTTGCAATGTATGGGCAGCTTCGGGCGGCTATTCAGGAAGAGGTCGTACGCAGGATTTATCATCCCACCATTATCAAAGAAGCTCCCCGGCCTCGTAATGTTCAGGCGGTGCATCCCAGCGCTGCGGCTGCCAGCCGGATGCAAGCGGAAACTCCCGGGGCTACCCAACAAGCACCAGAACCGGTACGGGTGAAAAAGATGCCGGGCCGTAACGATCCGTGCTGGTGTGGCAGTGGTAAAAAATATAAACACTGTCATATGAGATCGGATTTGGCTGGTGGCAACGGTAAAAGTGCTGAGAAAGGGCCGGCCGGCGAGGGTCAGGAGAAGGCCGGTCGGGCTGGCAGCAAAAGAAAGAAACGGGGGAAAGTTAGAGCGCGCAAGCGATAAGTAAGCAAAGCTGATTCTTTAGTTATAAAATCCTGTTGCAATTTCTTAACGAAAATGATAAGATATGGTAACTGGGTCATTCTCGAAATTACTAAAATGCATGAATCTTCTGGTAAATTGAGGGAGGGCAAAACCTTGGCACCGAGCGGAGATGATTTTACAGCTCGACTAATGGACGATATGGATCCTGCATTGCTAGATTTTGTCAAGACAAAGGTTAACTCCTTTATTAAGTGGGATCTGGTGAGGTTCTTTTATGAAAATCCCCACACAGCCGACACCGTGGAAAACATTGCCAAATATGCCGGTCGCAATGCAGAGGCTGTGAAACCGGAGTTAGAAGACCTGGTCGAAAGTGGCATCATGGAGAAGAGGATGCTAGATGAAATCCCCATCTACTCATTAGCCAATAATGAGGCAATGCGGAATTTAGTAGACAAATTCATACTAGCCTGTGAGGATAGACACTTTAGAGTAAAAGCTGTCTATCACATTATTCGAGGAATGCGTTAAGATGACAATGGATCGGGTCAAAACAGGCGTTAAGGGTTTAGATGAAATGCTAGGGGGTGGTTTTTTGAGAGAAACCGCCAACCTGGTAGAAGGTGCACCCGGTACTGGCAAAACAACGCTGGGTATGCAATTTATCTACAATGGTATTGTGCAAGAAAACGAACCCGGTTTAATCATTACCTTTGAGGAGTTTCCGCAGCAATATTACTATGATGCGGCTGCCTTTGGCTGGGATTTTCGGGATCTAGAGAAAAAAGGTTTACTAAAAATTATTATGACCAGCCCAGAAGTAAGCCGGCTAGATATAGAGAGTGTCGGCGGCATGATTGAGAATTATGTCAATCAAATGGGTGCGCGGCGAATCGTCGTAGATAGTATGACCCATTTTGCTCGTCTCAGTCAAGACCCGGTTGAATTACGCAGTGTCGAATTCAATTTCATCAACGCGCTTAAGCGCGAAGGACTGACCAGTATCCTCACTCGTGAAAGTCCTGTCCTCCTGGGAGAAGCTCCAGAAGATTCGAGTATCAGTTTTGTTGTTGATTCTTATATTATCTTGCGATACGTGGAAATAGAATCGGCCATTCGTAAAGCCCTGTTCGTTTTAAAGATGCGGGGCAGTGATCATGCCAAGGACATTCGGCAATATGATATTACCAGCCACGGAATTGAGGTTCAATCCAAGTTTGAAGGCCGGGAAGGTATTCTGAGCGGGAGTCCGCGTCGTATGGCTGATTTCTTTGAAGAAGCTTTTATAAAGCAGCGTTAGTGGGTCACTTTCGGGAAAACTGTTTACCTTTTTACTACCAGTACTAGAGAAACGTATGAGCTTCGTCAATAACATATTGACTTTTTATACGTGGGGGGGAGTTTGCATTCTTCTGTTCTTCTTGTTTTCCATTGCTCGATTTTATGAGCGAAAGTCAGGACGTCACTCTTTTTATTTATCTTTCTTTGTGCCAATTGTTTTGTTCGCTCTGGCGGCTATTAGATACATGTTTCTAACGCCAGCCATTGTTGGTGATTTTTTGGGAGATATGATGCGTTTTTTGGGGGGCGTCATATTAGGCGGATTTGGGCTTTTTCTACTCAAGTTAATGACAGGCGGTCGGTCTTGATGGCGATGATGTCGTGGCTGGGCACATTAGGTACTCTGTCCCTGATCGTCCTTTTTTACATTTTGGCCAAACTCTCGGAAAGATTTGGGTCTGTTATCAAAATGCGACCCTTCTATCGTTATTACTATGTGGCCCTTGTTTTCCTGGTCATTGGTTATATAACTCACCTGGTTGTGGCAAGGTCAATTTCAACGTCTGAGGATATTCCATCCTGGCTGCTTGCCCCTTGGTTTCTGTCACTGGCTCATCATCTTCCTCTAACCATAGGCGTAACCATTGGACTTTTTGTTACATGGCGTTATTGGAGTTGGCTGGTAACAGAAGACAACGGGTAGGTGATTATGTCTTCCCCTGTCTGCCTTAGAGATAGTGTCCAAGCTTTTGTCCTTCAGGCTGATGACAATTTTTATTAAATGAGTATTTCTATCGCCCTCATACGTCTTGCCGACCGAGGGGTGATGTTTACCCAAAAATCTTGGTTTAGAAGGCCCCCCTTCTCTCGGTCTCTTCAATCCTTCCTGCAAAGAAAAATTACACTTTACTTATCTTACTCTTTATAAACTTTATAAAGTACCCAACTTTAATCAACCCTTTAACATTGTTTAATTTTGCCCCACACGATTTAGGCTTAACATCACCCAAATCGGTATAGTCATCGTTTGAGCCAGGGAAGTATCTTCTCAAAAAGTAGGGGGTTTTGTAGGACAAACTTAAGTTTGTCTTACGTCACCCCGAATTATTGAGATGATACTCAGGGAATTATAAAATATAGGGCCAGTGGCCAACTTGCCAGCACGCAATTTAGCAAATTGCGCTATAAGTGGCCGAAACGATGGTCAGGGCCTCTAAATCCCACAGAGAAAGGCGTAATGTTGCGGGATCTGAGAACAATTATTTTTAATTTACCGAAAATAGATTTACATCGCCACCTGGAAGGTAGCTTGCGTCTTTCCACCTTAGCCGAAATTGCTCATCAGCACGGCGTAGATTTGCCCAGTTGGAGCCTGGAAGAGTTACGTCCCTACGTCCAGGTGGTCGATGATACGCCTGATTTTCTTGGTTTTCTGGCCAAGTTTAAACTACTTCGCAGGTTTTACTCCAGCCGTGAAGCCGTGATGCGGGTGGCTTACGAGGCCGTAGCCGATGCAGCCATCGATAACATCTGTTATCTTGAACTGAGATTTAATCCGGTCGCTCTGGCCCTCAGTCAAGGCTTCAGCTTTGAGGAGGTGGTTGATTGGGTCATATCAGCCACCAAGGAGGCCCAGGTAGACTACCCTATTCAGACCCGGTTGATTGTGCAGATAGGCCGACACGAACCCCAGTACGCCCGCCAACTGACCGAAATAGCTATTGACAGGCAAAATGAGGGCATTGTCGGCATAGATTTGGCCGGAGATGAAATAAATTATCCGGGGGATAATTTTGTTGATGTTTTTCAATTGGCCAAAAAACAGGGCTTGCACATTACGGTTCACGCGGCAGAAGCTGGCCCACCGCTTAACGTTAAGGAAGCTATTGAAAAACTCGGGGCGGAAAGAATTGGCCATGGGGTGCGGGCTATGGAAGACCTATCGGTAATCGACTTGCTCAACAAGCGCCAGATCCCCCTGGAAATGTGCCCTACCAGCAACCTCCAAACCGGGATTATCCCCAAATTGGGACAGCATCCCCTCTTTGCTTTTTATCAGATAGGTATTCCGGTGACCATTAACACCGATGATCCCTCTATTTCCAACACCACCCTCACCGATGAGTTTCTCGTCACCACCCGTGGCGTCGGGGTGCCTTTTCGGGCCCTACCGCTGATGATATTAACCGCGGCTAAAGCTGCCTTTTTGCCCGAACCGGAAAAAAAACGGCTGGTAGATTGGTTTGACAAGGCCTTAAAGAAAAGCTTAACCGGCCTCTCCTTAAATCACAGAAAAAAGCCTGTAAAAAGTACAATTAAGACTTGATTTGGAGATGATCCTTTGCCCAATCTACAAAATGTAGAATATCACCTGGTCAGTGACGGCGTTTGTTGGGTGGATGGTGGCGGCGCTTTTGGCCTGGTTCCCCGGCTGGTTTGGGAACGGCACTTTTCCCCTGACGAGCAAAATCGTATTCTATTTTCGCTAAATTGTTTACTGATTCGCTCAGAGGGAAAAACCATTTTGGTCGACACCGGCTACGGCCATAAATTAACAGAAAAGGCCCGGCGCCATGCGGGCTTAGAACGACCGGACGGTGATCTACTAACAGCCCTATCAAATTTGGGGGTTCAGGCCGAGGATGTAGACATCGTCATCAATACCCACCTTCACGCCGACCATTGTGGTGGCAATACTCTGTGGCAAGGCGACAGGTTGGTGCCGGCCTTTCCAAAGGCCCAATACCTCATTCAGCGTTTGGAGTGGGTTGACGCCACCCTCCCCAATGAGCGCACCCGGGCCACCTATCTACCCGAGAACTACCGGCCCCTACAAGAAACCGGCCACCTCAAGATTATCAACGGCCATACCCGGGTAACCAGTGAAGTGCGCACCGCCATCACCCGGGGACACACCCGGGCCCACCAGGTAATTATTTTGGAGTCTAAAGGGGAAACAGCCCTGTTCGTGGCCGATATGGCTACGCTCCATTACCACCTGGAGCGTTTGGCCTGGGTGACTGCCTACGATGTCGAACCGCTTGAGTCCATTGAAACCAAACGGTATTGGCAACAGTGGGCCATAGAACGAGACGCCCTGATCATCTTCCAACACGATATTCAAATCCCCACCGGCCTGCTCAGGCCGGATGGTAAACACTGCCAGGTGGAACTGGTTACAATAGGAAGTAATAAGGAGTAGGAATTAAGGAAATATTGCCTACTTCCTACTCCCTATTGCTTATTCCTCAGATAAAATTCAGTTTTTTTGCCCAATGTGCAAAAATTTTGTAGTTAAGTACTCATTTTATTGAAAGTCAATTTCTAATTGACTTTTGTCTTCATTTGTGACTTTAGGGCAAATCATTAAGGTACTATAGACCGCTACAATTTGTGACTTTTGCCTCTTGTCGGGGATTACTTTTCTATCGTATCCTATATAAGATACGGCACTGTCAGATAGGCTACAAGTAGGCAACTCTTGACCAGTTAAACCCCCAGACACAAAACCAGGCATAATGTATCCCCATATTACCAGAACCGTGACCTTGCTACTTTTTGGCTATCATCGACACGTAAATCAAATAAGTGACAACATTGAGGAGAAATGTTATGAAACGTCACCAGTCACTTAAATATTCACTCATACTTACGGTTATCTTATTCATCCTAACTGGCCTGTTGTTGACGGCCTGTGGACCCAAAACCTACACTATTGGTATCATTAACTTGGCGCCGGATTTAGAATCCACTGTGGCGGGTTTCAAGGAGGGCATGACCGGGTTAGGCTACATTGAAGGTGAAAATATTACCTATATCTATGATGGGCCAGTTGATGGTATAGAAAAACTTGATGCAGTGGCGCAAGGCTTGGTGGAGGGAGATGTCGATTTGATTCTTTCCCTCACTACCCCTGCTACTCAGGCGGCACAGCGGGCCACGGCCGACACCGATATACCGGTGGTCTTTGTGCCCGTGAACGACCCCGTGGGGGCCGGTATTGTGGATAGTCTCAAACATCCTGGCGGTAATATCACCGGTGTCACCTTCGGGGTGCAAGAGGCGCGGCGTCTAGAATGGTTGATGCAAGTAGTGCCTGCGATTGAACAAATCTATATTCCTTATAACCCCGAGGATCGGAGTGCTGTCCTGGCGTTGGAAACGGTAAGCGCAGCCGCTAAAAAACTCGGTGTTGAACTCATCCCACGAGAGGCCCGCAACACTGAAGAAATCACGGCTGCCATTGAGAATATCCCTGAGGAAGCCGACGCCATATTTATACTACCTGATGGTCTGGTTACTGCTCGTTTTGCTGATTTTGTCGAGCTTCAACTGCCCACATCAGGACCCAATCCCGGGTTACTGGAGAGTGCTGGTGCATTGACCTCCTATGGTATTGAGCAGGTTAGCTCCGGGAAGCAAGCGGCACGTCTGGTCGACCAAATCTTCCGGGGGGTCAAGCCGGCCGATTTGCCGGTAGAATTGGGGACGTTCTATTCGGCGATCAATTTGCGAACGGCTGAAGCCATCGGTCTGGACATCCCAGATTCAATTCTGCGACGGGCGGACATCATCATTCGCTAAAATCGCCGGTGGAAATCGCCAGTGGCGAGAAATAAATGGGAAGATTTCCTTAAACCGAACCTCAGTAGATCCAATTTTCAAGCTCGGAGCGGACCAGTGCGAAGCCTCCCCGTGGGACAGTCCGCGTTTTGGCCGCTGGACTGTGGTCCAGCTAGAGCAAATTTGGATGTACTGAACCTTGTATTTGCCTGTTTGCTACCGGACACTTTTTATAATAAGCCCAGAAACCCGGTTTTTTCGCTTGAAGTTTATCATCCTTGGCAAACAAAAGCGTCTTTTCAGCATAAATTGTTTGCTCAAACCGTGAAAAACCGGGTTTCTCCACATAACTGTCCGGTAGTGAATTTGCCTGCTGAACCGTGGACTTGTCAAATCACGGATAAAAATGTCGTTGGTCGTTGGTCAAGCCCCTATCGTTTACAATTTGTAACTGCCTACCCTCATGTCATTCCGAGGAGCGCAGCGACGAGGAATCTCCGAAACTTTGGCCCAAAAGAGGTCTACCCTGTGCCCCTTGGGTACCTGTGCCCCTCGGGTATTTACCAAAACCTTGGGGATTCTTCACTCGCTGCGCTCGTTCAGAATGACATGGTAGGTAGTTACTACAATTTATATAACTTGTGACAATGGACACATGGGAGGGGAGGGGGAGGTACTGCCCACTCGGTCTGATCGGCCATACTGAGAAAAGCAGCAGCCGGGCTGGAGAGGGTGTGTCGCCTGGCAAACGGTTCCTTAAAAGCACACGCCGCCGAACCATACCACACCTCTAACAGGCCGTCGGCTACGTTGCCGTAACTGACCGGCTTAATCGGGTGGGACACACCGCAGTACAGGCGAGGGATTTCTCCTTTGACCGGCAGCCCCAGGTAGGTGCAGGGGGTTACTTCTCCACGGTGGTTGATAAAGACGGTATCAAGGGGACGGGCATCACAAACCAGAACGCTCTGATCCGTCGCTAAGGGATACCGCCTGAAAACGAGTCCAAGTTGCTCCGCCCGCCGTTCTGCGGCCTGCACCAGGGCTTCATACTCCAGGTTCGGTTTCTCGTTACCGTTAAACACCCGCAATTCATTTTGACCCTGGTAAGGGGTGTAATCCAGGTTAATGGCCACCACCTCGTCGGCTCCTATCTCTGAGGCTGTATCAATGAAGGCCGGTAGTTCGCCGATACTGGGCCTGGTCAGCATGTAGGACAGCACGATCACCGGCTTGTCGGAGCCGGCCTGCACTTTTAAGTTGGCCAGACGGTATACATTCTCTTTCAGACGAACCAGCTTGGAGCCACGCCGTAAAGTTTCGTGAGTTTGGGCAGTATTGCCACTGAACGACACATCAATCAGGTCGCCGTTTTTCTCCACGAAACGGCGAGCGTTTTTCTCATTCAAGAGCATGCCGTTGGTTGTAAAGCCAACTCGCCGGGCCTTTTCCTTGGCCAGGCTGAACATATCCCAAAGGCGTGGATGCAAGAGCGGCTCACCCCAGCCTTGCAGGTAGACCCAATCCACGGCAGAAAAATGAGGGGCCAGGGCATCACGATACAACTCCCAGGGAAAATCACCCCGTACCCATTGATCGCCTAAAACATAATTCGGACAAAAAGTACACTTAAGCTGGCACCGGCTGGTAACCTCTATTTGCAAGACAGAGATACGGGGTGCACTCGATTCGGATTGGCCAAAAAGTTGTTTTAGAAGGGTAAACACATTCTGGTCCTTTAGGACAACGTCTGCTTTAGGCCCTCATAGGCCACCGGTGGAGAAATAGGCGGCTTGAATCTGAAGGCGCCTACTTCACCTCGCCATCTAATAATGACAATTACCTCACTATCCGGCTGGTATGTCTTGATCATACCGGCTGCCTGTTCAGAAGGCCAGCCCCCTCTTGTCTCCTGAGCCTCTTGCTCAGAGACATAAACTAGCGGTCTTTCTACCACTTCCAACTTGTCCAATGTTTCAGCATCGATCAAAACAGCGCCCCGTCCCGCCTTCTGGTAGCCATCCCAACTCGTCGCCGAGATCAGGTTCACGTTGTTGGCGATTAACTGCTGGCTAACGATATACATCCGTTGGCTCACTGTCTGCTCCTTGTCTATGACGTGGGTGTGCTTTAGGTAATTTGTAACCGGGGCATCCCTATACCCCTTTAGATGATTTGTAGGCGGAGCATCCCTATGCCCCGGCTCAGTAGCAAGGCATAGGGCTGCCTTGCCCACGTTTTGCCCTTTAGATGATTTGTAGGCGGGGCATCCCTATGCCCCGGCTCAGCCGCAAGGCATAGGGCTGCCCTGCCCACGTTTTGCCCTGGGACCTATTAAGGCTCGTAACAGCAGCGGAAGCCGGTGTCATCGCCGCGGTGCATTGGAGCAGCCCAACTGCGGTAGGCACAACGACTGTTATGCTGGCCCTGGCGTCGGGAACCACCGCGCACCACTTGTTTGTCAAAGGCCGCCTCAATCTGTCGCGGATTGGCCACACAGCCGGTCTCGTGGATGTGGGGCATCAATCCCTGCTCGTCCAGGTTATAAACTAACACTTCTCGGCCATCGGTCGGGTCGTAGGGATAGGACCCAAACAGGGAGGCACACCATTCCTGAGCATTACCCCCCAGGTCAGCCACGCCGTAGGGACTGTCACCCTGAGGGGAAAACTGATCAACGGGGACACTATCGGCCGGCTTGCCCTGGCCGTTGTTGCACAAATTCTTGTCCCACTCGTTCCCCCATGGATACAATCGGCCATCGGGACCGCGTGCTGCCTTCTCCCACTCTGGCTCACTGGGCAGGCGAATTGGCAGGCCGGTCACTTCGGCCGCCCAACGGCAGAAAGCCGCGGCATCGTGGAAAGAAATACCGACGACGGGATGGTTGCCCTGATTGGCCGGAAACTGGCCCTCAGGCCAAAACAAGGGGGGCCGGTGTTCCGTGGCTTCGACAAACAAACGATACTGGGCGTTGGTCACCGGGTAACGCATCATATAAAAATCGGTGACACGGAGTCGATGTTGGGGCGTCTCGTCAGTTTGAGCCAGCCGATCGGTCGTTGGATTACTGCCCATAATAAACTCCCCCGCCGGGATCAGGACGAAATCCAGGTTAAGCTGGTTTTTTAGGGATTGCATTATAGATCACCTCGTTCGTAATTTGATGTTTTGGGTATGTTGACG
Source organism: Anaerolineae bacterium (assembly GCA_034409055.1). GTDB lineage: Bacteria > Chloroflexota > Anaerolineae > 4572-78 > J111 > DAOUMU01. Next base: position 31,561 of record DAOUMU010000102.1, read on the forward strand.
TCCAGGTCAACCAGATTATGCTGTATGGCGTAGCGAACCAGTTCGACGCCACTGCGAACGTCCAGTTTGGCCATAATGTTGCTGCGATGCACTGACACAGTTTTGGGACTGATGACCAGTATCTGGGCAATTTCTTTGTTGTTCTTACCCTCGACCGCCAGCTTCAACACTTGGCGTTCGCGCTCGGTGAGATGGGGCACGTCTTTCTTATCAGGCTCGGTCGCCTGCACGTAATCGCGTAACACCTGCTGCGTAACATCAGGTTCCAGGAAGGCTCCCTGTTCACACACTTGACGGATGGCCATGGTCACTTCTTGCCCTCCCGAACGCTTCAGGACGTAACCCGAGGCGCCGGCTTGCAACAACGATCTAACGTACTCCTGGTTGTCGTGCTGGGTCAGAATCAAAACCTTGACTTCGGGATGTACTTTCTTAATCCGCCGGGTCGCTTCCAGGCCATTCATGACCGGCATGGTCACATCCATCAGCACAATGTCGGGTTGGAGTTCACCTACCCGGACTAGTGCCTCATATCCGTTACCGGCTTCTCCCACCACAGTGATGCCCTCCTGCCGAGTCAGCAGGGAGCGGATACCGTCCCGCAGAATAGCGTGATCGTCCACAATCAACACTCGAATATCAGGCATAAAGCATCCCCTCCTCTGTTCGAGGCGTTCTTTCTGAGGTCGACACTTTAACCTGAGACAACATATCTGGAGTCGAGGTTGTAGCCGGGTTAATTGGTACCTGGATGTGAATTTTAGTGCCATAGCCGGGAGCGGTGTCGATCTCCATCTGGCCGCCCAACAGCTCTACCCGTTCAAGCATACCCATCAGGCCGAGTCCTCGCTGGCTATCGGGCGATAGGGTCACTTCGACAATGTCGAAGCCAATGCCGTCATCCTCCACCTCGATCGTGACCGTATCCTCATCAAACTGGAAGGAGATATACATATTACGAGCAGCGGCATGACGGACCGTGTTGGTAATTACCTCCTGCACCACTCGGAAGAGCGTCGTTTCTACCTCCGCCGACAACCGGCGTGACGCCGATGTCTCCTCTATGGTTAAACGTATGCCGGCTGGCTCCAGACGCGATTCGGCGAACCAACGCAGAGCCGGCACCAGCCCCAGGTGATCCAGCATCGTCGGACGCAGGTCGAAGATGAGTTTATAGATATCTTCCAACGTATGCATGGCCAGCTCCTTCATACCGGCCAGCCTCTCTTTCATTTCCTGCAGGCTATCCATATCCAGCACCTCTTCCACGGCGTAGAGCAGGGCGGTGAGAGCCTGACTGGTGTCGTCATGCAACTCGCGGGCGATGCGTTTGCGCTCTTCTTCCTGGGCAGTGATGACCTTTTTGAGGATCTGTCCCCGTAGGTACTCTTTGTGCTGAACTTCGGCATAGAGACGTGCATTCTCAATGGCCACTGCAATCTGGCTGCCGATGGCGGTCAGCAGGTCTTGCTCCTCTGCATCGAATTCCCGTTGATCATGCGTGCCGACACACATACTGCCCAGGATGCAGCCTTTAGTGGCCAGAGGGACGTGAACCAGGGTGCTTAATTTTTCACGCTGCAAAGACCTGGCCCGCCGCCCCCGGTAACGGGATAGATCGGGCACCACGATTACCTGCCCCACCTCTATCACCCCGCCGCACGAACCGTCGAGTAACCCTAGCTGGGCGGCCAGGCGAGCCGCTTCTTTGGAGAAACCTCGATGGGCCATCAATTCCAAATTGCCCAGCGTCTCCTCCTGCAAAAAGATAGCGCCCACATCAATACTGGTCAACCGCAAAACTTCATCCAGGGTTTGCCCCAGGATATCTTCCAGTTCCAGTGACTGGCTGACGGTCGTGGCCACTGCGTTTAAAATAGATAGTTGCTGGTTTCGCCGCACAAGGGACTCTTCTATTCTCTTCTCTTCGGTTACATCGCGCATCAACTCGATGATCCGGGTAATGCGTCCGGTCGAATCGTGCATCGGCGAAGCCACGATGTCCAGATAACGCTTTTGACCAGCAGGGTCTTGACGAACGTGAGTCACTTTCACCGACTCGCCGGTCTCCAACACGTTCGGAATCGGGCACTGGCACTCGGGTGGTTGGCAGGGATGCCCGTTGTGAACGACCTGGTAACAGGATTGCCCGATAACTTTCTCATCTTGGGGGTGTCGGATGCGAGCTGTTTTATTGATCTGCTGAATACGGCAATCCGGTCCAACCACAATCAGTTCATCACTCAAGCTGTCAATGATGGCCCGAAAATCGTCACGCGCCCACTGGGCTTCCAGTTGAGCGGCTCGAGCCGCCTGGGTCCGTTCTTGCACCCGGGCGTCCAGTTCCCGGTTCCAGGCCTGGATCTCATCCATAGAACTTTTTAACCGGACGCGCATGGCATCGAAGCTTTCGGCCAGTTCGCCAATCTCGTCCCCCCGGTAACAGCAGATTGGTGTAGTCAGGTCTCCTTCGGCAATACGTTTAGCTGCCTCTGTCAGTAATTGCATAGGGTCAATCACACTACTGGTTGTAATCCAAACCAAACTCAACGCCCCAACCACGGCCGCCATTCCCAGCAAAAAGGTTAGCAGCTTAAGACGGTTGACCGGGGCAAAGACCTCAGCAGAGGCCTGATGCACGACCACGCCCCAGGGCGCTTCCGACATCGGGGCAAAGGCCATTACCTGGCCTCCCCACTCCGAGGCCTCTTCAGTGTTGCAGCCTACGCAGGTCTCGATGGCCGGCTCGCTGACTACGAAAAATTCGCGCAGCAGATCGGCCTGATCACTGATTTTTAGAACGCGATCAGCATCCGTACTCATCAATACCAGGCCGTTTGCGTCCACCACGTCAAATGTTCCGGTCCGGCCCAATTCAAAAGGATGTTCAAAGGCAGAAATGCTCGGGTTGGTCAGGTCCAACAGCGTCGCCAGAACGCCAATTGGGGTATCGCCACTGGCCGGCTGAAACTCCGGCTCCACCCCAAAGAGGGGTACGGCTATCAATACCCATGGGCGATCCCCTTTTACCACCGACAGGCTGGACTGCTGCCCATGCAGGGCGTTCTGCACGGCTGCCACGCTCGTCCAATCAATCTCTTCTTCCATCTCTGTAATCGAGGTCAGCAACTGGCCGGAGGCATCAAGCAGGTAAACCCCCTCACTGGATAGGGAGATCAGACCAAACCCGGTCTGCAGGGCAGCATCCCGTTCCGCCGGATTGGCTTGTGGATCACGCAGAACTTTCTGACTGGCGACGACGGTCAAGGTGCTTTTAATGTGACGAAATGTAGCGTCTAGATTATCGGCGCCCAAATGAGTCAGGGCGCCCCGTTCACTCAACACCTGGCGGGTAACCTGTCTGGCGGTACTGATGCCCAGCAGGGCAAAGATAGTCAACAGGCCCACCAGACCGACCAAGACAATCGCTCCCATCTTGGCCCGCAGTCCAACGTTGATCCATTGTTGCTCTACGATACGGTTAAGGTAGTTTCTTAACCGTTTTTTCCAATTCACCGGAGCTATATATAAGGTCACCACACCTTCTCCTTTTTAATTAAAGCCACTTCGCGGGCCATCTCCGGCGACCACTGGCAATACCGGGCCCGGCCACAACGTTTGCACACCCCATCCACTTCCAATTGCTCGTGAATGCCTTCAAACTCTCCCATGTCTTCGTACCACTCGTAGGTTCGCCCAAAGGTAATCCGTAACGGTGTTTTGGGCATGGTAAAGGTCTCGCGAGCTTTGGCTGAGTCAAAATAAAACATCTGCGACTCCAGGCGCAAGCGATCACCGGTCAAGGGCACAGGTCCACTGGTCTGGGGACGAAGGATATCGGTCAGACCGGCGGTCAGGGAAACCATCCAACGGGGCATAACCTTCAACTTCATACCACAGCCCACGACGTCGGCAATGGTTTGGTAAAACTGAAGATGGGTCATATTCTCGCCCCCCAGGATGTACCGTTCACCGACCTTTCCCTTTAGGCTGGCCTCAATGTGTCCCTGGGCGGCGTCACAAATTGGCACGACATTGATGCCACCCGGAGGGATCAAGGGTGGCGTGCAGTGATTGACCACCTCCACCACCACGCCACTGGACACTTTACGGATGTCACGCGGGCCGATGACGGTGGTCGGGTTAACGATCACGGCTGGCAACCCTTTTTTAACGGTTTCGAGGACAATTTCTTCGGCCAGGTATTTGCTGTGTCCGTAGACAAAACGTTCTGGTTTGACGTTAAAGGTAAAGGTCTCGTCGACCATCACATCAGGATGAATGCCCATGGCGGCCGTAGAACTGGTGTGAACCACCCGCTCAACGCCTACTTTGAGCGCGGCTTCTATAACATTGCGTGTCCCTTCCACATTGACCTGATACATACGTTCCACGCCTTGCCGCCAGTAATCTACCACACCAGCGGCATGGAACACCACGTCAACGCCCCTCATAGCAGGGAGGAGCGTATCGGGTACCAGCACGTCGCCGGTGACGTACTCAAAGGGGCCATCTTCCAGCAGAATACGTGACGCCCCCGGACGTTCCAGGATGTGCACCTCCCAGCCACGTTCGACCAACCGCAGGGCAATGTTCGATCCCACAAAACCAGTTCCACCGGTGACCAAGGCCCGGGGCATCTCCCATTTCCTTTCAATGACTAATCGTCAGTTTCTGTTCTCTATACCACTTCACCAACGCTTGAAGTAATCCGTCAACAGTGTGCTCTTCGGCGATCATATCCACCCGCATCCCCAAGGTGCGGGCCGCCTCGGCAGTGGCGGGGCCGATACAGGCGACAGTGAGGGGTGAGGGCAGGTCAAGCAGCCGGCCGTCAAGCATCGCCGCCAACCCCATCAGGCTGGAGGGACTGACGAAGGTGGCCACATCTACACCACCGTCGAGCAGAGCAGCCATGGCCACCGGATCAGGCTCGACCGGCACGATATCATAGGCCACCACCGTTTCGACCAAAGCTTTCCGATCACGCATCGCCTTCACCAGGCCAGGCAGGGCGGCCACGTTGGATCGGGGCAAAAGCATACGCTCCCCCGCCACGTCGCCAATCTCAGCCACGATGTCGCCAATGGTGTAGCGCGTGGGCGTAAAATCAGCCACCAGGCCATATTTGAGTAAGGTTTTGGCGGTGGCCCGGCCCACCACAAACAACTTGACCCCGGCCAGCACCCTGACGTCGTGACCCAACTTGAGGAGTCGGTCGATGAAGAAAGAAACGCTGTTGGCGCTGGTGAAGATGAGCCAATCCCACCATGGCCCCCGGCCGTCAGAGCCCACCAACCTGTTGATGGCGGCGTCGAGCGGTTCCGAATTGGCCACCGGTATGATTTGGGTGGTAGGTAATTCCACCGGCTCAGCTCCAAGGGCCATCAGTCGCTGGCTCAGATCACCGGCCTGGTCCAATGGTCGGGTGTTTAAGACCCGTAGTCCCAACAGTGGATGGCGATCCGGCCGGTCGAACCAGCATAGGGACTGGCGCAGTCGCACCACTTCGCCAATGATAATGGCCGCCGGTGGACGTATCTCGGTGGCCCGCTCCACAATATTGGCCAGGGTGCCCACAACGGTCTTTTGAGCGGTGCGAGAGGCCCGTTCCACCAGGGCTACCGGGGTGTCGGGTGAGCGCCCGTGAGTAATTAGTTGCTCGACGATATGGGGCAGATTGTGGACGCCCATCAGAAACACCAGCGTATCAGGGCCACAGGCCAGGCGCGCCCAGTCGCAAGCCGGGTCTGTGATATTGCCGGCCCGGTGTCCGGTGGCCAAGGCCACGCTACAGGCCAGGTTACGGTGTGTAACAGGGATGCCGGCATAGGCCGGCGCGGCGATGGCGCTGGTAATCCCAGGTACGATCTCAAAGGGCAAACCGGCCTCGGCCAGAGCCATTGCCTCTTCACCACCCCGCCCAAACACAAAAGGGTCTCCACCTTTGAGTCGTACCACAATTTTGCCCATGCGGGCCTTTTCAATCAACAGGGTATTAATCTCGGCCTGAGGCAGCCGATGACGATGGGGCTGTTTGCCAACGTCAATCAGTTCAGCCTGCCTGGCATGGGCGAGCAACGAGTGATTGGCCAGCCGGTCGTAAACCACCACCTCGGCCTGTTTGAGTCGCTCAATCCCACGCATCGTGATCAGGCCGGGATCGCCCGGTCCGGCCCCAACCAGGTAGACGATTCCTCGCCGTTGGGTTGGTGAGGCCATCAAACACCTCGCAAGGGTGAATAGTTACTCGAAATTTAAAGATTTAGCGACCACAGGGTGTGCCCTGTTCACCGGCAGCGGTTTGGAAAGAGCTACCACAGGCACAAGTCTGCACCGCGTTGGGATTTTCGATGCGAAAGCCGCCCCCCATTAAACTGTCAAGGTAATCAATCTCCGCCCCATCCAGATAGCAAAAGCTACCTGGGTCAACGACGATTTTCAACCCATTGACCTCAAAAATCTGGTCTCCCAATTCTGGACCCTCGGCAAAGGTCATTCCGTAAGAGAGACCGGAACAGCCACCGCCGGCTACAAAAACACGCAGGGCATAACCGTTCAACCCCTTCTCAGCCATAATGCCCTGTAATTTATCAGCCGCTACTGGAGTCAAGGTAATCATATGGTAAATATCTCCTGTATCATCAAAATTTGGCCTGGACTGGTTTTTAATGTAAAACGTAGGCCGGGCATCCCCACACCTTGCCACTGACGCATACCGCGAAGCGTGCGCCGGCTACAGTTTTGTTCTGAGTATTAGACTAACAACTTCCAGGCCCGGGCTCGAGCCTCGTCCAGTCCTTTTTCTCTCATTATATTCAGTAAATCCGAATCGACCAATCGAAAGGCAGCTTCCATACGGCCTTTTTCATCCGGGTAGCGTGATCGGAGTTCAGGGCGTAGCTCGGCCAGCAGGGTGGCCAGATCACCGTATTCGGGGCCAATCAGCATTTCCAGCCACTCACGCAGCCGGCGGGCCAGGGCTGGACTGGCTCCCCCGGTCGAGATAGCTATCGTTACCTCTCCCCGTCGCACGATAGCCGGCAAAATAAAATTGCAGTGAGGGGGGTCGTCCACCACGTTCACCAGGCAACCGCGCTGTTCCGCTTCCTGCCACACCGCCTCGTTGACCGCCAGGTCATCGGTAGCGGCGATGACCAGAAAAGCGTCAGCCAGGTCACCCTGACGATAGGGCCGCTCGATCACGGTGATACGTCCTGCTTCAGCCAGTGTCTTCAGTTCAGAGGTCAGGGTCGGGCTGATGACCGTTACCCGGGCGCCAGCTTCCAGCAGCCCGGTTACTTTCCGCGTGGCAATGCTGCCTCCACCCACCACCACGGTCCGCCGCCGATCCAGGCCAATCAGGCAAATAGAGTAGGTCTTCATCAATCAATTCGATCAAAAAAATATTACTACAATAGCCCTACTGATCCATAATTAATTGTAATGGTTTTACCCCTTATGGGTTAGTGACATTTATCCTCTATTGGTTGTGACAAATGTCATCCCTTATTGGGAGAGATCAAATTGATGGTACGAATAACCGGTAACGAACCCCAATATGTTACAATTTATTTATGGAAAGGAGCAGGCGAGCAGGGGCGCAGGGGAGATCTTGCTCGCCTGTTTGCTTTTGTTCTTAAATTTTTATGAGTTGGCCCCTCCCCAATCCCCCCGGTGAGGGATAAAGTCGCTGCCAGGCAACGGAGGGGGGTAATTTTTATTGCTTGATAGGGCATTTCATCATCGGTCGGCGGTCATTTTAAGGAGAATAAATTTAGTGGTAAAATCACTATCAAGCCTAAGAAGTATACACGACTAAAACAGGAGAAAAACATGGTTATTACCAAAGAAATTGGTCTATCAACAGATGGTTACTGCGACATTCACAACATCACGGATAAGGTAGCCGAGGCGGTGCGCTCTAGTGGCTTGAGCAGTGGCATCGCCACGGTTTTTACGCCCAGCGCCACCAGCGCCATCACCACGGTCGAGTATGAGAGCGGTATGCTGTCCGATTTTGAGGACATGTTTGAACGGGTCGCCTCGCAAGCCTGGGAGTACAAGCACAACGAGCGCTGGCACGACGGCAACGGTTTTTCCCATGTACGGGCCGCCCTGCTGGGGCCCTCGCTGAGTGTGCCGTTTGCCGACAAACGACTCTTGCTGGGTACCTGGCAGCAAATCGCTTTTGTCGATTTCGACAATCGCCACCGCTCGCGCCGTATTATTGTGCAGATAGTGGGCGAGTAGTCGTAGGGCTGAACTACGAGTTTTCGTAGTTCAGCTACCTCTCTTCGAAGTAGTTGACATTTATAATATTCCATATAAAACTATATAAGGCAGTTCCGAAAAAATACCTGTGCCCGGTACGGGTAATTGTCCCAACTGCGTGAAACGTGAAGCGTAAAACGTGATGTTTTTACGCCATAAACCCTCACGTTTCACGTCACTTGCCCTGTGGGTTTACGCTTCACGCCGCCAAAAGTTTTGGAATGATTTAAATTTCGGAACTCCCTAAATACATCCAGCTTGAGGTATCCCATGCTCTGCCCATTCTGTCTGGCCGACGTGAGACTCAAACAAGAAAAAGTAACGGGCCACCTGGCCTCGATCTACCTCTGCCCCAACTGTAATGAGCAGGTGCCGGCTCTGTACGCCCAAGACTACCGCAAATACCCGCCGGTGGTTATCAGTGCGGTGGGCTTCCGCCAGCACGGCAAAACCGTCTACTTTGCTTCTCTGTTTTACACCCTCAAAAAACTGACCCTGGCCCGGGATTGGCCGGAGTTCTTCACCATGGGCCTGGATGAGGATAGCCTCGATACGGTCTACGGCAATGCCAGAATGTTGGAGGGGGGGGTACTGCCTGACTCGACTCCCAAAAATTTCCCCCGCCCGACCATGCTCCGGGCCGAGGGCGTGCCGATGCAGCCAGATTGCACCTTGCTCTTCTTCGATACCGGCGGGGAATGTTTTGAACGGCCCACCCAACTGGTGCAGTTTGCCGGTTTTGTACGCCGGGCCAAGGTGGCGATGTTGCTCATCAGCGCGCCTGACCTGGAAGACCCCCGGGCCGGGATACAAAAACTGCTCAATACCTACGTGGTTGGCATGCGGGAATTGGGCGGCCGAACCAATAACCAGCACCTGATTGTGGTCTACACCAAAGCGGACCAGTTGGCCACCCGCTTCACGCCCGATTGGGAAGATCTGCGCACCTACCTGATCAACGGCTCGGTCGATGCCCTGGCCCGGCCAGATGGGTACATGGAGCGCATGCACGACATCTCTGACCGGCTCTTTGAGTTTACCGAGCAGGAGTTACACGCTTACGAGTTTATCAACGCAGCCCAGGCCAATTTCAAGAGTCTCAACTTCTCGATTATTTCTGCACTGGGGGCGGCCCCCCAGGGAGCCCGACTACCGGTGACCATTGTTCCCCGCCGCATTCTTGACCCCCTGTTGTGGATTATGGAAAAGTCCTTCTCCAGCCCGGGTCGGATTTTCCGTCGTTGGTGGGGCTGGTGAGTTTCGATGAATGACGGATATGTCATTCTGAGTGACCAAAGGGAGCGTGGATGGTTATGGCCAAAGCGGAGCAAATGCAAGATTGGCAGGACGTACTTTGGCGGGAGTGGCGTTACTGCCACGATGACGCCTATGGCCAGCGCCTGGCTAAGTTGGTGGCCGACATCTCGGTGGGTTGGGAAACCAAGTGGCGAGGCCGGCCGCTGGCGATGGAGGTGGAAGCTGCCCTGCGGCAGGCCTGCCAGGCATTGCCCCAGGCTAAAGTCGTTTGGACTGGTCCCTTGCGTCAGCTTGAAAAAACACAACAACATCCCCCCTCAGCCGATAAGCTGATTGCCGACCTGCAAAGGCGGGGTTGGCTCAAACGATTTATGGCCCGCCATACCCTGGCCTGGTTGGGGGGCGAAGCCGTGCCGCAGTTGGGCCTCATTGCCGCCGATAAAGCGCATCCCCTCCAGCCAATAGTCGCCTGGTTGCTACGCAGCATCGAAGTGGAGACCACCAGCCGTCTGTTTCCGTATACCTCTCGCATGCTGTGCCCCCACTGTCTGGTGCGCTGCCACGCTCACTGGACCGATCTACCTGGCTTGATGCCCTTTGTTTACTATGGCTGCCGGGCCTGCGGACAGAGCCGGGATTTCCTGGAATGGACCGGTCAAATCGTCACCGTGTTGGATGCCAGCATGACCGATGCCTATCTTCAGGCAGATGGTATGTTGCGGGGCAACTGGTTAAGCCTGCGATCCCTCTTTGATTGTGATTGGGTGGAAATTATAAAGGCCACCGACGAACAGGTCGAACGTTTTGCCGTGCAGATTGGTAACGATACTGACGAATTGCGACAGCCCCGCTACAAACAGATGTGCTGTCTGATTGGGGTCGATTGCCACCTGTCCAAGAACACCATCCGAGTCCTGCACAACCAGTTCGGGCAGGTGCGGCGAATGAGCGAATAAGCGAATGGCGAATAGGCGAATGGCGAATAAGGAAATCGGGGAGTCAGCGAATGAGTGAGTCAGCGAGTCAGCGAGTCAACGAGTCGGAGAATGCGCCGGGTGAAGGGGGGCGAGCTTATCGGGCCAGGGTGAGCCAGAGCGCAGAAGCGCAGGCTGAGGAATACAGGCAGAAGAACAGGGAAGAAATGTCTCCTTTATCCTCCCGCGTCTCTACGCTGTCCGACCTCAACGGTCAACGGTCGCCGGCCTGCCCTGCGACCGTAGGGAGTGTCGAATGGGTTGGCGGTCGTTCCTTTGACTGGCGAAACATCCTCTGGCGCGAGTGGCGTCACACTGAAGATGAGGAGTATGCCCGGCATCTGTTCGATCTGGTTGCCGACGAGCTGGTAGGGCGAGAGGCGACCCTCGTGACCGGGGTGATGGGGGCGCTCTACGGGGGCCTGGCGGGCTGGTTGATTAACTTGATCAGTAGCCTGGGTCAATCGGCCGGGACGAGCCAGACAAGTTGGTCTGGCTTGATTTGGATCGGGGTGCTACTGGGGGGTGTGGGGGGGCTCCTGGTGCGTCTCCTGCTGGAGCAGCGGCTCTCCTGGCGTGCCTGGCTGGCCCGGTTGAGCCTCCATATGACTCCCAACGAGCTGGGGCCGCTGGGCCTTGGTCTGTTGTTTGTGCTGGTTGGCGGTCTGGTCGGTTGGTCGGTTGGCTGGTTGGTTGGGCTGGGCCACGTGGTGGGCACCGTGATGTTGGGCATTTTATTGGTGGGGGGATTGGGAGCCAGCGTGGTAGGCTGGCTGGTCGGCTTGGAGCGCGAACCGAACCCGACCCATTTACACCGGTACCGGGCCGGCTGGTTCTGGTGGCGGGGGCGTCCCCGCCGAGTTGAGGTGGAAGCGGCCCTGAAGCAGGCCTGCGCGACTTTACCGGCCGCCCCGGCGGTTTGGGCGGAAGCGTTGCAAAATCTGGAGCGAGGCCAGGAACAGCCAGACTCACCTCAAAAACTGATGAGCCAATTGCAAAGCCGGGACTGGCTTGAACGCTTTACGGCAGCGCACCTGTTACCGGCTTTGGGAGGAGAGGCCGTGGCTCACTTACAACCCATCGCGGCCAGGCGGAGTTCACCCTTGTGGCGAAAGGCCCTCGGACTGCTGCAAAGTATTGCCCAAGAAACTACGGGCCGGCTGGCTCCTCGCGCAGCTAAGCTGTTGTGTCCGCATTGCCTGACTCGTTTTGGGGCTCATTCAGTGGCCGTGTCTGAGGATAAGACGTTTACTTATTATGGTTGTCGAACGTGTGGGCAAAGCCGGCAGTTTCTGGAGGGTGACGTGGTGGCCCTCCTGGATGCGGCCACGACGGCCGAGCCTGTGCAGCAAGATGGGGTGGTGCGGGTCAACTGGCTACCCCGCCGGACCCTGTTTGATTTTGATCGGATCGAGATTATTCAGGCCACGGATGAAGCGGTGGAACGTTTTGCCGTCCAGGTGGGCAATGATACGGATCCCTTCCGTAAACCACACTACCAGCAGATGCAGTGTGTCGTTGCCCCAGCATGTGAGTTATCGGAGAATACGTGGCGGATACTGAATCGTATATTTGGGCAGGTGGAGCGAATGGGGGAATGAGCGAACCCACAGGGCAAGTGTGGCGAATGGCGAATGGCGAATGGGCCGGCGGTCGTTCTCTCAACTGGCAAAACGTCATCTGGCGCGAGTGGCGCAACTGCGAAGATGCAGAATATGCCCGCTACCTGTTTGAGTTGGTTGCCGATGAGAAGACAGGCCGGGTGGCCACTATCATCTCTGCCACCGTCGGTGTTCTTTTCGGTATGCTGTGGGCAATAGCTGGCTTGCTGGTGGCCTTGTCGGACAGCTTTGCCGCTGCCCTGAACCAGGGCCAGGTATGGATCGGTTTGTCTGGCTGGATATGGATCTGGGGGGCAATTGGTGGAGGGGCCGGGTATTGGATGTGGCTCCTGTTAAAGCAGCATTTCTCCTGGCGGCCGTGGTTAAGGCGACTGATCCCCAGCCTACCGGCCCCTCAATTTATGGCCGGCGGTTTAAACTGGCTGGGGCAACGTTTGTTACTTGGTCTGGTTTTGGGCCTGGCCAGCAGCCTGGTTGGGTTGATGCTGGAAGCCATTGTCGGCCAGGGAGCAGTCGGCCCTGGGGTAGGCCCGGGATTGGCCGGTTTGCTCGTCAGCCTGACGGGCATCAGCTTAATCTTTGGGCTGAACGTTGGACACCACGACGGCCTGATTTTGGGCACAAGCAGTTGGTTGAGCGGGTGGTTGAGTGTCAGCCTGATCTTTATGCTGGCGGATTGGGCCACCGTTGGATTGGTTAGTTTATTGATTGGCGGGCTGGCCGTGTTCCTTGGCATCTTGGTGCCTTTTTTGATGTCCATGTTGCTGCAAACGCCCCTGTGGCCAGAATCAGACCAATCACAGCCAAGCGCAAACAGATTGATCTATTTTTTGGTGATTGGCGGACTGGGCCTGAGCTTGAGCTTGGTGGCCCAATTGACGACCGGAGACAGGGCCACGCTCAACATGTTTCGTTTCCTCGGTCTTCACTTTGTAGAGCCGGTTACGCAATTTTACGGCTTGGTGGGCTTGATCAGTTGGCTAAGCGCAGGTCTCGGAGTTGAGCTGGGGGTCTTATTGAGCATTCTGAAGCCAAAGCCGGATGGCGGCCCCCTTGAATATGGGTATCGTCGTTGGTTCTTGTGGTGGAAACATCGTCCCTATGCGCCCGAAGTGAAAGCGGTCTTGAGCCAGGCCAGCCAGATGCCAGCGGCGATGCAGAAACGCTGGACCGGGGCTATGGATCGCCTGACCAGGAAAGAACGAATAGACTCACCTCAAAATCTCATTGACTCGCTGCGAAGCCACGACTGGCTTGAGCGTTTCGCTGCCAGCCACGCCCTGGTGACGATGGGCGGAAAAGCCATCGCCCCTTTGGCAGCCATTGTGACCGGTACAGACTCGTCACTCAGGCAAACCGCTACCTGGATATTGCGTAGCATTGGCTACGAAACCACCACCCGGCTGGCCCAACACGCAGCCAGTTTACTCTGCCCCACCTGTTTGACCCGCTGTGGCCCTTATTCTGTGCAACTACCAGAGGGGGATAATTTTACTTATTACGGCTGCCGGATTTGTGGGCAGAGTCAGGAGTTTTGGGATTGCGCCCAGGGGGTGACTGCTGTACTGGACGCAGACATGACTGCCGAGCCAGTTCACCGGGAGGAACGGGTACGGGTCAACTGGCTGACTCGCCGGAACCTGTTCGACTTTGGCCGGGTCGAAATTGTGCAAGCTACGGATGAAGATGTCGAGCGTTTCGCCGTACAGATCGGCAATGATACCGATCCGGTACGGCGACCACGCTATAAACAGATACGATGTGTGGTTGCGCCAGAATGTGAATTGTCGGAGAATACGCTGCGCATTTTGCAGCATACCTTTGGGCAAGTGGAGCAGAGGCAAGAAATAAAGTAGCAGCAATAGTCACATGTAAAAATATTATGACAAGTTACTTGTGGTTTCAGCACATTCAGTGAAGGTCAGCGCTATCAGCGGTTCAGAGGCCAAAGGTTGAAGAATCGCTGAGTCCGCTGAGGGAACGCTGATTCCGCTGAGAGAATGTACCAGAGAGAAAACGGGACGGTTTCATAGAACTCTTGTCTAAACGTTTCACGCAACACGCAATACGCAACACGCCGTCTTAATGCTCATAGGTGCCTATTGGAACATCCAAGACCATAACCGAGAAAGACGATGCTCCTATCATTTGACCGAACCAACTTTCCCCTGATTGCCATAGAGCGAGTAGGGGTTGAGATGCATCTATTGCCGGTGACCAAGGTGCAGTTTGAGGAATTCGTGGCCGAGTCGGACCGGGTTGACGCCAGCCACTATCAAGAGATGCTGGCTTTGAACCCGGCCATTGGGCCGGATCAGTTTACCCTGGGTGAGCGGGAGCAACTCTTTATCACCGGCATTTTACCCGAGGAAACCCGGGCCTTTGCTCGCTGGCTGGGTGAGGGGTTTGAGTTACCCACGGTCAAAGAGTGGCGGGCCATCTATGCCACTTTACGGGTAACCCCGTTGCCCAAGCATGATCTGTCTTCTGACCTGATCGAAGGCCCGGCCGGTCTGATCCTGGATAAGCTCTCAACCCAACTGCGAACCCATTCGATGGTGGATATCGCCTTAATGCGGGAGGGACTGGTCGAATGGGTCCGCCAGGATCAAACCTGGGTCGGGCTGGGCGCCCCGCGTCCTCAATTTCATCCCAATTTGTGGGACCCGTTCACCCATGAGGTCAAGCCCATCCACCTCGACGAACGCCTGCCCTACTTCGGCTTTCGCCTGGTCCGGCGCGGTGAGTGGTACCTGGCCGAGAGGGAGAAGGTGAGGTATGTTTATTGAGAGAGTTTTGGAAAATTTGGCCCAAGTTTCGATACGTGTTGCGTGTTGCGTGAACAAAATATGCATACGCAACACGCAGTACGCAACACGAGAGTCTGCTTTAGCCTGAATAATACGATTTATCCCAACCTTGGCTAACCACAGGAGTGACAACCATGCCCACATTCCAAGCCTGGCAACATATCTATAGTAATGTCGAGAAAGAGCAATCGCCCCAGGGACGGGGCGGCTTCCAGACGCTTTTCTACACGCGCTCCGGCTTGACCGAAGCCGAGGTGGAAGAGATGGAGAGTCGCCTGCTCTATTTTCCCTCCAAAGTGGAACCGGTCAAACGCCTCTTTTTCACCACCTCAACCGGCAAGGGCGTGGTCGCCCAAATTGTCTTTTTGCCCCAGCCGGATCAGTATGGCCGGGGAGGGCGTTACCTGGCTCACAGCCTGGTCTTTGCCCCGGAAACCCTGGCCCAATTTGAAGCGGACCCGTTTCGGGTGTTTCGACGCTTCTCCTTCATCACCACCGTGGCTGAGGCCCTGGCTCAAGGTGATTTTCAGAGCGGAGACATTCCCCCGGTGTCATTGGATTTGCCCGCTCAACTGCGCCACGACGTCGAGGCAGCGGGTCACTGGTCAAGAGCGGAATTGAAAAAGCTGGCCCTGTTAGCCTTGCAGGTTGACCGGCAGACCCGGGAGCGCAACGCGGTAACCTTTGCCGGGGACCCAGCCCAGATTGAAAGCGCGCTTGAAGCGGCCTTTTTGGTCATTCCGACCTCGGTTCGATCTCGCTGCATTTTTGATACCTACTTCTATCGCTGCAACCTGGTAGCTACTTATTTCTGGGCCATTGGTTTGCCGGAACCGCCGATCAGGGCTAAATTTGCCCTGGTAACCGCCCAGTCACAGCAAGTGCGGGAGACAGTACCCGGCCAGCCGGAAACAGCCTACGAGCGTTGGGCGCTGGCGGCCGTCGAGGCCAACCAGTTGGCTGAGATTGCCCGCAACCGGAACAACGCTTTTGCCCTGGGCGAGTGGCTGGACGGTCGCAAGTATGATCTCTCGTTATTGGAGGCGGCCTCGTCCGAATTGATTACGGCTGTTTTCAAAGTCAATCCCCAACCGGTCAAAGCAACCCTGCGTCGTCAGGCCAGCAAACATTTACCGCCGGCTTTGGTGGACCGGGTGGCTGAATATCTCCACCAGCAAACCAGCGAGACGACCCTCTACCGGCATTTACGGCAGGGCTTTGAACTGCCCCAGTTGTTGGACATTCTGTACGACAGCTATGCCGCCCAGCAGTTTCGGGAACCACCGCGCGAGGAAGTCAAGGCCCTGGCCGCCCTGTTGGCACAAACTGACCACGTCATGCTCCGCCTGTTCTGGGCCTACTGGAGCAATCCGCGCAAGTTATTACCCCGGCAGCTTGAGCTTGTGGATGAAGCGACGTATCGTCAATTCGGGACAATTGCCCTGCGCCTGAAGTTGGTCGAGCCCTTTAACCTGCTCAGGCCAGGCCGGGCTGAGACTTTTCTCGACCTGTATCTCGCTTCCGGCGGGGATGACCTGCCTGAACTGGTCGAGGCGTTGATCGAGGTTAAGGAGACCGCCTGCCTGGCCCGCCTGACGAGCTATGTCCCTAAACTGTCAGAAAAGGAGCTCAAGAAACTGGCCGGGTTGATCGACAAGCAGCCCAACATCCCCGAACCATTCCAGGTCGCCCTTGAGCAGGCCATCGCCGCCCTGCCGCCAAAGAAGGGGGTCAAAGGGGTGCTGCGGGCGGTGTGGCGCCGTTTGCCGGGTCGGGAGTCAGGGGGTAGGGAGTAAGGAGTAGGGAGTAGGGAGTAAGAAGCGGGGAGCGGGGAGTACCCACCGCTCCCTACCGCCCCGAGCGCATCTTTTGCATAGTATTAATCACAAAGCTACCAAAACGTTCCTCTTGCCAGGGATCGCCGTGGTTGTGGTAGCCGTACTGCTCCCAAAAGCCGGGCCGGTCTTCGGCCATAAACTCCAGACCCCGCACCCACTTGGCACTTTTCCACAGGTACAACTTGGGCACCAACAGCCGAACCGGATAGCCATGCTCGGGAGTTAAGGGCTGGCCCTCATATTTTAAGACAAACATCACGTCGTCGGCCAGCAGTTCCTCCACCGGTAGATTGGTGGTGTAATTCGGGTCGGCGTGGACCAGTACATACTTGGCTTCCGGTAATAACTCCACCTGTTTCATCACCTCGGCTATGGGGATGCCTTCAAACCGGCTATCGAATTTGCTCCAACGGGTAACGCAGTGCATATCCGACACCTGCTCCACCATCGGCAGGGCACTAAACTCCTCCCAGGTGAATCGTTTGGGTGCTTTGACCAGCCCCCAAATATTAAAATCCCAGGTGGCCGGATCAAAGATAGGGATAGAACCGACGTGCAGCACCGGCCATTTCATGGTCAAGGATTGACCGGGGGGCAGTTTATCCTGGTAGGTGGCTTTTAGTTCGTTCCGTTTTTTCTTAAAAAACATAGGGTGATAACTCCTTTGGAATTAGTAGAATTTAGCCAAATCCATTCCGGCGTAAAGATGGGCCACTTCTTCGGCATAACCATTGAATTATACTCCCTAAATCTAACCATTTTCTTAACGGGTTGTTTGGTTTCCAGCCGAATTGGGTTAAAATAGGGGATGTCTTTGCCTACAGCCGTTGGAAGGTGGGAAAAATCTCAATGAAAGATTTCTACAACATCTTGGGCGTTGAGCCTGATGCCTCTAGCGATGAGATCAGAAAAATGTATCATAAGCTGTCAAAAAAATATCATCCAGACACCAATGTCGACGACCCGGATTTGCGCCAGTGGTCCGAAGCCAGGATGAAAGAGTTAAACCAGGCTTATGATACGCTCAAGGACCCCTTGAAACGAGCCCAATACGACCACCGGCAGGGGTATAGGCAACCAAAGCCTCCGCCAACTGCGGCCAGGCCACCGACCATGACCCAACTGACGGAATCGGTTGTCCTGCGCAGTGCAGCCATGAGCGCCATCAGTTTTGGCCTGATTGGTTTGCTGCGAGGAGGTCTCCCCTTTGCCATTTCGGGGGCGGTGATGGGCGCCGTGCTGGGAGCCATCCTCGGCAATATCAGGATCAGCGGCTTACCGCCCAGCGTGACCCAGGGCATATTCCTCGGTATGTTCCTGGGCGCTTTCCTGCTGAAGCTATCCCTGGCCGGTTTATTGATTGGCGGGGTCGTGGGAGGTTTTGTAGGGTGGTTGCTATTGAACAAACGCTAAACCGACCGGGCACCGACTTGGACATTTAATGAAGGTTAAAAAATTAATTGGGTAATCGATCCGCCCAGAGGCGCGAGGCTGAAGCCGTCGCGCTGAAAGAGCCAAGGACGTTAAAACGCCCTGGAAATGGCCTGAAATGGCTGATTGGCCA
Source organism: Anaerolineae bacterium (assembly GCA_034409055.1). Taxonomy (GTDB): domain Bacteria; phylum Chloroflexota; class Anaerolineae; order 4572-78; family J111; genus DAOUMU01. The sequence continues at coordinate 49,900 of DAOUMU010000102.1, forward strand.
GCCCGATAGGGCTTTGCTCTCTCAGCACGGGACTTTAGGGCCGTGCTTCTGGTGGCCAGTTTATTACCCGATTATTTTCTTAAAGATCATTAAATGTCATTCTGAGCGACCAACGGGAGCGAAGAATCTCCATGAATCACTCCAAACTTTTAGAGTTTCTCAATTATACTTTGATCCAACAACAATCAAGGAGTAACAGATGAAAACAATTGGTCTTATCGGTGGTATGAGTTGGGAATCATCCATTGAGTACTATCGCCTTATCAATGAAACTGTTCGAGACAGACTGGGTGGGCTTCATTCAGCCAAAAGCGTGATGTATTCGGTCGATTTCGCCGAAATTGAAACCCTTCAGCACCAGGCTCAATGGGCCGAAGCCACCCAGATGATGATCAACGCCGCCAAAAATGTAGAAAACGGGGGGGCAGATTTTGTCGTGATCTGCACCAATACCATGCACAAAATGGCCGATGAGGTCCAACAGCACATTAATATTTCGCTCCTGCATATTGCCGACGCCACCGCCGACAAAATCAAAGCCCAGAACCTCAGGAAGATTGGCTTGCTGGGCACCAAATTCACTATGGAAGAAGATTTTTACAGAGGCCGGCTGGTCGAGAAGCACGGCTTAGAGGTCATCATCCCCCCTGAGCAAGAACGGGAACTGGTGCACCGGATCATTTATGATGAGCTGTGCCTGGGCCAGGTCCTTCCCGCTTCCAAAGCGCAATACGTTGACATTATAAACAATTTCGTCAAGAATGGGGCTGAAGGCATTATCCTGGGCTGTACCGAGATCAGTCTGTTGGTCAGCCAGGCGGACAGCCAGGTACCGCTGTTTGACACGACCCTGATTCATGCGGTGGCGGCGGTTGAATATGCCCTGGAAGGGTAATGCATTCAACTAACCCAAGCTGTTGACTGCCGCAAGCATCCTGAGTAGCCTATTATTAGGGCGTATCGAAGGGTGCTTGCGGCGGAAAATCGCCCTTCGATCATCTTGAGTATTGGATTTACTCACTGGAATCAACTCCTTTCAAGGTAAACTAGGAGCTTCCTGGATCACACCAACACCGGTCAGGTCCTCCACTGGCATACACGACGATTACCCTTACCACAAGCACGCTGCCCAATCCAGGGCGGCGTGTGTATTTTTGACAGGAGGAAGCTAAAATGGGGCCAAATCACCGGTATGCCCACCCCTACCGTTTCGCTCTGCACGTTATCACCTATCGTGTTTTTCTCTATCCGAGGTTCTCTTTCTCTTTGGAGAGACGACCACGGATGAAGAAATGCCCGATGTCGCTCTTGATCACTAAGGGAGGTCAGAAGATCATCGGTCAAGTCATCAATTTTGGGATTGTCCGTCTGTGTTTAGGGGTAATAGGGGAATTAGTGACATTTGTCACTAAGAATTCAGGACAAATGTCACTTGTCGATAGGCGGTAACAATTTTACGGTGGATATTGGGTTAATAGACATTTTGACCTTAATCCAGTTGCGACGATCAAACGAAATTATCAGATCCCCGTCAGAATGTCTCTGTACGCTCCATAACATAAGGTAACCGCGCCAACCTGATAAACGATTTTCCCATTTTGATTACCCCCTTTTCCCATCCATTCAACCGGGCTACTCAATCACCCTTATCCATGTGTGATGACACCATTTCCTGTCTCCTGTTAGGGCTGGGATCGACATCCGCTACATTCAAGTGATAAGTTAATCCCCATTGCTAATCCGGATTTTCAATTATGTGCTGGGACGTATGGATTTTAATGTTTGTTGTTGCAGCATCCTGACAGGCTGTCCATATTACCGCAAATCAGGTGAGGATGTCTTATGTCACGCAAAGTTGATATAAAGAAACTGATAAAGGGCTGCCAGCGTCGTTTGCAGAAGCTCAAAGAGCAACAAGCAATAATGGGGCTAAATACCCCCCCCCATATCCTGACCGAAATAGAGGATATCGAAGCAGAAATTGAGGAATTGCAAAAAGAACTAAAAGAACTCGAGAAAGATGAGCCCAACTATAGTATCATTTGGAGCGAATTAAGAAAAGGCAGAGTAGTGCCATTTCTCGGTTCAGGCGCGTCGTTCGATCATGAACTTGTTCACTGCCTTGCGGACAAGATTGAGTTTTCCTCAGATGTACCGTGCGATCGTGATGATTTGGCCCAAGTTGCCTCATACTGCGTTGCAGAAGAAGATCGTTCAATCCTGCTTTCCTGTCTGTGCGAGGAGGTGTTCAAACGAGGCTCCCAAGTAGGCAAAATACATTACTTCCTTGCCGACCTTGTTGACCTTGTTGATGTGCCATTGCTCATCACCACCAATTACGACGACTTGATCGAACATGCTTTTAAGTTGAAATCTAAACCATTTCACCTCGTTATGCATCCCACTGACAGCAAAGATTGGCCTGATTTCGCCTTGTGGTGGAAATCTGATGCGGACAAGCCGGAATACTACAAGCTAAACGAATTTCCGCCCTGGCTGGAAGATACAAATACAATTATCTATAAGATGCACGGGGGCGTGGATCCCCAGACGAAAAAGTGCAATAATTGTGTCATCACTAATTGTGTCATCACTGAAGAGGACCATGTGAAGTTCCTGGCCTGCATGACTAGACAGTCAGCCATCCCAGTCCCCGTTTCGTTTCGCCTTCATAGACGCCGTTTCTTGTTTCTTGGCTACGGCCTGTACGATTGGAATCTGCGTGTGTTGCTAAAGTATCTCAAGGCCAAACCCATCTCTTCAAAGGTCGAAACAGCGAGCAACGAAATACATATGTCAACATCCGAAGACCTGCGTTCGTGGGCAATTCAGGATCACCCCTCCAAATTAGAGAAGACTTTTTGGGGGGCATACCAAGTGAAACTCTACGATAGGAAAATCGATGACTTTGTCGACAAGATGCGAACGCGAATGCTATGAACGAGAAACCCCCATTTCTGAGAGTAAAGGGATTTCTGGAATGGCCTATGACCCAAACTGAACCGATTTGTCCTTACAAAGGACTTCAACCTTATACTGAAGGGGATCGTGACTACTTCTTTGGCCGTAAGCAAGACCAAAAGACGATTGCTGCTAACTTGGTGACCGCGCCTCTGACCATTCTCTACGGCACAAGCGGCGTGGGCAAAACCTCCGTCTTACAGGCGGGCGTCGTTCCATTCCTACAAGAATTGCCGAACGTGATGGTTGTTGTATTCAGAGCGTGGCAAGACCGTGCCTTTCTCTCATCGCTCAAGACCGAGATCGCAAGTGCCGTTTCGAAACACACAGAACGATTATTCTCTGCCGACGATGAGCCGCTGGACGATTTTCTCGCGCAGGCTGCTCGTATGACGCGTAGCACACTCACTATAATCCTTGATCAGTTTGAGGACTATTTTCTCTATCACTCCATAGTGGAAACTGACAATAACTTTGACGCCGAGTTCGCACGAGCGGTCAATCGTGATGAGGTTGACGCAAATTTCCTCCTCTCGATCCGTGAGGACAGCCTCGCCCACCTCGATCGTTTTCAGGGGCGCATCCCTAACCTGTTCGGGAATTATTTGCGGCTCGAGCACCTCGACCGCAAGGCGGCGCGCGAAGCGATTGAGAGACCCAAAGATAAGTACAACGAGCAGGTGACGAACGAACAACAGGTCAACATTGAACCAGAGCTGGTCGAAGAGGTGTTGAAGCAAGTCAAGGTACTTGGCGAAGTCGGGCGCGGCGTTGTCGGGGTCAGCCCGCCTTCGACAGAGGGGCTGATTGAAGCACCGTACCTGCAACTGGTGATGACCCGTCTATGGAACGAGGAGATGCGCGCTGGTTCGCGGAACCTGCGGTGTGAAACGCTGAAGCATCTAGGCGGGGCGGAAGGGATCGTTGGAAGGCATTTGGACGAGGCAATGAGAAAGCTTGCACCAGAGGAGCAAGATATCGCAGCGCTTGTCTTTCACCATCTGGTCACGCCATCTGGCACCAAGATCGCCCATACTGTTTCCGATCTAGCCAAGTACACTAGCCTTGATGAGCAAAGAGAGCTCTCTCCCGTGCTAGATAAACTCTCCAATGCAGAAACCCGCATTCTGCGCCCACTTGTCGGGGAGCGTTATGAGATTTTCCACGACGTGCTGGCTCCAGCCATCCGAGACTGGCGGGTGCGGTTCGTATTGGAACAAGAACGGGCCGAGGCTAAGAAGAAACTAGAACAAGAACGGACCAAGGCTGAGAAGAAACTAGAACAAGAACGGGCCGAAGCCAAGAAAAAATTGGCGCGCGTCCGTCTGCGCTGGATCGTTGGGCTGTTTGGAGTGCTGATCCTAGCGGTGCTGGCTATATGGTGGTGGTGGACAACAATTGAAATTGTGAGATCGAAGCTTCAGAATTTGGACCCTGCCTATGATGTGCCAGTGGACATTGCACTTACACTCACTTCGTCAGACGTGGATTTCATCGTGGACAAGTTTCAAACTAGGCTAACTGAAAGTATGGGGGAAGAGGAAGAGGCTAGCCCAACTGAGAGAGTGGGGGAAGAAGAGGAGGAGGAGGAAGAAGAGGAATCGTCAACCTCGACTTCCTGGTCATCACTGGAAGATTTGGTAGAAGCAACCTATCGACTGAGGTTACTCAAGAACAGTATCGGGTTTGTACCGGAATCGCCGGACGACGTACTACCCCAGCTCCAGAAAATCTCCTCCCACGAGCATTACAGAGTTTGTGGAGACATCGGAGCTTATTTCAAGGCTATGGAACCCCTTGGTATTCAAAAGGTGGTCTTCTTCCCGACTGGTCTCGGCCCAGATAATGGCGGCTACGACGAGAATATGGAAGAGTTATTACGTCTTCAAGGGTTATATTCGGAGCAAATCATCGCTTTCTGCACCGTAGATGAAGGTGATCCTGAAGCTCCAGCTATCTTCGAAGATTGTCTCGAAAAAGGCGGTCGTGGGTTGAAGTTGATTGGTGGGCATCCGGACTTCTACGAACCGGAGAATCCCCTAGACAGCCCAACTATGATGCGGGTTTACAAAATTGCAGAAGAGCATCACGTACCCGTTGTCATTCACATTAATATGAGAAAATTCCCTGAACTTCAGCGTCAATTTGAGGACATACTCGAGGCTTTCCCCGACGTTCCATTTGTAGCCGCTCATTACTGTAAAGACGTCCCACCCTTTGAATTTTGCGCGCAGCTTCTGGATACTTACAGCAATCTGTACACAGACCTAAGTATGGGTGGGGCTCTGGATCGCTATCTGGCGGACATCAGTATGCATCGCGATGATTACAGGAATTTTATTCTGGGGTACGAGAACCGTATCCTCTGGGGGGCCGACCTGATCATTGACGATCCACAGACCAAAACGGCAGATTTTATTAAGCAGCGCACTTCTTACGACCTTTATCTTTTGGAAACAGGGAGTACGTATGATCCCGCTATGAAAGATACATTTCAAGATATCCCAAAAGGGGCCTTTGCCCTCGAAGATGTCCAACTGTTTGGGCTAGACTTGCCGGAAGAGACCCTTAGGAAAATTTATTGGGATAATCCCCGCCGAGTTCTGGGTTTATCCGACTAGGAGATCGGCAAGGAGAGAGTTATGTTTGAGAAACACGCTCTTGGTATAGTGCAATGCTTCATCATCTTCTCCTTGGTGACTGTTGTTCTATCTGGTTGTAACCCAACATCCACTCCCGTTCCGCCCCCACTCCCCACCGATACACCCACGCTAACCCCACTACCACCAACGAACACTCTCCTACCTCCACCCACGCCAGCGGCGCCATCACCAACAGACATCCCTGTACCGCCTGATGTAACAGTGACGTGGACACCCAATGTGTCCGATGTGGAGATAGGACAGGAAATCGCCTTTGTTGTGGAAACCGATGACCAGAACGTCCAGCTTCAGTGGAGTGCAGTCAATGGAACATTGTCGCCATCTGAAGGTTCGGCGGTCATCTACACTGCTCCTGATACCGAGGGTGTGGACATCGTCACGCTGGAAGCCAACAGCGATGGCGGCACAACTGTTGAGCACCTCAGCTTTAATGTCGTCGCGATCCCAGTCGATACACCTACCCCAACACCCGACTTTGCAGGCAAAGTGTGTCAGATCAAGAGCGGCGGGGATACCAACACCATTTTCCTCCGGCAGACCGAATTCGATGCACTGGGATTACCGATTGGAACGAAGGTCACAGTGACCGTACGCGACACTGGAGAAAGCGTCGGAAACGTGACACTGGCTCTGGATAGTAACCTGGAGATTTGCAGTGTGCGGCTGGCTAAGCCACTTCGCGAAGCTCTAGGCATAGATGCTGATACTGCTATCCAGTCTGAATCCCAACGCCCTGACCGCCAATTTGATATCACCTCAACATCGCCGTCCACAATTAAAAAGCCCCCTGATTTCTATGGCAAAGTCTGTATGATCAAGTCGGGACAGGACACGAACACCATCTTCCTCAGACAGGCAGAGTACAATGCCTTCGGAGTCCCGGCTGGGACCACGGTCAGCGTCACTGTGCTTGACACCGGTAGGACCGTTGAAAATGTCACGTTGGGCTTGGATAGCGGTCTGGCAACTTGTAGCGTGCGGCTGGCCAGATCCCTGCGTGAAGCTCTGGGGGTAGCAGGCGATACCGACATTGACTCCCCAGGGAACCGGCCCGACCGTGGATTTTTTATTCGCCTGCCCCAACCTTGAGGTCGTAGAAATCTCTGAAGGTATCAAAATGAAACTATTGGCCAAGCTCATGCTTTTGGTAGCAATGTCTCTTTTCTTGACAATGGGTCTGCTTCTGGTACTCTCTTTTTCGGCTCAGGCCGGTATCATTAGCGTGACCAACAATAACGACAGCGGCGAGGGCAGCTTGCGCCAGGCGCTACTCGATGCCAACATCAACGATACAATCACCTTCAACTTAACTACCTTCCCACCGGGCAACCCGGTGACTATCGCCTTGTTCAGCCCCCTGCCCAAAATTATCACCGATGGTCTGACCATTGATGGCAGCGGAGCTGGTGTCATCCTCGACGGTAGTGGGGCGGGAGATACCGACGGTCTGCTCATAGACGCCGAGGATGTGACCATTCGTAAGCTGCAAATTGTGAATTTCGAGAAGGATGGTATTGAGGTTGACCCCGGTTCGGAAAATACCACGATTGAGGGCAACGTTATCGGCGGGAACGGTCACCACGGCATTCGTGTCCAGGGTAGCAATATCACTGGCACGCGCATCCTCAGCAACTTCCTGGGCACGGATGCCGGGGGGACGGGAGCCAACGGCAATACCTTCAGTGGCATTTCTATCAAGGACGGGCCAAGCAATACGCTGATCCAGGGTAATGTCATCGCTACCAACGACGACCACGGTATCACCATCTCAGGGCCGGCGACGAGCACCATTGTCATTAGCAACAGCATCGGGACGGATGTCAGCGGGTCCCTCAATCTGGGCAATAACCTTAATGGCATCATCATCCGGGTTGGCGCGCAGGGTAATATCATCGGGCCGGGTAATAAGATTACCTACAATGGCCGGGATGGGGTCCGCGTGGAAGGTGCTACCACGCTGAGCAACAAGATTACCCAGAACAGTATCACGGCCAACGAAGATATGGGGATCAACAGTGTGGACGGCGGCAACGGCGAACTCGCGCCGCCGACCATTATGACCGTCACCAGCACGACCATTCGGGGTCAGGCTCAGCCAGGGGCAACCGTTGAGTTATTCACCGATCCGTTCTTTGAGGGTCAAAAGTTCATTGCTAGCGCAACCGCCGACGCAGGTGGAAATTTTACCGTCACGCTGACAACGCCGTTGGCTGTACCTCTGGTGACAGCTACTAGCGTAAGTTATGTGCAACGAACCGAGAAATCGTCCGAGAACTCTAATTTTGCAACTTTACTATGTGGCGAATTTGCCCTATTTATTGGACCGAGAATCTTCTTTCACCTGTTTTGTTACGCAA